>JBIKKC010000071.1:0-10069 GCA_044360615.1 Bacteroidia bacterium | reverse complement strand
TTTAAAATCCCATTTAACCAGCGTAGCATAAAAAACATAATAATGGCTGCACCACCCAAAAGCAAACCGTTTACAAAGAAAAAGTTCGACTTGTGCGCGTATCCATCCCAGAGTGTAGCGAGAATTCCAGAGAGTTTGTTTCCTAAGGAAGTAGCCAAAAACCAGCCACCCATCATAAGGGCGGTGATTCTTTTAGGGCTCAATTTAGAGACCAGAGAAAGCCCCATCGGACTTAAAAACAATTCGCCCACCGTTATTACTGCATAACAACTAATTAGCCACATGGGCGAAACCTTGATAGCACCATTGCTACCTGCATAAACTGCAGCCGCCATTACCAAAGTAGAAACAGCCGAAATAAGCAAGCCGAACGCAATTTTGGTGGCAGTGCTAATTTCCAAATTAACCCTTTTTAAATAGGAGAAGAATGCCACTACCAAAGGCGTTAAAGCAATTACCCAAAAAGGGTTAATAGATTGAAATAGCTCTGTATTGAAAAGAAAAGTTTCCTCACCCTCATTAGGTTTTAACTCAGGCGCCATATTGCGGTAATACACTGGATAATCCCAGGTTTTAACTGCAACACTATTGGCCTTTACCAGTTGAAATTTTTCGTTATATAGATTCACAGAATCCTTTTGATAAACCACTTTTTCGGCTAAATAAAGATCTTTAGCAGTGCCTTCTACCAAAGCAGGCATTTCTCTATCGGTGTAATATTGCGCCCAAGTTGTTAGGGCTGTTCCATTCTGTTTAAACACTGCCCAAAACATAATAGAAACGGCAAAAATACTAAGTAGTGCAGCAATTGGTCTCCTATCTTCTTTGGCTGCATTAACATATAATCCTGCATAAAAAATTATTACAGGTATGGTTGCAAAAATAAAGGCATCGGTACTGTCTGAACCAAAAATATTTCCAGGAAAAAACCAAGCACCTGCACCCACAACAATAGCAGGTAAAAACACTTGCATAAAGATACGGCCTAATGACATATCTTCTGCTTGCGTAGGTTTCAAAACATCTACATGCTTATAGTATTTAAGTCCAATAAGAAAGGTGGCAATACCAATAAACATACCCACTCCAGCAGTAGCAAACGCATAACCCCAACCATATTTGTTACGCATAAAGGCAGCAAAAAGATTGCAAACACAAGCGCCAATATTAATGCCCATGTAAAAAATATTGTAACCAGAATCTTTTAAACTTTTATACTTCTCCTCATTATATAAATTTCCTAAAAGTGTAGAAATATTTGGTTTAAAAAAGCCATTACCCAGAATGATAAACAACAAAGAAATATAAAAGAATTGAGTGCCCGGAATTGCCAAACCCAAATAGCCCAAGCCCATTAACACCCCACCAATTAAGATTGAATTTTTATAGCCTAAAATTCTATCTGCCAATAGCCCTCCCAAGAAAGGCGTTAAGAAAACAAAGGCAATAAAAGTCCCATAAATATCTGCAGCATCTTTTCTATCCATCCCTAAACCACCCTTATCTAAAGATTCGGTGAGGTAAAGTTGAAAAATACCAATCATGAGGTAGTAGCCAAAGCGCTCCCACAACTCGGTAAAAAACAAATAATTGAGTCCTTTTGGATGTTTTAGTTGCATATTGCTAGTTTTGAGACAGCAATAAAGTAAATTTTATTTGAAACTGAAATTATATCCTAGACTTACTCCAAGCCAATTAATAAATTCGGTATCCTTAATAAGTGGCGTATAGGTAATTCTAAAACACACGCCATTACTTTCCATCACCCGCAGACCCAGCACCCCACTAGGTATGAGCTCTGCCTCGGCAAAGTTGCTGGTAAGCATGGTAAAGCCCCCTCCCAACTCTAATTTATTTTTACCCGAACCTATTAGCCCCTGAAAAGTAATTGGAAATAAAAAGCTTCCCTGCTCCAAATAGATTCTATTCAATATCCATCTGTCGTTAAATTGGTACCCTGCCCCCACTCTTCCAGTTATCGTTACATTTTCATATCGATTACGCCACAAATATTTTTCATAATTAAGTGAAAACTTAATGGCAGCACCGCCCAACTCTATAAACGCATTGTTGAGTCCTGCAGGTGACTCATAGTTTTCATAGTTCTCCTCCTGCGCAATACATTTATAAGAATTGCTAAATAAAATTATCAAAAATAGTATCTTGCTCCAACGCTTCATGTCTTACAAATTAAGTCCTCTACATACAATTCACCAATTATTCTTTTACTTACATTGTTTAAGTATAGATATTGCTTTTGGCGCTTGCCTTTTAACGGGCGCCTTTACCCTTTTATTACCCATCCAATTTCCATTTTATTTATACCTACTTCTATTTAATTGCACTTTATTAGTGTATTGGTTCGATCATCTACAAGACAGCTATTCTGCTATTTTGGTTCAAAACAGCAAAAGACATCTCCTCTTTTTTAATTGGCGAAAAGCTTTTATAGGAGCAAGTGGCTTGTTAGTATTAACAAATACAGTTATTGTATTTCTCTTTTTAAACTTGAACCAAATCATCATAGGAAGTTCTGTTACTATGCTTGCAGGAATTTACCTCCTCTTTCACCGCAAGTGGCCCAGAATTTTATGGCTCGAAAAAGAGCTTTGGATAGCAGCACTTTATACCATGGCTATTGCCTTAATACCTATCCTTACCTTAGAAAAAATGAGTATATTAGTTTGGCCAGAACTACTTGCCATTAGTGGATTAATTGGTTGTTCTGCTCTAATTAATATTCTCTCTATAGCACGCATAGAAGCGCATATTGACCAACAGATAGGCATTAAAAATTTAGCTACCCAGTACAGTGCTAATCTCATCAATAATTTACAATATTTAATTTTTACAGCGCAACTTATGGTGGCTATTGGCTTGTATTTGATTGCCCCTTTCTTACAAGTGATTTACGTTGCTTTACCTTTAAGCCTAAATAGCATTTTCCAGCTTTCTTTACCTTCACTAGCTTCTCGGTTTAAGCAAGAAGAATATCATTGTTTAGGGGATTGGGCGTTTATTGTTTGCGGACTCTTATACTATTTCCTATAAATTTGCAGAATGAATTTAAAAGATAAGGTAGCAGTTGTAACAGGTATAAGTAAAGGAATTGGAAATGCTCTTTGCCTGCAATTATTAGCTAAAGGCTGCAGAGTTTACGGCTTAGGTAGAAATAGTGGGAACATTGAACACGCTAATTTTACCTTTATTCCTTGCGACATTAGAAAAGAAGATGAAGTTAAAACTTGCATAGCATCTATATTAAGTAAGCACCCACAAATAGAAATTTTAATTAACAATGCAGGCTTGGGGTACTTTTCTTTCTTAGAAGAAATGCCTAGTGAACAATGGCACGAAATGTTCGATACCAACATCAATGGTATGTTCTATTGCATTAAGGCGGTGCTACCTCAAATGAAAACAGCACAAACCGGACATATCATTAATATTGCCTCTACGGCAGCCTTGGAAGGAATGCCCCAAGTAAGTGCGTATTGCGCGACCAAATGGGCTGTGAAAGGATTAAGCGAATCACTTTTTAGAGAGGTTAGAGATTTTGGCATAAAGGTAACTTGCGTTTATCCTGGTTCAACCAAAACAGACTTCTTTAGAAATGCCCCAGGCATAAAACCTCATGATTACATGCTGATGCCAGAAGATGTAGCCCTAGGTATGATTCAAGCCTTAGAAATGCCAGATAATTTTCATACCGTAAACTGGGAAATAAGACCTTTACAAGTTAAAGGACCCAAAACAAATAAAGGATAAAATTACCAGTTAACTATACTCGCGCGTTTAACATCATACACATTTTCTCCTGGCTTGAACCCAAGTCCGGAAGGCTCGCAAACCAAATACTTTTGGTTGTTATAAATAAAATTATAACTGGTTTTATGATTGAAAGCTACGCCGACATTTAAGTGATGGTCGAGGTAATATATTAAGGCAACCGAAGGCAATTCTAACACCTCTTTTGCGAGATAAGCAAACATCACAGACTTGTCTTCGCAATCTGCATAAGCGTTGGCTAATATTTCTTCTGGGAAAGCAAATTTTTCTGAACCATAAGCCTCCAAATCTGCTTTATAAATAAAAGCATGCTGTGCAAATTGCAAAAGGAAGTCAATCTTCTTGGCGGCAAACATTCCATCTGTTGCTCTCTTTAAGTCATTTATTAAACCTAGCTTTGCTTTATCAGATAATTGGTAATTTAAATATACTTGGCCAAATTCTACATCTGGTAGTTCTTTATAATAAGCAACCAAGGATTGGTTTAATTTACCTTGAAACTGGTAGAGCATCCCTTCAAATTCAAAATATATTTGATACTTGCTTTCTAAGGCATTGTAGAAAGGAGGTCTTTTTTCGTTCATGGTAATTGCTCTTCCTCCCTTACTTGGTTCAAGCAAAGCCTCTATGCAAGGCTCGGCATTTTTAGTAAACGAAACATCGGTAAAGACTAAACCTTGGTGAGTAACAAATAAAACATTATGAACTTTAAAATCTAAATGCGCATAAGTAGTAAGCTGGTCTTCAGAAAAACCTAAAATGGTTCTATAACCCTTTTGTTTTAACAATACATATTGAAACAATTTAGCCTCAACAGTTTGCCCATAATACTTTTCAGAAACTTTCTTTACAAACAACAAATAAGCCATATCATCCATCCCAAAAGCAATTGCATGCGCATCTAACTCGTCTATTAAAGCTTCAATAGTTAGGTTATTTAATTGTTGGACATGGCCTTGAATTTTTTGAGGGCTAACTGGTTTAGAAATGGTAAAATCAATCTTTGCGTAATTTAAATAAAGCGCATGCCCAAAAACATCTATCCCTGTTTTTCCAAAGCTAGTTGAAACCGAGAAAATGCAAAAAAATGCAAAAACAACTGGTATCAAATGCTTCTGACAAACTAAATGGCTATATTTAAATAAATTATTCAACTGATTTTCAATACTGTAATACAAATATACAAAAATATTTTATACATTTAACATTTAGTTAACATTGAAAGTTTTTGAAATTGAAAATTGACATTTTTTTAAGATTACTTTGATATAAGGTGAAGCGGTGTATTTTTGCACACCTTATCATTTAACATGAGATCAATTCAATTTAGAGAAGCTTTAAGAGAGGCCCTTTCCGAGGAAATGCGCAGAGACCAAGATGTATTCTTAATGGGTGAAGAAGTTGCAGAATACAACGGCGCTTATAAAGTGAGTCAGGGAATGCTCGAAGAATTTGGCGAAAAACGCATTATCGACACGCCCATTGCAGAATTAGGTTTTGCAGGAATTGGCGTTGGTGCTGCCATGAATGGCTTGCGCCCTATAATTGAATTTATGACATTTAACTTCTCTTTAGTAGCCATAGACCAAGTGATAAATGCAGCTGCAAAAATGTACCAAATGAGCGGTGGCCAGTTTAATATCCCAATGGTATTTAGAGGTCCTACCGGCAGTGCCGGACAATTAGGTGCACAACACTCCCAAGCTTTCGAAAATTGGTATGCCAATTGTCCGGGTTTAAAAGTAGTAGTACCTTCTAACCCTTATGATGCAAAAGGCTTATTAAAGACAGCCATTAGAGATAACGACCCAGTTATCTTTATGGAAAGTGAGCAAATGTATGGCGACAAAGGTGAAGTGCCAGAAGAAGAATACTTAATTCCAATTGGTGTTGCAGATATCAAACGCGAAGGAACCGATGTTACCATAGTTTCTTTTGGCAAGATTATGAAAGTAGCTTTAGCCACAGCAGAAGCACTTGCAACAGAAGGAATTTCTTGCGAAGTAATAGATTTAAGAACGGTAAGACCTATAGATTATGCAACCGTTATTACGAGTGTAAAGAAAACCAATCGCTTGGTTGTGGTAGAAGAAGCGTGGCCATTGGCTGCAATTTCTTCTGAGATTGCTTACATGGTTCAAAAAGAAGCCTTCGACCATTTAGATGCGCCAGTAAGACGTGTTAATACACAAGATACACCACTTGGCTACGCACCAACTTTTGTAGAAGAGTTTCTTCCTAACGTTACTAGAGTTAGCCAGGCGGTAAAAGATGTGCTATACAAAAAAGCTTAAGTCTTTAATTTAGTTTGAACCTAAAAACATTTTCTGCGTATAATATTGATTAGCCGTTTGAACGCTAATGATGTAAATACCATTAAGCGCATAAGGTAATTGGAACCTATTGTTTCCATTATTTGTTAAGGTAGCTATTACCTGCCCTTGCAAATTAATTACGTTCAAGCTCTTGATAGCTTCTTGAGCCTCAACAGCAATTTCTTGGGTGGCCATTACTGTAAAAATTCTTGGCTCCTTTTGTTGTAAAGCCAAGCTTTTTATAGTTCTGCTATATTCAAATTTCCCATCAAAATCTATTTGCTTGATCCTATAAAACCATTCATTATTAGAATTGATGGGATCAATAAAACGATAATTACTAATCTTAACTGAGTTGCCTTTTCCTTTAATAGTTCCTGCATATTCAAAATGCTCACCATCTAAACTTCTTTCTACTTCAAACTTTTCATTATTAATTTCTGCTGCTGTAGACCATGCTAAATGAATGCCATCTTCATGTGAATTTGCACTAAAATCTAACCAGCGTACAGGTAGAACGGTTGTGGTAAAAGTCTTTAAATATATTTGATCATCTGCAGAGTTACTGTTACCATCTGTTTCATTTATAACTACATAAAAAGTGGCTCCACCAGAATAGCTAAGCGGAGTAACCCAGTTAAATGCCCAATTAGCAGAACCGCTGCTAGCAGCAGACCCAGCAGAAGTTTGTGAAATGTAATTTCGGGTTGGACCTGTTCTGCTCAAAGCTTGCACCAACGAAGAAGTCCCAGCATTTAAAGTCCCAATTGAGGCTGAGGTGCCTGTAGCAGAGTTAGGCAATACACATAGTTGAAAACCAAATTTAGTACTGGTAGCGGAGGTAAAACTTAATGTCATGGGATTACTCGCATTTGGCGTAATTGAAGTTAAACTGCCACCTGTTCTAGCCAAAGTAATACCACCCCAAACTGTTCCAGATGTAATTGGCGTGCAAGAATGGCAAGCAGAACAATTCGCTTCTCCTGGCGCAGAGGTATACCCTACCGGAGGAGTAGAGGTATAAGTGAATACAGAGGAGCTAATAAATAAACCCAAACAGGCTATTGCCCATTTAATGCATTGCGCTATTTTTTTTTCTTGAGCCACCATATTGTTTCCACTTATATTTAAAACGAAATTAATCTTTTAATGGAAACATTTCTTTACTCCCCTAAATTTTACAAATCGGTAATAGGCAGTTTTCGTATTCTCTTCAAGGGACCACTGCAATAATCTTTATGACAATTAACGCAAGCCTCAATAGTTAGGTTGTAATACTTTTTCTGCTCCTTAGGATGGTTAAATAATTCTTTATAGGCAGCTTGAAAGAGGCGAGCCTTTTCAAAAAAATTAGCTTCTAAAACTTTAGGATCTGTAGGTTCAGCAGTATAAAATCGAATAAAAGGATGCTTTAATGAATCTAGGGTTTCGCCACGCAAAATTCTTGCTTTCATGCTATCGGCATTGGCTACCATCTGGCGCATCATTAAAGCCATAGGCTTAGGATTATTGGGATCCATGATTGGAGAACATGCCTTAAGAGAATCTGCCTTAGCTTCAGATTCTTTTGCTAACTCAGTAGCTTTTGGGGCACTGCTATTATTGCTGCATGCCTGGATAAATACCCCAAGCATGAGCAATAAAGCTAATAGTATAGCTATTTTTTTCACAAGTACTTATTGAAGAATAACACCACTTGCTTCGAAAACCAATTCTTTTTCTGGGGCTGCAATGGCTTTTACTTCAGCCTCAGATTTACCTGCATCTTTTGCATACTCTTGCAAGTCTGCCACACTGGTTTCCTCAACTTTAGCCACACCTAGCATAATGGCTTTTTTGCCAGAAGCATCTTTAGGCATGAAGAAACCATAATCTTTAAAGGTAATGCGCACAGATTCTCCACTTGGATTTTTAATATCCATCCAGCAACCTTTTTTCTGACAAACAGCTTCTATTTCGCCAGAAATCTTGCAATTCAATTCTGTTTTTTCTCCCATAAGGGCTGCCAACTCAGTTACAGCAATGGCGCTATCAGGTGTAATTTTCTCACCATAAAAAGACATAGCAGCAGTATCGGCAGTTTCCTGCTGGGTGCTATCGGCATTATTTGTTGCTGCATTTTTACCATTACCACAAGAGAAGAGTACAAAGGCACTTAGTGCCATTACCGTTAATTTTTTCATTGATTCAGTTGTTTTTGATACCTCAAAGGTAACAAAACAAAAAAAATATTATAGTTTTAAAGCAACTCAAGAAAAAAAAAGTATATTTGCCCTCCTCAAACGGTACCGTGGCCGAGAGGCTAGGCTAAGCTCTGCAAAAGCTTCTACAGCAGTTCGAATCTGCTCGGTACCTCCAAAACAAAAAAACCAACGCTATTACAGTGTTGGTTTTTTTATTTAATGGCCTTTAGTTGTCCACCTTAATCTATCTTCTGAATTCTTGTTGTATAAACCTGTTGCTTGGCATCAAAAATTCTAAGTAGGTAAAAGCCATTTGCAAGGTTTTCCAAATTAATCTCATGAGTTTCGGCTTCCCCCTTAGCCTCACTTCTGCCCTGCATATTAAATACTTCGTAATGTATGTCTCCTTTAGCCAAACCACTAAGTGTAAAAACACCTTTGCTTGGATTTGGGTATACTTGAATATTGGCTTTATCGATGGCCTTCATACCAGTGGCCCAAGTATTGGCTAATAGGGTGTGCTGATAAGCCTCGCAGGTTGGTGTGGTAATAAATAGTTTAACAGCCAAATTGCCTGTAAAACTTAACGACTTGGTAATAATTACATCCTTCCCATTGAAACTAACTTTAGCCTCAGTTTGTGGGTACTCATAAAAATAAGTTTGAAATTGATTCTCGTAAGGTAAGGTAAAAGTTACTTGGTTTGCACCACCAAAGGACTTCGTTTCTGTTGGCCAAGCAACAATTTTAGAAGGCAATGTTTTAACCGCTAACGTATGGTTCTCTTTTACATTATTCAGTTTGGTTACGGTTAAGGTATAACTGTTATCTGCCGTTGGGCGCACCCAAATAAAACTATCCTTTGTATTAATAAATTGTGGGTCGGCAAATTGAGCTGCCCAATCATAAGACAATTCTGAACTCGGATCCTTTCTTATACCAACATAAGTTAATTGGCCATTACAAATAGTAGGAATAGTTGAATTGATATAAAACCAAGCGGTATCTGCAGAGCCATTTGGCGCTATTGCAGATAATTGAATAGAATCTTGCCCACTCACAAACTTAGTAGCCTTAGGCAACAATTGTAATTGATTGTTACCACTTATTTGTGCTGTAAATAAATTTGGCAACCTAAGTACATTCCAAACCAATTGGGCTTGGGTAAATCCTTTGCAAGATGCAAAAGGCGCTAAATTGATAGGTGCTATTAAAAGATTTGATTTTAAGGTGATAGGCTGTGCCTTAACAATGGTTCGATCGCTAGCCCTTAGCTTGAAGCCACTAATAAAGGCTTTGGCATTTTTATCGGTATTGTAGTTAAGAGAAATATTTACATAAGTTACGCCATGAGGAACATAGAAATCAAAATTTCGCTCTGTGTAGGCAACGGTATTGGTGGGCACATTAAACTGGAAGCTTTGATTAACTTCTGGCAGGTAAACAATGAGGTTAAAATAATCAAATTGATCTTTTCCTCCCCTCGTAGAAACGCTAATGGTATTCTTTCCATTGGTTAAACCACAAAGTTCATTGGTGTAGAAAATAGAACTACTTGTGCTAGGCGAAAAGCAATAACCTGCATTGTAAGGAACTCCATTTATTTTATCAATTATTCCAGGATTTGAAACCTCTAAACCATCTATTAATTGATCGCCATTAAAGTCGTTTTGCAGTGGAGGAAAAATATCTGTTCCTGTTTCGTAAAAGGTTTCATTTAAATAAATATTCCAATTACGGTATGTATCAACGGGTATTTTTCTGGCCTTTAACCAAATTAAT
>JBIKKC010000257.1:0-3185 GCA_044360615.1 Bacteroidia bacterium | reverse complement strand
TACAAAAAAATACCACAAACAGGTAATGTTGTTATTGAAAATAATGTGGAGATTGGAGCCAATTGCGCCATTGATAGGGCAACTATGGGAACAACACGCATTCAAGAAGGGGCAAAATTGGATAATTTAATACAAATTGCCCATAATGTTGTTGTGGGTAAACATACTGTTATGGCGGGTCAATCTGGTATTGCAGGTAGCACTAAATTAGGGTCATATTGTGCAGTAGGGGGGCAGGTTGCTATTGCCGGACATATAACCATAGCTGATGGAAACCAATTTGGAGGGCAATCTGGGGTATTAGGTTCTATAAAGGAAGTAGATGGAAAATGGTTTGGTACTCCAGCCTTCGAGGTGAAGGACTATTTAAAGGCTACTGCCATTTTTAGGAAGTTGCCAGAGCTACAAAAAAGGCTAAATGCACTAGAAAATGAGCTTAAGCAACTTAAAGGTGAATAAAAAATTTAAATAAGTAAGCTGCTTTTCGTTTTTTTGCAGCATTATTATGAAGCAAACAACTATTGCAAAATCGGTTAGCTTAGAAGGCGTAGGCCTGCATACGGGGCAAAATGTGCACATGACTTTCATTCCAGCTGCAGCTAATTATGGAATTAAATTCCAGAGAACAGACTTAGAAGGGCAACCTTTTGTGGATGCCGATGTAGACAATGTGGTTGATACCTCTAGAGGAACTACTATTGAACAAAATGGTGCTAGAATTGCTACTGTAGAGCATGTAATGGCTGCATTAGCAGGGCTGGAAATAGACAATTGTGTGGTTCAAATTGATGGGGGAGAAACTCCTATAATGGATGGTAGCTCTCGCTTTTTTATGAAGGCTTTGCGTGATGCTGGAATTAAAGAGTTAGATGCTGAAAGAGAATATTTTACAGTGCCTCAAAATATTTATTATACAGAAGATGATCGCAATGTAGAAATGATTGCCATGCCTTTAGACGATTACCGTTTAACTGTAATGGTAGATTATAATTCTCCGGTATTGGGTAGTCAGCATGCTTCTATTACCAGTTTAAAGGAGTTTGAATCCGATATTTCTAGTTGTCGTACCTTTTGCTTTTTGCACGAATTAGAGCTTTTATACAACAATGGATTAATTCGAGGCGGAGATCTTAATAACGCTATTGTTATTGTAGATCGAGTTATTGAAGACAGTGAGCTAGATCATTTGGCTAAGATGTTTAATAAGCCTAAGGTAGAAGTTAAGAAGGAAGGCATTTTAAACAATGTAGATTTGCGTTTTCATAACGAGCCAGCGCGACATAAACTTTTAGATTTAATTGGAGATTTAGCCTTAATTGGAACTCCTATTAAAGCGCAAATTATGGCAGCAAGGCCGGGGCACGCCGCCAATGTAGCATTTGGAAAAAAGATAAAAGCGCTTATTAAGAAAACCAGAAGTTCGCATAGAGTACCTAAGAATGATCCTTCTAAACCTGCTTTATACCAAGCACAAGATATTGAAAAATTATTGCCGCATAGGTTTCCATTTTTATTAGTGGATAAAGTACTAGAAATGGGGGCTAACCATATTATTGCCATCAAGAATGTTACCTCTAATGAGCCTTTCTTTCAAGGCCATTTCCCTGGTAATCCAATTATGCCAGGTGTGCTAATCATAGAGGCTATGGCGCAAGCTGGAGGTGTTTTGGTACTTTCTAAAGTGGAAGACCCAGAAAACTATTCTACTTACTTTATGAAAATAGATAATGCTAAATTTAAAGAAAAGGTTGTGCCAGGAGATACTTTAGTATTTAGATTAGATTTAACAGCACCTATACGCCGCGGTGTTTGTGTGATGAAAGGAAGTGCTTTTGTAGGCGAAAAATTAGTAGCAGAAGCTGAGCTAATGGCTCAGGTTGCAAAAAGTAAATAAGCATGATTCATAACTTGGCATTTGTTAATCCTGAAGCTAAAATAGGTGAAAATGTAAGCATTGATCCTTTCTCTGTCATCCATAATGATGTGGAAATTGGCGATGGAACTTGGATAGGTTCTAATGTAACGGTTTATCCAGGCGCTAGAATTGGAAAGAATTGTAAGATTTTTCCTGGTGCAGTTATTTCTGCTGTGCCACAAGATTTAAAATTTGATGGAGAAGAAACGCTTGTTATCATTGGCGATAACACAACCATTAGAGAGTGTGTAACCTTAAATCGTGGTACTAAAGATAAGTTTAAAACAGCAGTTGGTTCAAACTGTTTAATTATGGCTTACTCGCATTTAGCACACGATTGTATAGTTGGTAATAATGTAATTATTGCTAACGGAGTGCAGGTAGCCGGACATGTTACCATTCAAGATTATGCAAGAATTGGCGGCCTATCTGCTATTCATCAATTTGGTTTGGTTGGCAGAAATGTTATGATTGAAGGTGGTAGCATGGTTAGCAAAGATGTTCCACCTTTTGTTAAGGCTGGCAGGTACCCATTAACCTATGAAGGAGTGAATGCTGTTGGTTTGCGAAGAGCTGGTTTTAGCAATGAGAAAATTACCGAGATTCAAGATATTTATAGAGTACTATTTGTACATAACAATAATCTTAGCAAGGCTTTAACCATTGCAGAAAATCAATTTGCCCCTAGTGAAGAACGCGATGAAATTCTCTCTTTTATACGTAATTCTGAACGTGGTGTTTTAAAGGGTTTCAATAGTAAGTAAATTTTTATCTCTTGCAGGTTGAGCTCATTGATATTGGCAAACGCTTTAACAGGCAATGGATTTTTAAAGGAATTAACCATACTTTCCTAAGCAATTCTGCTACTGCCTTAACAGGTAATAACGGGAGTGGAAAATCTACTTTACTACAACTCATTTATAATTTTCAAACCTTTAGCAAGGGTACTATTTCTTATACATTTAACCAGGAGTTGTTAGTCGAAGAAGCCCTTCAAGGGAAAATCGTTCTGGCCGCACCCTATCTAGACCTGCCAGAAGAGTTTACGCTCAATGAAATGCTTGCTTTTCACTTTAAGTTATTGCCGTTGCGCATTGGTTCAAACCTTAATGAAATACTTTTACAAAGTGGCTTGCAGGGCAACGAGCATAAATTTATAAAGCATTTTTCTTCTGGTATGAAGCAACGCTTAAAACTTATTTTAGCGTTGTACAGCGATACGCCATTATTGTTGTTGGATGAGCCATGCACCAATTTAGATGAAAAAGGC
>JBIKKC010000256.1:0-3200 GCA_044360615.1 Bacteroidia bacterium | reverse complement strand
ATAACCGGAAAACGTTCAAAAGCATTTATACCTTTATACTCGCTCATGGCGCCAGAAATTTGAGCCAAACCCATCCCATCGCCAATTAAGAAAATTACACGTTTAGGTTTTTTTGGTTGTTTAGGACCTGCATACGTTAATAGGATTGGGTTCAAAGCCAACAATAAACAGAGTATGCTTAGGTTAATAGATTTTTTCATACGCAGCAAAGATGCACAACCAAGGCTTTAAATAAAAACCTTAGGCCATTTCATATACTTTTCCAGGTAAAGATCTCAGTAATCCATTAAATTCTAGCTCCAATAATTTCAAAGCCAAATTTCCGGGATCGATTTGCAATTCAAAAGCCATAGTATCTACACCCACTTTAACTTTACTGCGTATATAAGTTAGGAGCAACTGATCTTCTTCCATTAACTGGTTAAACAATTGGGCTTGTTTGCTAATACTTTGAACCATTGCCTTTTTCTCGCCCCAATTCATGGTTTCAATCAAATCGTCTGGCGTACACAACATGGCTGCTTTATTGGCTTGTATTAAATAATTACAACCTTGAGAATAATAATCATTTACACGCCCAGGCACGCAAAAAACATCTTTATTATAACTATGTGCAATCTCAGCGGTAATTCTTGCTCCACCTTTAATGGCAGTTTCTACCAGCACTAAGGCGTCGCACATGCCTGCAACAATTCTATTACGCTTAGGAAAATTTTCTCTATCGGGGTTAGTGCCACTTATATACTCTGTAAGTAAGCCGCCTTGATCCAACATTTTTTTTGCCAAACTTTTGTTTTGAGGCGGATATAGCCTATCCAACCCATGCGCCAAAACGCCAATGGTTGGTAGCTCATTTTCTAGCGCATACCGATGTGCCATTGCATCAATTCCCATGGCTAAACCACTTACAATTAACACACCCTTTGGCCTTAAAGCTTCTATTAATTGCTGTGTAAATTGGCGACCATACTCGCTGGCATTTCTTGTGCCCACTATAGCTACAATGCGCGTTAGGTTCAAATCTGTATTACCTAAAGAAAACAACATGTTGGGGGCATCTAAACAATCGTGCAAACGCTGAGGGTATTCTTTATCTAAATAAAAAATAGGCCTTATTTGATGTTTTTTTATAAATTCAATTTCTTGTTCAGCCCTCTCAAAATTCTTAAAATTAAAAATGTTTTTGGCAAGTATTTCACCTATACCCGGAATCTTCTGTAATTTGCTGTACTTCTCTTTAAAAACACCTTCCTCACTCCCACAATAACTCACCAAATTGCGAATGAGTACATCGCCAATGCCAGGCACCAAATTAAGTGCAATGCGGTATCTTAAAAGTTCATCGCTTGTCATTAGGCAAACAAAGAATCTAAGGTATAAACAATTGCTTTTTCTACTATGGAGGCGGGGTCTTTACTAAAAGTATGGCTAATGCGATTGGCCAAAATAGCATTAACCGAAATCCCTTTAAATCCAAAAACTTCACATAAACCCAATATAGCGGCAGTTTCCATTTCAAAATTGGTAATGCACAAGCCTTCTATTCGCAATTCAGAAAGCTTTTGAGGCAAATTAGGTTCAAGAATAGGCACACGCAAAGCGCGCCCTTGAGGACCATAAAATCCTTGGCAAGTGGCAGTTATGCCTTTTATAGATTGTGTATCAAACATGGCTAATAAAGTTGCATCTGAAGCAAAACAATAAGGTTTAACAAAAGGCAAACCCAATGCTTCACTTACATGGTTAAGGTCAAATTTAGAAGATTGTGAATAATACCAAAGCAACCCATCTAAGCCTAGGCCGTGTGTTGAAACCAAAATTTCATCTACTGAAATATCTGCTTGCAGCGCCCCACTAGTGCCAATACGGATTATATTTAAATCGGGTTTGTGTGAAATTACTGTTCCTTGCTGCAAATCAATATGGCAAAGTTGATCCAATTCATTTAAAACAATATCTATATTATCAGTGCCAATTCCAGTAGAAATAACACTTATTCGGTTTGAACCAACCCATCCGGTATGGGTAACAAATTCTCGCTTATTTTTCCTCAATTCAATACTGTCGAAGTGCTTAGACACCTCTGGCACACGGTCTTGGTCGCCCACCAAAATAACGGTTTGGCCAATATCTTCGGGCAATAAATGCAAGTGGTAAACGCTACCATCAGGGTTTAGGATGAGTTCGCTAGGTAGAATCTTCATTTTAAAATTTTATCTGTGCTTGCTAAGTAAATCATTTACCTTTGCATTCGAAAATTCTTAAACCTAATATGGAAAATAAAAAGAACATTATGCTTGTGCCGGTAGATTTCTCAGAAATTTCACTGAATGCACTACATCATGCTGCTCAAATTGCTAAGCATTTTAACAACGACTTGGTATTACTTAGCATTTTAGAGGATGATTTTTTAAGTAGTATCTTTAGCTTCAGCAAGTCGGAAATGAAAGATAACTTAGCCAAAGAAGCTATGTTGAATCGCCTAAATGAAAAAGCAAAAGAAATCCATGCGCAATATGGTATCACTTGCTTATCTGTGGTAAAGTCGGGCAAAATTTATAAAACCATTATAGAAACTGCAGAAGAACATGGTTGCGATTGTGTTATTATGGGAACTCATGGAGCCAGCGGCGCAGAGCGCGTAATAGGTTCTAATGCAAGTAGAACCATTAGCTACTCTACTATGCCTGTTATTGTAGTTAAAACTGATAAAAATCCTAATGCCTACAAGAATATCGTTTTCCCTTTAGACCTTTCAAGAGAATCGAAACAAAAAATTAAATGGGCAATTCATTTAGGTAAATCTTATAAATCTACCATCCATATCTTAACTTATAAAGTAAGCGATGAGTTCTTAAACAACAAGTTAATGGCAAATTTACGTCAGATTCAAAATTTGTTTAATGAAGCCGGAGTTGCTTATGAAGAAACCATTTTAGACGATGACAGCGACTTTGCCCGTAAAACTCTTGACTTTGCAGAGATGAAAATGGCAGATTTAATAATGATTATGACGCAACAAGAAAATGATAAATCTATTAGAGAATATATTATTGAAACGTATGCCCAGCAAATTGTAAACGATTCTGGCAATGTGCCCATATTCTGTGTAAACCCAAATACAGATACTTTTAAAAGTGAATTTATTATCTAAAAAAAAACCGCGCTAAGCGGTTTTTTTTTTGCAATGCAAAGGTTGG
>JBIKKC010000070.1:0-10157 GCA_044360615.1 Bacteroidia bacterium | reverse complement strand
AAAACGACCTATTGATCTATTTTGATTGGCCATAGGACGCTCGCCTTGCAAAACATGAATCTCTACAGTAGGTTGGTTATCGGCTGCGGTACTAAATGTCTCACTGCGTTTGGTTGGGATGGTGGTGTTCGACTCAATTAATCTTGTCATTACTCCGCCCATGGTTTCAATACCTAAGCTTAAAGGAGTAACATCTAACAACAATACATCCTTTACTTCTCCAGTTAATACACCCCCTTGAATGGCTGCTCCAATAGCTACAACTTCATCTGGGTTAACTCCTTTTGAAGGTGCTTTTCCAAAGAACGCTTCAACAGCTGCTTGTATGGCTGGTATTCTTGTAGAACCACCTACCAAGATAATTTCGTCGATATCACTTGTATTTAAACCAGCATTTTTAAGTGCCGACTTACAAGGTTCGATGGTACGTTTAATTAAACTATCTACCAATTGCTCAAACTTTGCACGGGTTAAGGTTTTAACTAAATGCTTTGGTCCGCTTGCAGTTGCTGTAACATAAGGCAAGTTAATTTCTGTTTGGGTTGAGCTAGAAAGTTCAATCTTCGCTTTTTCAGCTGCCTCTTTCAAACGCTGCAAGGCCATAGGGTCTTTGCGAAGGTCTAATCCTTCTTCGGCATTAAACTCATCTGCCATCCAATTGATAATTGCATTGTCAAAATCATCCCCACCTAAATGGGTATCTCCATCGGTAGATTTTACTTCAAAAACGCCATCTCCTAATTCAAGAATAGAAACGTCGTGCGTACCACCACCACAGTCAAAAACCACAATCTTTAAATCTTGACCTTTTTTATCCATGCCATAGGCAAGGGCAGCTGCGGTAGGTTCATTAATAATACGCTTTACGGTTAAGCCAGCAATCTCTCCAGCTTCTTTGGTAGCTTGGCGCTGTGCATCGTTAAAGTAGGCTGGTACGGTAATTACTGCTTCACGTACTTCAGTTCCCAAATAGTCTTCAGCAGTTTTCTTCATTTTTTGAAGAATCATAGCTGATATTTCTTGAGAAGTATATAATCTACCATCGATATTAACACGTGGTGTATTATTATCTCCTTTTTCTACCTTGTAGGGTACACGAGGAACTTCATCTGCAATCTCGGTGAAGGTATGACCCATGAAGCGTTTAATGGAATAAATAGTATTGATGGGATTGGTAACCGCTTGGCGTTTTGCTGGGTCTCCAATTTTGCGTTCTCCATCTTTTAAAAATGCTACAATGGAAGGAGTTGTTCTTCTGCCTTCGCTGTTAGCGATAACCACCGGCTCGTTTCCTTCCATAACAGAAACGCAAGAGTTGGTAGTTCCTAAATCGATGCCAATTATTTTACTCATAAATTTATTGTTCTTTGCCTCAAAGTAGCAATCACAATGCCAATCCCAAATCTTGTCAGGTTTGGTTTAAATGTGTCAGCAAGTACTGGTTTGAACCTCTAAAAATCTGCCAGAAGCAAGAAAAAATGTCACTTAAGGCTGAAACCCGGGTAGGTTTGCATTTAGGAAGTTGATGGTATTTACATCATTAGGGAGTATTTGGTTGTAGAAATTTCTACTACTAAAAATACCAATTCCAAAAGGGTTACCATTTGCATCTGTTATGTTAGAAAAGGTTGGGTTTTTTTCTACAATGCTGGTGTTGGGTTTATTTAAACTCAATAAGGTTTCAAATTCCTTGGATCCGCCAATGGTTCTAAATTCGAAACGAATGGCTTTACGGTAGGTATTTGGGTCGTTTACTAAACTTGCTTTTAGATAGTCAAAATAAACACTACTAAAAATGTTTTCAATGTAAGGCGTATTAGGGGAAACGGGTTTATTTAATTTTAGGTTAAAATCAATAAATTTATCTTCAAAAATGCTAGGATTTGCTTTGTTAAATTCTCTATAGAAAAACCTTAAATCCAAGTCGTACAAAGACGAATTTGGGGCGGTTTGGTAGCGCATTTGAAAGATATGATTTGGGATATCTGTGCGTATTACCACTTTTCTTGGTTCAACCGTTGGGTCTTTAACCAATCTGGTTTTTGAACCAAAACGAAGATTTCCTTTTGGGTAAAACACTTTTAATTCATATTGTTCATTGGCTAAGTTGTTCTTAGGCAAATCGGTTGCATAAAGCGTGTTTCTGCCGCTAGAGAAAAAGCCGCTATCTTTGGGTATGGTATCAATGCGCACACAAGTATACGTTGAGCCATCTGTAATATTTAACAAGGTAACTACTAAACTATCAAAATAAAGTGAGTCTGCAATCTTAGCACCCTGGTCTGTAGTTTGATTGGCCGCATTTTGATACAATTTTTGTATGCGTATATATTGTGTAGCCTGATTTTGATCTAAAAAGCCATAAACAACAGGTATATCCTTATAAGGTGCGTTAATATCTATCTCATTTTTGCAGGCACTTAGAACAATAAGCGCTGCTAAAAAACTAAAAATGCGTAATTTCATCGGGTTGCAAAATACAAAATTGGCTTTACTAAAGATAATTATTAGTCAATAGAATTGTCAAATTGGTTCAATAAGCTACTTTTGAGGTTTAATTCTAGAACATGAGTGTGCACAAAGAAGTGAAGAAAGTTACCACCCATACTTTGGTGGAGATGAAAATGCGGGGCGAAAAAATTAGCATGTTAACCGCTTATGATTATAGCATGGCTAAGATTTTTGATGCGGCTAAAATTGATGTGCTACTGGTAGGCGATTCTGCTTCCAACGTAATGCATGGACATGAAACAACTTTGCCAATTACCTTAGATGAAATGATTTCTCATGCTGCAGCTGTAATAAAGGCGGTAGATAGAGCTTTGGTAGTAGTAGACTTGCCATTTGGCTCATACCAAGGAAATTCAAAAGCAGCGTTAAATTCATCTATTAGAATTATGAAAGAAGCCGAAGCACATGCTGTTAAATTGGAAGGTGGGGCAGAGGTTGTAGATTCAATAGCCCGAATTTTAAGTGCAGGTATTCCTGTTATGGGGCATTTAGGGTTAACGCCGCAGTCTATTTATAAATTTGGTACTTATGAGGTAAGGGCAAAAGAGGAAGCCGAGGCGGATAAGTTATTAAGTGATGCTAAATTGCTTGAAGAAGCAGGTTGTTTTGCCATTGTTTTAGAGAAAATTCCTTCAGCCTTAGCTCAATTGGTAGCAAAACATGCCAAAATTCCGATTATTGGTATTGGGGCAGGCTCGGAGGTTGATGGGCAAGTATTGGTTAGCCACGATATGCTGGGTATAAACAAGGATTTCTCACCTAAGTTTTTACGCAGGTATCTTAATTTATATGATACCATAAAGGGGGCTGTAGAACAATATGTGGCAGATGTAAAAGCTGTAGATTTTCCAAACCAAAAGGAGCAATACTAGGTGCAGGTAGTTTTTGAAGATAATCACTTAATTGCTGTCATAAAAAAGTCGGGTCAAACCGTACAACCCGAGCCTGGTAAGCCACTTTCCTTAGAAGAGGAAGTGAAGGCCTATTTAAAAGTTAAATACCAAAAACCAGGAGAGGTGTTTTTAGGCGTAATTCATAGATTAGATATGCCTGTTGGTGGGATTGTAATTTTTGCCAGAACCAGCAAGGCTCTCACCCGCATGAATGAGATGTTTCAAAAACGGGAAGTTCAAAAATATTATACTACTTGGGTAGAAGGTATTCCAACATCAACCTCAGGTCAATTGCACCATTGGTTAAGGCGAGATGAGCATAAGAATTTTACGAAGGCATTCTCTTCTGAAGTGAAGGGCTCTGAAGAAGCCAAACTAAATTATAAGATTTTGAAAACTGAGGGAAAATTTAGTTTGTTGGAGATTGAATTATTAACTGGCAGAAAGCACCAAATTAGAGCACAATTAAGTGCATTGGGTTACCCTATAATGGGTGATAATAAGTATGGAGCAGCTACCGTTTTTAAAGATCAATCCATTGCTTTACAAGCAACAAAACTAGCCTTTGAGCACCCTGTTTCTAAAGAATTTCTTAATTTGATTATAACGGAATTAAAGTTCAATAAATCTTTCATTAAATTGAATAATAGCTGATTTTTTTTAACTAGCATTGAAAATTAAAGTCAAAAAAAGAGTTTAATTTTTATGAAGTTAGATTTATTAAAACCTAAAAATATAATAGTGCTTTTAGTGCTTTTTTTTAGTGGATTTTTAATTGCTTATTTGGTTTTTAAACCATCTAAAAAAAATAAAACCAGTTTACATGTTAGTTCCGAAATACCTGTTCCCCCGCTGTTAAATCCACTTTTGAATGAGTATCAAAAAAGAAACTATGATTTAAGAGAGTTACGTAATTTTAGGTCAAAAATAGAAGATTATATTGAAGTGAAGAATAGAGAAATTCCTGGACTCCATGTTTCTTATTATTTTAGAGATTTGAACCAAGGTTTATGGATAGGTATTAATGAAAGAGAAAAATTTGCTCCTGCTAGTTTAATGAAAATTCCGGTTATGATTGCTATTTTGAAAAAGGCCGAAAAGGAACCAGGAATTCTAAATTTAGGGGTGATTTTTGATTCTACTTCAATGGGCCATGTTACTGAGGAGGCGGGGGTTAAAAAAATTCATGGAAGAAATTATTCTTTAACAGAATTGATAGAAATGATGATTGAATACTCTGATAATTTTGCAACCTTAGCGCTTACAAGTTATATTGGAGAGGATGCCATACAAAAGGTGGAACACGATCTTAATATCTACATTAAGGCGGATTATACTGAATTTACCAATTTTGTTTCAGTGATAGCCTATGCAGGCTTCTTTAGAATTTTGTACAACAGTTCTTATTTAAATAGAGAGATGTCTGAAAAAGCCTTAGAATTTTTATCCAAATCTTCCTACAAAGAAGGGCTTAGAAAGGCCATCCCAGATTCTATTGGGGTAGCACATAAATATGGAAAGAGAGATTTAAAAACTCAGGGTGGAGTGGAAACATTACAATTGCATCATTTTGGGTTGGTTTATCATCCTCAAAAGCCGTTTATTCTTGGCATTATGACCCGTGGTAGTAGCTTAAAAGTTAAGGAGGATATTATTTACGATTTGAGCAAAATAACCTATGACGAACTCAATAAACAACTTTCAGTAAAACCCGATCACCAGGTTTTTATTGAATAGTTTATCCTTGTACCCGAGGTTTCTTTTCTTATTTGGTAATGTTTGCTTGGCTTGAGTATCTTCGCAAACTTATTAACGCAAAACATATTCCTATGAAAGGTTTTTTCAATGTTCCAGTTCCGGTAAATGAACCGGTCTTAAATTATGCTCCAGGCAGTGCAGAAAAGAAAGCCCTAAAAGAAGCTTTAGCAGCGGCAAAAAGCAAACAAGTAGAAGTTCCCATGTATATTGGTGGAAAAGAAGTTAAGAGCGGTAAAACAGCAGAAATGCGTCCACCTCACGAACACCAACATGTATTAGGAGTGTACCACGTGAGCGATGCTTCCCATGTTACGGAAGCTATTGATGCTGCCCTTGCTGCTAAACCTAAATGGGAAGCGCTTACTTGGGAGCAACGTGCGGCCATCTTCCTTAAAGCAGCAGAATTGATTGCTGGTCCATACCGCGCCAAACTTAATGCTGCAACCATGTTAGGCCAAAGTAAAAATGCCTACCAAGCAGAAATTGATAGTGCTTGTGAAATTATAGATTTCTTACGTTTCAATGTATATTTCATGACCCAAATCTATAACGACCAACCACAATCTGCTAAGGGCATTTGGAACCGAATAGAATATCGTCCCTTAGAAGGATTTGTATACGCTTTAACACCGTTTAATTTTACCGCTATTGCGGGCAACCTACCTTCTTCTGCGGCCATGATGGGCAATGTGGTGGTTTGGAAGCCAAGCAATACGCAGGTTTATTCTGCCAATGTATTGATGGAAATATTTAATGCAGCTGGTGTGCCTCCAGGCGTTATTAACTTAATTTACCCTAGCGGACCAGTTGCTGCCGAAATTATTTTTAATCACCCAGATTTTGCTGGCATTCATTTTACAGGCTCTACTGGCGTATTTCAAGATATTTGGAAAAATATTGGCAACAATATTCACAAGTATAAAACCTATCCACGTATAGTGGGTGAAACCGGTGGTAAGGATTTTATTATGGTGCATCCTTCTGCTCAAGCCGAAGTGGTATCTACAGCTATTTCTCGCGGTGCATTTGAGTACCAAGGTCAGAAATGCTCTGCTGCCTCACGCGTTTATATCCCTTCTAATCTTTGGCCTGCCGTTAAGCAATTGTTAGTAAAAGATATCAGTACTTTTAGCATGGGGTCTGTAGAAGATTTTAGGAATTTTGTGAATGCCGTAATTGATGAAAAATCTTTTGATAAACTTGCCAATTATATTGAGGCGGCTAAGAAGGATACAAGCTGCGAAATTATTGCAGGTGGTGGTTACGATAAATCTAAAGGTTGGTTTATTGAGCCTACTGTTATTGTTACCTCAAATCCTAAGTACACCACCATGTGCGAAGAATTATTTGGTCCGGTTTTAACCATTTATGTTTACCCAGAAAATGAGTATGAGGCTACCTTAGAATTGGTAGATGCAACCTCAGAATATGCGCTAACGGGTGCAATTATTTCACAAGATAGATATGCTATTGATTTAGCAACCTACAAGCTTCGCAATGCTGCGGGTAATTTCTATATTAATGACAAACCAACAGGAGCCGTAGTAGGACAACAACCTTTTGGTGGCGCTCGTGCAAGTGGTACCAACGACAAAGCTGGTGCTATGGTTAATTTATTGCGTTGGGTAAGTATGCGTACTATAAAAGAAACTTTTGTACCGCCAGTTACCTATACCTACGATTTTATGAAGGAGGCTTGATCCTAATGGATCTATTGTATATGCAACGCTGCTTAGACCTTGCCAGGCTTGGTGCTGGCAGCGTTGCTCCTAACCCTTTGGTTGGGTCAGTTTTGGTTTATCAAGATAAAATTATTGGTGAAGGTTGGCATCAAGTCTATGGCCAAGCCCATGCCGAAGTAAATGCCATTGCTTCCGTTAAAGATAAAGATTTACTTTCTAAAGCTACGCTTTATATTAATCTAGAACCCTGCGCCCATTATGGCAAAACTCCTCCTTGCGCGGCTTTAATAGTTGAAAAGGGTATTAAGAAAGTAGTAATAGGTATGCGCGACCCTAATCCTTTAGTGGCAGGAAAGGGAATTGAATACCTAAAAGCAAATGGAGTAGAGGTGTTGGAAAATGTTATGGCAACGGAATGTCTGGCATTAAATAAACGCTTCGTTAAAGGTATTACCCAACAAAAAAGTTATGTAATTCTTAAATGGGCGCAAACTGCCAATGGCTTTATTGCTCCAGATGCAACAACCATGAGCAAAGAGGAGTTTGAAGAAAAACGCCATATTACAGGATTGTTGGTTCAAAAATTAGTGCATAAATGGCGCACACAAGAAGATGCTATTATGGTAGCTACCAATACTGCCTTATTAGATAATCCTGCCTTAAACAACCGTGCCTTCGAAGGACATGCTCCTGCAAGAATAGTCTTAGACCAACATTTGCGCTTACCTCTTTCTTTAAAGGTTTTTGATGGTTCTCAAACTACTTATGTTTTAAACGCGGTAAAGCAAGAAGTGGGGGCTAAAGTAAATTACCTGAAGTTAGATTTTGCAGGAGATTGGTTTAATGAAGCTTTATGCGCCTTATATGCGCATGGAATTCAAAGCGTGGTGGTAGAGGGTGGTGCACAATTGTTGAACCATATAATTCAAATTAAAGCTTGGGATGAAGCTATTGTGTTTTATTCTAAAAGCGAGTTGCAAACTGGAGTTGTTGCTCCTTTAATTGGCGGAAAAATTAGACAGCAAGAAAGTTTAGGTCAAGTTAATATGATTCAATATTTTCCTTCATGATTTACCTCCTATTAAGTATTTTATTTTCTACGTTCACTGTGATTTTTTTTAAGGTATTCGAACTTAAAAAAGTAGATACTTTTCAAGCCATCGTTTTTAATTATTTATCGTGCACCATTGCCGGAAACCTATTTGCAAATCATACGATTATTAGTCCAGCATTTTGGCTTACACCTTGGTTTCCTTTTGCACTTATATTAGGTTTTTTATTTATTACCATATTTTTTGCAATTGGTAAAACTGCACAAGAAGTAAGCGCTTCTGCCAGCATGGTTGCGGCAAAGTTATCTGTGGTTATTCCCGTTTTGTTTGCCGTTATCTTTTACAACGAAACTTTAAAGGGATTGCAGCTTCTGGGAATCGTTCTGTCGCTTGTGTCTGTTTACTTAATGAGTGCTTCCAAGGAAAATACAGGTAAAAAAATGCTTTGGCTTTTGCCTCTTATTGTATTTGCAGGAAGCGGAGCCATTGATACCTTGTTAAATTATGTAGAGCAACAGTTTATTCCAGCCTATGAAAGTGCCCAAATAATAACCAGTGTTTTCTTTGTGGCTTTTATTTTTGGGACATTATTTTTTGTGTTTCAATTGCTGAACCAGAAAACAAAATTTGACCCAACTAGCGCTTTGTGGGGAATGGCTTTAGGTATTCCCAATTATTTTAGCATGTATTTTCTGCTAAAAACATTAGAGGCTTATGATGGCAGTTTTATCTTTCCAATTAATAATATTGGTATTGTGGCTGCTACTGCTTTAGCTGCGCGACTCCTATTTGCCGAGCATTTAAATAAGCGCATGCTTTTTGGTTTAGGATTGGCTTTATTGGCAATAGTCCTAATAAGTTTAGCATGAGTTTGTTTTAGTGCCTCCGCAAAATTAAACACAATTATGATACAACTTAATAAGGTCCGTATAGAGACTTATCAAATAGATATTAAATTGCACTCGTGAAAAAAATACTGATTGGCATATTTTTAATTAGCTTAGGTTTGGTTTCAAGCTTAAATGGGCAAAGTAATTTACCTAGTGTAGATATTCTGCAAGCGCAAAGCTATGTGTTAGAAAAGTATACATGGCTAAATCATGCTAATTATGGTCTAGAAACCGAATCTGTTAAACAGAGTGCCATTGGTTTTCATGTACAGTTTAAGCAAACGTACAAGGGGTTTCCTATTTATGCAACAAGTGCAAAAGTCAATCTCAATTTTAGCCAACAACCACTATCTCTTTTTGCAGGCCTTTTTCAGGTTCTGGTTGAACCAACACAAGTTCACACACTAATTGAACCTACTTTTACAAAGGTTTGGTGGCAAAATGCTAGAAGTTTAATTCCTGCCTATAGCGGTTTGGTTCAAAACGAAAGAGGAGAAAAAGAAGAGCTGATTACAGATAATGCAGGCAATGTTTTAAGTAGAAAAAGATTGGCCTTATTTGTAAAAAAGGATACGCTCATTCAAAGCAAGGTATTTTTACCAGACCCTCTTACCACCGCCCAAAAAGAATATGGAGCAGGTGGTTTATATAAGAATAACAATGGTGCAGATGTGCCCGAATTAAATGCAGAACGAAAGCCCAAAGGGATGCGCTTAAAGTTTGCGAATGATACTTTTTATGCAGAGAACAACTATGCTATTATCAAAGATTTGCAAGCGCCCTCTCAAATTGTGTTTAAATCTAAGCAAGCCAATTTTGATTTTACAAGAAGTCAGTCGCAATTTAGAGAGATGAATACCTTATACCATATTGAAGTATTTAGGGATTATTTAAAAAAAATTGGCTTACCATTTACAAGTATGTATCAAATGCCTGTAGACCCTTCGGCGCATTTTGGAGCGGATCAATCTAGTTTTGAGATTGCAGATTTAACGCTTTTACTAGGCACTGGCGGTGTACCAGATGCAGAAGATGCCGATGTTATTATTCATGAGTATACACATGGGCTAAATTGGTTTATTGCGCCCAATACTATTTCTGGCAATCAACGCTTGGCGGTAGAGGAAGCAAATTGCGATGTAATGGCTTGTTTTCATTCTAAGGCAATGAGCGATTACAATTGGCGTTGGATATTTAATTGGGATGGGCATAACGAGTTTTGGGATGGTAGAGATGGAAATACAGACAATAAGTATCCAGATGATTTAAGTGCCGACTTCTATTATTCTTCATTAATTTGGAGTGGTATGTTAAATGATATAGGTGAGGATGTTGGAAGAGATGTTTTAACACGCTTGTTATTTCAATCTG
>JBIKKC010000255.1:0-3230 GCA_044360615.1 Bacteroidia bacterium | reverse complement strand
TCTGTACAAAAATCGTCCGCCAAATTCAAATCCTATATTCGTTAATGCTATCATAAATGTAGGCAAAGATAAGGCTGGAAACTGAAACATCAGTTTCAAATTTCTCTGGTTTTATTTACAATTCAGAGAAAATAGAAAATACGTTAATATAATAACCTCAAAAAAGGTACTAAAACATTCTATTTACAGAACTTTCGTTAGTTGGCTGAATAAAGAAGGAATTTGTTTTTGTTGTTTCCTTGCCCAATCGAAAAGAAATTCCAACTCCATGACTTTGTTTACTAGCTTTAGCTATATCAGAAATTGGCAAATTGTAATTATAAAAAACATTAAGCTTTTCCGTTGCTTTAATATAGGCCATAATTCCAATTTGGTTACCTGGACTAAAATTTAAACCAGCGCCAAATTTACCCTGATAAGTACCTAATGCCCCAATTTGTATGGTGGTAGGTTGATTGGCGCTGGTTGCAATGTTTCCAAATGCCTCAACACCATAATCTCCAAAGGTAAAGTTATACCATCCATTTAAGCTTAAAACAGCATATTGTATTGTAGTAGGTGTAATGGTAACGGTATTTCTAAATGTTCCTTGTGGGATTAAATTACGATAGCTAAATCCTATCATGAATTTTTCTAAATTATAAAAAGCTACCGATGCATCAAAATTATTGATAGGAACCCCAGTTTGATCTGCTTTTAAAAGTGGGTCAGTTGGGTCTATAAGATTATTTGCATTTAAGCTTAGATAATTTTGAGTAAGGTGATGCCTTATACTCATAGATAAAACAGTTTTTTCTGAAGTTTTTAAATGATATGCAAAGGCATTGGCAATTGCTATGCTACTAACTGGGCCAACCCTATCCGAAATCACAGAAACATTCCATCCCGTATTTCCATTAAACATTTTATCAAAGGCAATAAATCCTGTTCGCGGGGCATCATTAATGCCTACCCAACGGGCATCATATCCTAATTTAACCTGACCATTTTGTAAACCTGCCATAGACGGGTTTACCATAACTGGATTAAATAAAAATTGCTCATTTCCATAGGATAATTGTCCATAGGATTTTATTGAAAGCAGCATAACAACTGCTAATATAAATTTACTAAAGCGGTTCATAGTGTTTCTTTATTATCTGGTTATATAAACATATCCCGAATAAGTCTTGTTATTCGCTTTGGTTTTAAATACATAAAAATAAGTATCATTTGGCACTAAACCATCTGCGGTATTAATCAATGATCTATCAGGTTTTCCTTCCCAATCATTCTTATAGTTTATTGCGCTGAATACGGTTTCACCCCAACGGTTAAATACGGTTAACTCGTTATCTGGGTATCCTTCTAAGCCCTTAATATAAAAGAAGTCATTTCTTCCGTCACCATTTGGCGTAAAGCCAGAAGAAATAGTTATACCACATAAATTAGGATCAGTGTTTGATTGAACCATGGTTAAAACGGCCGAATCTTTGCAGCCATTCTTATCTGTTACCCTAGCTTTAAAACTTCCTTTATAAACATTAAATAAGGTATCATTAGTAGCTACGGCTCCATTCCATGAAAACAGGTAAGGCAGGGTGCCTCCGCTAGCCCCAAGAATAACAACCCCATTAGAGTCTTCTGCACAAAAGATTTGTTTTTGTATGCTTGCGTTTAACACTAAAGCCTGAGGTTGTGTTAGTGTAACACTATCCTTTTTGAGACAACCTCTATTATCTGTTAATGTATAAATATATTTTCCAATTTTAGCATTAAACAAGGTGTCTATAATTCCACTTACATTCCAATTTCCAATGTAAGGCTTTTCACCGCCAATAATAGCTGGAAAAAGAATACCATTGCTATCTCCATTGCAACTGATACCTTTTAATACATTAATTTTAAGACTTAATGCAGTGTCTGGTTCGTTAATAACTATGGTATCGTAAACAATGCAGCCTATTTGATCTGTGATAGCGTAAACATAGCTGTTTGGAGATAGGTTAGTTTGAAGTTGTGCGGTTGAACCATTGTAATTCCAGAAGAAATTGTAAGGTAAAGTACCGCCTGTTGCATCAGCAAATGCTTGGGCATCTTTATCGCCTTTACACTTAAGATTAGTAACCGTTGGATTTGGACTTAACGCTTTAGGAACATTTAAATAAGCACTATCTTTAAATACGCAAGTTCCATTATCATAGGTGCAAAATACCCATCCAACGGTATCGCTATAAACAGCAATTTGTCCAGTTTGTCCATTATCCCAATTGTAGTTTGAAAATCCAGGAGTTGCAACAAGCATAACGGTATCTCCTTGGCAATTTACTTTTTCTACGCTATCCTGTAAGATGCTAAAGTTATCGTCAATTACTGTAATATTAGCAGAGCCACTATTACAATTTGGTCCATTTGGATACAAAGCATGGAAGGCTCTATAGGTTGCATTACTGGTTGGGTTTACAAGCAATGTCTCGCTATTAGAAATTAAATTAAAACTATTGTCGTACCAGTAGTACTCATAGGTCCATGGTTCAATTTCGAGTAATCCATAAATATTGGTCAAACAAGGGTCAGATAAACTAGATGGATCATCCACATGACTCTTCCATTTAAATGGTTCTGTGCAGGTAGCGCCATACATAAATACATAATCTGCTGGAGAGGCAGCAGGTTCTGCAGAAGCCCAATTGTTAATGGTTAAAGAATCACAATTCATCCAAAAATGATACCCTACAATGGGATTTTTATATAGGCCAATCCAGGTATTGTCAATAATATTATCTCTAATAAATCCTAATTCATTAACATCGTAAATATTTGCTAATTGACCTCCAGCGGCTAAAGCATTTTGGGCTGCCACGCTCCATGTACTAGGAGATTCGGATTGATAGTAGTAATGGCCTTGGTATTCGCCTTTATAATCATAACCTGGGATTGTATCTTTAGCTTTATAACCGGTGTTTGCTGGTCCACCAAATGGGCTACAATCATTGTTATAATTTACTCTTAAAGTAACAGGGTTCCCTAAACAAACTGAAGTATCTGAAGGCGCAGTTTCTAAAAAATGAAATGGCACATATACACTATCATTTACAAAACAGCCTTGGCTCAAGGAAGCTTTTATCTTATACCAGCCAGTATTATAAACTGTAATTGGGTTTGTATTTTCTCCAGTATTCCATTCATAAGTATCATAACTAGTGCTTACAGAAATATTTGAAGGGTAACCACAAATTCTAAAAGTATCA
>JBIKKC010000069.1:0-10276 GCA_044360615.1 Bacteroidia bacterium | reverse complement strand
TAAATAAAAAAGAAAAGCTATTTCAACATACAGACATAGAAATCAATTTCTTTTCTCCCCTAAGATTTTTCACAAAGAGGGAAATTGGCATTCGCTTGCATCACAAAATCATATTATTCGACGAACGCATTGCGCTTGTATCTGGCATCAATATTTCTAATCATTATAGCGGCTTTTCCCATGAAAAAGCATGGCTAGATTTTGGAATTCAAATTGAAGGTGAGGCAGTAAAAGACCTTTTAAAAATATGCGATGAAACCGCAAAGCTAAATCCTAAAAAAAGACTATTAGGAGTAGGTTCAACAATAGGAAACATAAAACTACGGGTGCTGCAAAACAACTGGCCAAAACTACGCTTTGGTATTAGCAAGCAATATCGTGTAGCGATTAGAGAATGTAAGGAAGAATTAATTATTATGAATAGTTATTTTATACCTTCCCTTGCACTGAAACGCTTGCTCAAAAAAGCAGCAAAAAGAGGTGTAAAAGTTCATCTCATTTTAGGTGGTTTATCGGATGTAAATTTGGTAAAAAATGCAACCCATTACTTCTATGCAGACCTACTTAAAGCGGGCATAAGCATTTATGAATACTATGGAAGTATTCTTCACGCAAAAATAGCATTTGCAGACGAGCATTGGATGTGTGTTGGCTCTTACAACCTTAATTACCTGAGTGATTTTGGTAGTCTAGAATGTAATGTTGAAATTAAGGACGCTGCTTTTCAAAAAACAACAGTGCAACAAATAAAAGAGATTTGCAAAAAGGATTGTAAAGAAATTACCCTATCAAATTTTGAATTGAAAAGTAATTGGCTTACCCGTTTTAGAAATTATTTGAGTTATGTGGCGCTTCGTTTTTCTTTGCGCATCCTATTTCTTTTTCAAAAAAGAAACAAACTGTTACAGGAAAAAGAATAACTGGTTTATGGCCTATTGTACAAATCTCTAATGGCAACAGAAGCAACTGTGCAACCAAATACGGTAGGCATATAACTGATAGTACCCACAGCAGATTTTTTATTTCTAGCTTCCATAAGCATTACACCAGAAATTTGCATTTTTTGCTCTGCAGAAAAAACGGCCTTTACTCCTTTGTAAACACCTAAACGGTGCAAATACTTGCGAGTATATCTAGCTAAATGACAATTATATGTTTCGGAAATATCTGCTACTTTAACTTGCGTAGGATCAACCTTTGAACCTGCACCCATACTACTTACTATAGGAATCCCTCTATCAATACAAGCCTTAATATAATATACTTTTGGCGATAAGGTATCAATACAATCTAAGGCGTAATCGTACTTCTCACTATCCAAAACATCAAAGGTTAATTGGTCTCTAAAATATTCTGGTATAACGCGCAACTTTAAATCCGGATTTACATCTAACAAACGCTCTGCCAATACATCGGCCTTAACCTTACCTTCTGTACTTTTTAATGCAGGTATTTGGCGGTTACGATTGGTAGGGTCTACGGTATCGGCATCCACAATTGTCATGCGCCCTACACCACTGCGCGCTATCATCTCTGCAGCTATACCACCCACTCCTCCTAAACCAACAACCAATACATTTGAATTTACTAAACGCTTTAATTTATCTGGACCAAGTAACAACTCGGTTCTTCCCATCCAGGGCGCAATATCTAAATCCATGCTCATTACAATTAAAACACTTCAGAAGCTATGGTTCTCGTAATTTCGCCATGACCCATAGTATAAAAATGCAATACTGGAACTTTTGCTTTCTTTAGTTCTTTACTTTGTTGTATAGCCCATTCGATACCAACCTGTTTAACCGCCTTATCATCTTTACAAGCTTCTACTGCATCCACTAAATCATCTGGCATATCTATATGAAAAACCTTCGGCAAAATGGTTAATTGCTTTTTGGTTGTAAGCGGTTTCAACCCAGGAATAATAGGAATTGTGATGCCCATATTTCGGCAAGTTTCTACAAATTGAAAATACTTCTCATTGTTAAAAAACATTTGGGTTACAATGTAATCAGCACCAGCATCTACCTTTTGCTTTAACCATTTCAAGTCATTGGTCATATTAGGTGATTCGAAATGTTTTTCTGGATACCCAGAAACACCAATACAAAAGTTAGAAGCCGTAGCATTCTCAATTTCCTCATCTAAAAATCTACCTTTATTCATGTCTATCACTTGGTTCAACAACTCTAGAGAAGTTTTATTACCATCTGGTTCTGGAATAAAGGTGGATTCATTTTTAATATTATCTCCGCGCAATACCAACACATTGTCTATGCCTAAAAAATGTAAATCAATTAAGGCATTTTCGGTTTCTTCTTTGCTAAAACCGCCACAAATTAAATGTGGTACCGTATCTATATGGTACTTATTCATAAGTGCAGCGCAAATAGCAACGGTGCCAGGACGCTTGCGTGTAAATACTTTATCGAAGCCCCCATCTTTGCGTTTCCTCAATACAAATTCTTCGCGGTGATAGGTAACATCTATAAAGGCCGGCTTAAATTCTATAAGCGGATCTATACCTGCATAAATGTAATTAATGTCTTTACCTTTCAATGGAGGTAAAATCTCTATAGAAAAGAGTGTGTCGTCTGAAGCTTTAATTCGATCTGTTACTTTCATCTTGGTGCAAAATAAATCTCTTCTGGCAATTTTTACTTTATATCTAAAATAATCTTACCAAACTGCATACTATTTGTCATGAATTGGGCAGCTTCTTGACATTGATTAAGGCCGAAGGATGCTGCAACTTCTGGCACTATCTGCTTTTCATTTACAAATTGCAGCATATTGTAAAATTCTTGGTTATTTCCCATGGTTGAACCTAAAATATCCAGCTGTTTCCAAAACAGTTTTGCTGGAATATTAATATTCATGGCTCCGGCTGTTGCGCCATACATGGCAATTCTGCCAGCAGGTTTAGCCAAATCTAACAAGCGCTGAAACCCTGGCCCACCAGCGCCATCCACAATCACTTCAAAGCCACCACTTTCTTTGGCCAGGTTTTTATACCAATCTGGGTCGTTATAATTGGCACATCCATCAAATCCTAAACCCATGGCTAAGGCTAGTTTATCATCACTACCGCTGCTCACAAAGACTTTGCAGCCCAAAGCCTTAGCAAATTGAGCTGCAAATAAGGCAACTCCGCCTCCAATGCCCGTTACCAGCACATTTTCTCCTACCTGGGCCTTAGCTCTTCCCATTAAGGCTCGCCAGGCGGTTAAGCCCGCCAAAGGCAAGGCTGCGGCAGCACTAGAACTTAAATGAGCAGGCTTCTCAAACACCAATTCGCTAGGCATACTCACATATTCTGCAAAAGTACCATGCTTAGGTAAACCTAAAATAACATACTCTTTGTGCTGTATTCTTGGATTATCTCCCCAATTTAAGGATGGATTAAGAATCACTTCCTTTCCTATCCAACTGTTATCTGCACCTTCACCAGCGGCCTCAATTATGCCACAACCATCGCTTCCACAAATAATAGGAAAAGTTAAACCTGCATATTGCCCCTTTTGTATCCAAACGTCGCGGTGGTTTAAGGCCGCGTGGTTTATTTTAATTAAATATTCGCCAGGGGCTGCTGTAGGCTTCTCAAACTCTTGATACGTAAATGGCTGATTAATGCCATGTAAAACTGCTGCTTTCATTCTAATTAATAAACAATAACTTACCTACATGGGTTTTGGAGCCATCTTTTGTGGCTGCAAAAATTAAATACACCCCCGTGGCCACTCTTCTTCCATTGTAATTATTTCCATTCCAAGTAGCCATTCCTCCATTAGATGTAGTTTCATATACCAAATTACCACTAATATCGGTAACTTTTACAATGCAATTATCAACCAAACCCCTAATACTCACACTTCCTGTAAATTCTGGCCTTACCGGGTTAGGAAATATTTCTACTTTCCCAAACTCAGCAGCCCCCAAAGTTGCATCACCCATGTAAGAAATAATTCCTTTCTCGGTGCCAAAAAATACTTCACCGGTAGTTTCATCAATACCAATTTCCATAATATTATTAGACAATAATGGAGAATTGGCCATAGTAAAATTCTTTATTACAGTATACCCATCCTCAGAAACTAACCAAACCCCATTAGGCGTTCCAATCCATTTGCGGTTAGCAGGATCAACCTTAATACAATTGATTTGCTCTTTACCTAAAAAAATCTCAAAATTACTACCCACTTGGATAATAATTTGCCTGGCATCGTAATCTTCTTTATCAGAACTAAACACATAATTAGGACTACTAATTATGGCCAATCCTTGTGTGGTGCCCATCCATAGTTCTCCATTTAAATCTCTACTAATACACAGCACAGAATTGGAAGGTAAGGCACCATTCCCAACTTCTTTGGTTACCATTTTATACTTATCATCGTTGGCATTAGCAGGGGTGCCATTGTCATTATACACCAATATACCTTTATCTCTTAAGGAGGTAACCCATTTGTTATTATATTCATCGCAAGTTAACCATCCTAATTCATTCCCTCCGGCAACCGTTCCTATATTAAACGAATACCAATTACCAGCAGCAGTTTTAACACTAATTGGCTTGTTAACACCATAATTACTCACCCACAAATTTCCTTTAAAATCAAAATCCATTCCGCCAGATAAGAGCGGTGTGTAGCCCGGTATACCAACATCTAAGCGCGTTAAGGTACTATTGGTTTCATCCCATTTTTTTATAACCACATCATTTCTTACCTCCAATACGCCATGCCCATAACTACTCAAATAAACATCAGACCCAAAAGGATTCTTCTTCACATCAATAATATCTTTGATACCCTGGAGCAAGGGCTGCTCATTCTCATTAAAATTAACCCAAGAATTATTTGCGTACTGATAAAACAGGGAGTTGTTAAAAACCAAAGGATCCCACCTATCATTTACAGAGCCGCCAGTTACCCAAAGCTTGCCTGGTTCGTACATCATTTTAGAGAAAGTTTTAGAAATTGGTCCATTAGGGTTATAGTAATCTATGGAATTACTCAATTGATTTTTAATGGTAATACCATAACTTCCATCTACCATAGCTAGCCAGCCACGGCTATCAAAAGCGGCATCTGTTCTAAATGTTTCGGCAACTACAGCCGGGCTTCCTTGGCCATTCTCTAATAAAATCTTATCCTGGGCAATAACAAGTAAAGTGGCTGCATTGGGATTTAGTGCGCTATATTCACTAAGCTGTATGTTTTTTATGCTTGAACCAAGCGCTGGCGTATAATTAGAAAAAGTTAAACCATCATACATTTTCACTACAGAATCTACCATGATATAAAGTTGGCCTTTGTAAACCTGACTCAACCCACTTTTTGTGGAATTCGCAATTTTTATCCAAAAGTTAAAATCGCTCAAGTTGGGTGCATTAATTGCGGCTCTGTATACTCCATCTGCCGCAGAGGCGTAAATACCTCCTTGGTAAATGCTAATAGCAAAGAAAGGCAGGTTTGAACCAGAGGGACCTAAATTCTGATAAGAATCAAGTACTCTTTTTGTTTTTAAATCGAGTAATACAATGCCAAAACTACAAGCTAAATAGGCTTTATCTTCATAAAAGCATAAACCATAAATAGCCTTTGCCCCAATAATTTGCTTCAGAAACACATCGGGAATATTATAAACAACTTGTTGCCCATGGTCGATAATATCAATATTGGTGTTCTCATAAATTACCAAGCTAAGATTTAAATCTTTTTGATGTTTAACTATTTTCACCTCCACATCACTAAGCCCCTGTATCCTAGACCAGCGCTCCATTTCAGAAGTACTTATATCTAAAGAAAATAAACCACTAGCAGAGCCTGCAAAAAGCTTTGAACCTACTGCAGTAATGCTGTTATTTGAAAAATAAGGCAAATGTACCCGCCATGATGCATTGGGAATTTGGGCGCATAGGCTCAAAACGAAAAATAAAAAAATGCACAAAAAGGCGTTTTTCTTCATACCTATTCTTTAGTTCACAAATAAACGACATCAAAGGAAGATTCGTACATTTTTACCTATTTTTGCCCACTATGTGGAATACTTTAGGTTCATTTAGCTTAAGAAATCGCTTTTGGGTGCTCATTGTTTTGGGCTTGCTCACCTTATTCTTTGGCTTTTTTGCCACCAAGGTGCAAATGACTTACGACTTTGTAAAAATGGTACCTCAAGACGATGTGGACTATTTGGACTATGTTAAGTTTAAAGAAACCTTTGGAGAAGATGGCAGCATTGTGGTAATTGGCACACGCCACCCCGATGTTTTTAAACTTAATTTCTTTAATGATTGGCAAAATTTAAATGAAGAAATTCAAAAGATTGAAGGCGTTCAAAAAGTTGTTTCCTTGGGAAGTGTTTATAATTTGCAACGCAATGATTCACTAGCTAAATTAGAGGTTTATCCGCTGCTTAAGCAACAGCTTAAAACCCAAGCCGAACTTGATTCTTTTCTTCGCATACTAGATGGCCTTAAATTCTACCATGGTTTATTATATGTGCCAGAAGATAGCATTGCCGTGATGGCCGTTACGCTAAATAAAAAAGAATTAGACAGCAAGGCCCGCATTCCTTTGGTGAAGGCCATAGAAAAAAAAGCGGAAGATTTTGGTTTAAAATATAAGGCAGACATGCACATTTCTGGCCTGCCTTATGTTAGAACCATCATGAGTTCTAGGGTAGCCGATGAAATTAAAATATTTACTTATCTCTCTATATTAATAACAGCCTTATTTATCTTTATCTTTTTTAGATTTATTAGTGCAGTAATTTTCTCGCTCATTGTAGTGGTAATAGGCGTAATAGCCACAATGGGTCTCTTGGCTTTATTTGGCTATAAGATTACAATTCTAACAGGTATTCTGCCTCCTTTAATGGTAATTATTGGGGTTCAAAATTGCATCTATCTCCTCAATGTTTACCACCAGGAATTTAATAAACATGGCAATAAGATGTTGGCCCTTTTGAGGCTTATCTCTAAAAATGGTTTGCCTTTGTTTTTAACCAATGTAACTACTGCGGTTGGCTTTGTGGTATTTAGTTTTTCGGGCAGTGCTATGCTAGATCAATTCTCGGTAGTTTCTGGCTTGGTAATTATGCTCATTTATCTCATTACCTTAATTTTTATACCAGTTGCCTATAGTTATTTACCACCACCCAAACCAAAACATACCAAACACTTAGATAACCAACGACTCAATGCCACACTTGCTAAATGCAACCATTGGGTATACCATAAAAGACCCTGGATTTACGGCATAACCCTTATTTTAATTGGCCTTTCCTTTTGGGGTGCAACCATGGTAAAAAATTTAGGTTATGTGGTAGATGATTTGCCTGCAAACGACCCTGTTTACGTTGATTTAAAATTCTTTGAAAAACACTTAAAAGGAACCCTACCATTTGAAATAAGCGTTAACACCAAAAGACCAGAAGGAGTTAAAGATTACGTTACCCTACAAAAAATAAATCGCCTACAAAAAGAATTGGTTCAGTTCCCAGAATTATCTAAAGCCACTTCTATTGTAGACTTATTAAAATTTGCCAACCAAGGCATGCACGAGGGACAAGAAAAATACTATATCGTACCCAATGTGGTAGATATTAGCGAAATTGTATCTTATCTGCCGCAAGGTAAAGACAATGCAGCATTGCTAAAATCGATGGTAGACTCAACCTTTTCCGTTGCAAGAATAAGTGTGCAGATGGCCGACATTGGATCTGTTGAAATGAAGCGTTTAACCAAAGAAGTTAAAGCCAAAATTGATAGTATTTTCCCCAAAGAAACCTATGATGTAAAGATTACAGGAACCAGTGCAATCTTCCTAAAAGGCAATGATTATCTGATAGAGAACCTCATTCAGAGTATGATTTCTGCCTTAATTATTATTTCTATCATGATGGCCTTTTTATTCTTTAGTTGGCGCATGGTTTTAATATCCTTAATTCCTAACCTTATTCCATTACTCATGACCTTTGGCATCATGGGATTCTTTGGCATTAGATTGAAACCCTCTACCATCATTATTTTTAGTATCGCTTACGGTATTGTGGTAGACTTTACCATTCATTATTTAGCTAAATACCGCCACTCGTTAAAGAAACACAATTGGGATATGCGCATTGCTATACCCGAAAGTTTATCGGAAGCCGGACCAAGCATTATTTATACCGCAGTAGCATTATTTGCAGGCTTTATCATTTTTGCTGCATCCAATTTTGGCGGTACTGTTGCCCTAGGTGTGTTAACCTCCCTTTCCCTTATATTTGGTATGTTTATGAACCTATTGTTATTGCCTGCCATGCTACTTTCTTTAGAGAAAATTATAAACTCTAAGAAAGAATTGGGTACAACTTTAGTAGAGATTGAGCCGGAGGATATTGAGGAGTAAGGGGGACGGAAGACGGAGGACGGAAGACGGAGGACGGGTGATGGGTGACCGATGATGGGTGATGGATGAGTAAATAAAAAATAATTAGAATGACTTGCGGATATGTTTGCCCTATTTGTGAAGGAACTGGAATACTAGAGGATGGTAGCGTTTGTGATTATTGCAGTCCCCCCAACTCAGTGCCCACCGAAACGACGGAGTAACCAAGCGTCAAAAGTTTTTAACCAATTGCCAATGTTGGCTAAAACCAAAAGCACAATAACTGCAACTATTATAAATAGGAGCAAGTCTGGGTGCCGAGCGGTAGTTTGGCCAGTTAACAACATAAAACGAAGTTATTAATTAGGGATAAAAAAACAAGTAAGGTAATAAGTTTTACTTCTGCCAAACAGTTTTAACCAATGTAGCGTTTGAAAAATCTTCCCCATTGATTTTAACACTTCCCTCAAAACCCCCTAAATAGCCTATATTTTTACAATCAGCATTATAAACTTGGGCTTGCAAATCTGCCCCACAATTTCCTGGATCAAAAAGATAAACTGTAATTCCTTGGAATGTATATTCTTCAACTTTTGCTGTGTTACACCCAGTTGATTTATTAAACTCTTTAATTTTCTTCTCAATGCATTTGGGGGCACTTTCATCAATTTCGAGTTTTGTACAACTCATCACTAAAAATAAAAGTATCCATAAGTAACTCTGCAAACTTTTTATATTCATAATTATATCTTTTTAGCTAAACCTTATTTAACTTTTTAAAGCTATTTTAAACCTTAAATTAAACTACATTTTAACAAACTTCAAAAACGACTTTGAATCGCCTTTACCAATTTCTATAAAATACAAACCATCTCTTAATTCATCAGATTCAATCATTATGGAGTGTGTACCTACAGCGTAATTTTGAGATGCTACTTCTTTAATTAAATTGCCGTTTGAACCCATAATTCTTACCGAAACAAGTTGATTTTTTGACACATAAAATGACAAAGAACTTTCTCCAAAACTTGGATTAGGAGAAAGCGTAATTTTTTCATTCAATTCAATTGTTTCATCCTCCAAAGAATTTAAAATAGGAACACTTGCGCGCAATAATACAAACTGGTTTGGAGATTCGGTCATGGCATAAATCTTTCCATCGGGTGCTTGTCTAATATCTCTAAAGCGCGCATAACCATTCATGCTTCTTGTTGAAGAAACTCTTTTATCGTCTTTCATTTTTAGCCAGTGAATATGACTTCCAGCCAAAGCACCAATAAGAATATCTGCCTCATTGTTTAGTTGTCCATTTTTAATAAATGTCATGCCACTTGGCGCAATAGAGGGCACCCAATATGTAAGTGGAAGTTGCATTCCTGGAAGTGTGGTATCAGGTGTTATAGGCGTACCATCGTAGTTGATGCCAAATGTTACTGCGGGCCATCCGTAATTGGTATTTGGTTTTATCAAATTGAGTTCGTCTCCTCCCCTAGGGCCATGCTCGTGCGCATATATTTCGCCTGTTGCAGGGTGGATAGCCATTCCTTGGATATTGCGATTCCCCCAACAAAATATTTCGGGCCTTGTATTAGGAACGCCAACCAAAGGATTAGAAGCAGGAACGGAACCATCGTCATTAAAGCGTAGTACTTTCCCCAAATGGTTATTTTTACCTTGTGCACTGTCTTGAACACCTCTGTCGCCTACCGACATGTATAAAAAATTATTTTTATCAAAAACAATTCTACTTCCAAAATGAACTCCCGAATTCCGAATAGGCAAGGCTCTAAACAATTCAGTGAAATTTTGAAGTTGATTGCCAACTAGCTTTCCTCTTCCTAAGGCTGTTGTTTGACCACCCGTTGCAGCAACTGCATAAGTAAGATAAACAAAATTGTTGG
>JBIKKC010000254.1:0-3263 GCA_044360615.1 Bacteroidia bacterium | reverse complement strand
GGTTCTGTTAATCCAAAGCAGCCCATCATTTCGCCATTGGCTAGTTTAGGCAAGAACTTACGTTTTTGTTCTTCTGAACCAAACTTATAAATAGGATACATTACCAAACTACCTTGCACCGAAGCCGTAGAACGAATGCCAGAATCGCAGCGCTCCAACTCTTGCATAATGATGCCATAGCTAATGTAATCTAATCCACCGCAACCATATTCTGCCGGCAATTGAGCGCCAAAACAACCAACCTCTGCCATGCCTTTTATAAGATAATGAGGGAATAAGCATTTTTGTGCAGCATCTTCGATAATTGGAGAAATTTCGCGTTTTACAAAATCCCTAACGGTGCTGCGAATTAATTTATGTTCATCAGTTAGCAACTCATCCATCAAATAATAATCGTGGTGTTGAAACTGATCTGTTTTACTGGCGCGCTGAAAATCTGCTGCTTGGTTCATATCAAATAGTTATTTGGGTGCGAAAATAGTTAATTTGTACAATTCCTTTAAAGATATTACGAATATGAAACTGACAACAGCAATAGAAAATTTAAGTTTTCATGCCTTCCATGGGTTGTATGCCCACGAACGAGAGAAAGGAGGAACTTTTATTGTTACCATTAAGATAGACCAAGAAGTACCCGAACACCGTGAATTTAAAAGAATTGAGGAGCTTATAAACTATGAAGAAATTCATAAAATTATTGTAGAAGAAATGGAAATTCCAAGGGAATTTATTGAAGATTTAGCCAGAACAATTTTACAAAGGATTTCTAATTTACTGATAGAATTGGAAGTAGCTATAAGTGTAAAAATTACAAAACCAGACCCTGCAGGTTTATTTGGTTCGGGCGAGGCTTCGGTAACTTTAGCCTTATAGCAATCAACCACTCTAGTTATTAAATAATAGTTAGGTTCAAACAATTAAATTGAACTTTCGCTATATTGCCACTAATGAAACGTTCTGTAAATACGAGTAGACTTAAAAAGCAGGTTCAAAATGTTTTTGCCGAGGCTGGCAGAAAGATGCTTAACTATAAACAAATTGCACGCCGATTAGAGTTAGACGACACCGAAAATAGAAATGAAATTATTAAAATTCTAAAACAGTTAGAAGCAGATAATATCATTGAAGAAATAGATGCAGGCAGGTATGTTGCCGTGTTTACCCATAATTTTGTGATTGGTAAAGTAGATATGACCCATCAGGGAAATGCTTACGTAAAGCCAGAAGATGGTGGAGAAGATGTTTTTATTTCTTCTGAGTTTAAGAACACTGCTTTGCATGGCGATATAGTGAAAGTAGTTTTATTGGCCCACAAAATGCAGGGTAAGCAAAGTGGCGAAATTATTGAAGTAATAAAACGAAATAAAGCTGTTTACGTTGGTGTATTGCAAGTGCATTACAACTATGCATTTCTTATACCAGATGATAAGAAAATGCATACCAATATTTTTATCCCACAAGATAAATTAAACAAAGGTAAAAATGGCGAGAAAGCTACTGCACGCATTTTAGAATGGACGATAGAAAATGAGAATCCAATTGGCGAAGTAATTGATATCCTTGGCAGGCCGGGTCAACACGAAACCGAAATGAATGCCATTGTAATTGAGTATGGGTTCGAAAATAAATTCCCTCCCGAGGTTGAAAAAGAAGCAGAACGCATTCCTGATAAAATTACTGCTGCAGAAATTAAGTTGAGAAAGGATTTTAGAAAAACATTAACCTTCACCATCGACCCAGAAGATGCTAAAGATTTTGATGATGCACTATCTTTTAAATTACTAGCGAATGGGCACTATGAAATTGGCGTACACATTGCAGATGTGAGTCATTATATTACCGAAGGAGGCAAACTAGATGAAGAAGCTTTGAAGCGCGCCACTTCTGTTTACTTGGTAGACAGAACCATCCCCATGCTGCCAGAAAAATTGTCTAATGGTCTGTGTTCTTTGCGTCCGAACGAAGATAAACTCACCTTCTCTGTGGTAGTTGAAATGAATGACAAAGCAGAGGTATTGAGCACTTGGTTTGGTAAAACGATTATTCATTCTGTGAGAAGATTTACTTATGAAGAAGCCCAAGAAAGAATAGAAACCAAGGAAGGTGATTTGGCCACAGAGCTAAATATTTTGAATGAATTGGCAAAACAATTGAAAGAGAAGCGATTCAAAAAAGGCGCCATCAGTTTTGAAACGCAAGAGGTAAAATTTAAGCTTGACGAAAACTTTAAACCTAAAGAACTCTTCATAAAAATTAGAAAAGATGCGCATAAATTAATCGAAGAATTTATGTTGTTAGCCAATAGAAAAGTGGCTGAATATGGCAATAGTTTAGGCAAAGCAGAGAAGCGAAAAACTTTTGTATACCGCATTCATGAAGAACCTAACGAAGACAAACTTCGCTTATTTAATTTATTTGCCGCGCGCTTTGGTTATAAGATAGAGTTTCAGAGTCAGAAGGCAATTGCCCATTCTTTTAATGCGCTCTTGGATAGTTTAGAAGGCAAACCAGAACAGAATTTGGTTCAAAGCCAGGCCATACGCACCATGAGCAAAGCTTATTATGGCACTAAAAAATCTATGCATTATGGTTTAGCATTTGAGCATTATACACATTTCACCTCTCCAATTCGTAGGTATCCAGATTTAATGGTGCATCGTTTATTATTTAACTATTTGAACCAAGGCATTTCTGCAAACGAAGCCCACTATGAAGAGATGTGTAAGCAAAGCTCTGCCATGGAAGTAAAGGCAGCAGATGCAGAGAGAGCATCGGTTAGATACAAGCAAGTAGAATACATTAGCGGCTTTATAGGCGAAGAGTTTGAAGGCATTGTTTCTGGCGTAACCGAGTGGGGAATTTATGTAGAGATTAGTCAGTACAAAGCAGAGGGCATGGTACGCCTTACCAATATGCAAGACGATTACTACGATTATGATGAAACAAGTCAGAGTATTATAGGCCGCAAGAGCCGCAAGCGAATTCAGTTAGGTGATGGTATAAAAGTATTGGTTACTGCAGCAGACATTTTTAAACGCACCATAGATTTGGCTTTGGTAGATGATGGCGTAAAAAGAGAATTTAAAAAAGGCTGGGAGCAGGAGAAAAAAAGAAGAGAAAAGAAAAGCGGTAGAAAGAGAAGACGGTAGATTTTCAACCCAAAACTCAAACTCAAACCCAAACTCCCTATCTTCCCCCCTGGCCCCCCTTCCAGGGGGGAGCTTACATGCTTACGCGCTATGGCTTATACGAAATTTACTTTA
>JBIKKC010000253.1:0-3265 GCA_044360615.1 Bacteroidia bacterium | reverse complement strand
ATATTTAGTGAGTATGGCAAAGACATCGCCTTGGTGGTTCACGCAGCCGCGCAACCTAGTCACGATTGGGCCGCCAAAGAACCCCTTACAGATTTTGGTGTAAACGCAACAGGTACTTTAAACTTATTAGAACTAACCAGATTGCATTGCCCTGAAGCGGTTTTTATATTTACCTCTACCAATAAAGTATATGGTGATACGCCAAACTACTTGCCTTTAATTGAGTTAGAAAAGCGTTGGGAAATAGCTGAAGAGCATGCCTTCTTTAAACATGGTATAGACGAAAGCATGAGTGTGGATCAAACCAAGCACAGTGTTTTTGGTGCCAGTAAAGTTGCGGCAGATATTATGGTTCAGGAGTATGGAAGGTATTTTGGCATTAAGACAGGTATCTTTAGAGGCGGTTGTTTAACTGGGCCAAACCATAGTGGTGCGCAGTTGCATGGCTTCTTGGCTTACCTTATGAAGTGCGCCATTACAGGCAACCATTATACCATTTTTGGCTATAAAGGCAAGCAAGTAAGAGACAATATTCATAGCTACGATTTGGTAAATATGTTTTGGCACTTTTACCAAAACCCGCGAGCCGGCGAAGTGTACAATGCAGGTGGTGGCCGACATGCCAATTGCAGTATGTTAGAAGCCATTGAGTGGTGCGAAAAAATTAGTGGTAATAAAATGAGCTTTAGCTATAGTGAAACCAATAGAATTGGCGATCATATCTGGTATATAAGCGATGTAAATAAGTTTAAAGCACATTACCCAGGTTGGAACTGGAAATTTGATTTAGAGGCAACGTTAGTAGAAATGCACGACCGCATGAACGAGCGTATGATTGTGAAAGATTGTTAAGAACGAAGCCTTGAAATTAAGTGTTGTAATACCAGCCTATAATGAAGCAGAAGGCATTAGTGAAACACTAATGCAATTGTATGCTACCTTAAGTAAGGAGCAAATACCACACGAGATTTTGGTGGTAAACGATAATTCTAAAGACAATACCTTAGAAGTACTTGCTAACTTAAAAAATAGTGTACCAAGTTTAGTGGTGCATACCAATAAAGGACCTAATGGTTTTGGGTATGCAGTGCGTTATGGGTTGGAAAGATTTTCTGGTGATTGTGTGGCGGTGGTAATGGCAGATTTAAGTGATTCTCCGGAAGATTTAGTAGTGTTTTACCGCAAGTTGTTAGAAGGTTACGATTGTGTGTTTGGCACCAGGTGGAGTAAAGGTGGTAAGGTGTACGATTATCCCAAACATAAATTATATCTCAATAGGTTTTTTAACAATATTGTTCGCTTACTTTTTGGCATAAAATATAACGACGTAACCAATGCGTTTAAATTGTATAAAAAGGAAACCATAGATGGCGTTAAGCCTTTTCTTTCTCCGCATTTTAACCTTACTGTAGAAATTCCGTTAAAGGCAATTATTAGAGGGTATACGTATGCCGTTATACCAAACTCATGGACCAATAGAAAGCACGGCGTAAGTAATCTTAAGATAAGAGAAATGGGAAGTCGCTACTTCTTTATTTTGTTGTATTGCTTAATCGAGAAATTCTTTTCGCGTGGCGATTTTAAGAAAAAGTGGGATTAAGGTTTGGGCATTGTTTGCCATCTAAAACCTTCGCTAAGGCTTGAACCTCTAAGCGCTATAGAATCTACAAAATAGTACGAACAAGGAAATTGGTCCCAACAGGTATTGTTGTTTGGGGTAATATATACTACTTGGCCGTTTAGTATTTTTTCTTCTACCGCTGGTTTAGGGTAAGCCTTTGGATACACAAAATTTTCTGGACCTAAATACCATGAAGCATGTTTAAATATTAAGAGGTAAAAGAAAAAAATAAACAATAGTTTTTTACTTATTTCAGGTAGTAAGTTTATTGATTTTTCAGGACCAAATGTAGCAGCAAGCAGGGCAATCATGCTAACCATGTAGGCAAAAAGAAAGCGTGGATGAGGCCCATTGTTAAACAATAAGGTAAAGCCAACCAAAAGGAAAATAATTACCCAAAGCAGGTAAGGGTTTTTATAATTTTTCCAAATGACTATAGGTGTGGCTAAGATTGAACCTATAAGTAGTAATCGATTCATAAGATCGAGTTGTGCAAACCACATTTTAATCCAAGCAGAAAATGCAAGTGTTGCTGTAATCTTTGGGTCTTGGTAAGGAACTCTTCCCCATTGTTTTAAAACAAATCTTTCGAATTCTCCTAGCCATGCTGGCATTTTCCAGTCAACTTCAAATAAATCAATTTGACTAAAAGGGTAAAGCAAATAACCACTTACCCAAATATTACCAATAATCCAAGGTATAAGAAAGAGCAATACCAATGCACTTGTTTTGATAAATTGAGCTATATTTTTTTGTTTGATCCAATGCCAAACTATTGGTAGTGGCAGCATAAAAAAAGTAATGGCTGTGGCTTTAATGGTGAGTAGCCAAGCGCAAATAACAAGGATAAGTGATCCGTATTGACCACTTTCCTCCCTTAGGTATAAATCTATGAGTAGAAATAAACTTAAGGTAATTACATAGTCTGGTGTAACTGCTCCTACAAAAGCTGTTGTTGATGTAAGAATGATGAATAGCAGAAAAACGAATCGGAGATATTGGTGAGCTCTACTTAGCGTAACAGAGGTAATTGAGAACCAAATAAACGCAGCTATAAATAGAACGCCATTTCCAATAAATAAGCTTTGGTGATTAAGTCCTTGCATGCCAAATAGCGCTTGAAGATGAAACCACCAGTTATTATTGGCTAAGGGTCGGTTAAAATTCCCTAAGCCTTGAACCATTGGATAATCAGTTGCCCATAAAATATGTTGCAAATGATAATCTGCAATATCTCCTGTTCCTGGTCTTAAAAGCAAACATACCATGGCTGTTAAAAAAGCCGCCAGTGTTTCTTGTTTTGAAAGCAATGATTTGTATAACTCCCACCTGTCTATGGCTATTTTTTTGAAACCCAAAGCTGGAATAAACAATGGCAAAATTAGCAGTAGGTTCAACCCGAAATGAATAGGCAAAAAGAAATGAAGGATAGAAATGGGCAAACTAATGATGGCAAAACCTAACCAAATATCTAGCCCAGGTGCAAGTACTTTATTCCTAGTAGTAAGCTGCCATTTTCCTATCAATTGCCATCCAAAGCCTCCCCATAAAGCACTTATTATGATAGCATAAGATAATAAGAGAAAAGTTAAAAACATGGCCTAGCCTAAGGTAATCCCAAGTTTTCTCAATTGCCTTTTGATG
>JBIKKC010000252.1:0-3281 GCA_044360615.1 Bacteroidia bacterium | reverse complement strand
GAGTTGGGCAATTTTTTCATTTTGGTTCAAACTATTGAAAACAGAATCTATCCACGGATTAGTTTTTTTCCAGTTTATAACATGGCTTTGGCCCCATGAAAAAGTAGAACAAAGCCAGAAAGCGAGTAAAATAAAAGAAGAAGGCCTTAACATTACTGCAAAAGAAAATCATTCATACCACATAAACGGTAGTTTCTGTAATAATTTATATACCACTAGGCGGTTGAAAGTTCTCCACAGCAATGTGAGTGTCCTAAAAAAAGAGATTCCTTTGCAGTATGAGTGATTTAATACGCTTGTTACCCGATCATGTTGCTAGCCAAATTGCGGCTGGAGAGGTAATTCAGCGGCCCGCTTCGGTGGTAAAGGAGTTGTTAGATAATGCGATAGATGCCAACAGCACAAAGATTGAGGTATTTGTAAAAGATGCTGGCAAAGGTTTAATACAGGTTAGTGACAATGGCAAAGGGATGAGTTTTATGGATTCTCGTATGTGTTGGGAGCGGCATGCTACTTCAAAAATTACACAAACAGAGGATTTATTTAAGATTAGCACCATGGGCTTTAGGGGAGAGGCTTTGGCCAGTATTGCTTCGGTTTCGCAAGTAGAAATGAAAACGCGATTGGCAGAAGAAGAGCTGGGCTCTATGGTTTTAATTGAAGGTTCGCAGCTAAAAAAACACGAACAAACGGCCATGAACTTAGGTACGAATGTTTTAGTGAAGAATTTGTTTTACAATATTCCTGCGCGCAGAAACTTTTTAAAATCTAACCCTGTAGAATGGAAGCATATTATGGAGGAGTTTTGCAGAGCAGCATTGGCAAACCCTTCCATTGGTTTTAAGCTTACGCATAATGAAGAACCGCAGTTCGATTTGGCGCCGCAATCGGTTCAAGAAAGAATCCTATCCATTTTTAGTGATAGAAAGGACCAAGATTTAATTTGGCTAGAAGAGAAAACGAGCATAATACACATCAGTGGTTTTATAGGAAAACCAGAAGTTGCTAAAAGAATTAGAGGGGAGCAATATTTCTTTGTAAACAAGCGCTTTTTTAAAGACAATTACCTTAACCATGCGGTGGTAAATGCCTTTGAGGGCTTTTTGGCTAAAGAACAATTTCCATTATATGTGTTGTTTATTAGCATAGACCCTGCGCAAATTGATATCAATATTCATCCTACTAAAACAGAGATAAAATTTGAGGATGATAGAAACATTTATCAGATTATTAGAGCTGTGGTAAGGAAAGCCTTGGCTTCTCATATTCAACTGCCTCAAGAAACAGGTTTTGATGATAACCAATTTATACATTTACAGCTAAATCCACCAAGTACGCAAGAGGTAAAATCTTTTGGTGTAGTTGGTTCAAACCGAAGTGGAAAAACAGAATGGGGCGGCTTTAAAGACCAATACCAACAGCAAAGAAATAAGAGTCAATCTAATTGGGATGTGCTGTTTCAGGGCAATTCTGAAGAGCAAAGAGCACAGCAAATAAAATTGCCCGTAAGTGAGGATATTTCAGACACCCGAGTGTTTTTTCAGCTTAACAATCAATTTATTGTTACGCCAATTAAAAGTGGCCTTATGCTTGTTCAGCAGCAGGCAGCCCACGAAAGAATTCTGTATGAAAAGTATTTAGAAGCGCTAGAAAAAGCACCTTTGGCAAGTCAGCAATTGTTGTTTCCAAGAGTGCTTCATTTAAATAATTCGGATGAAGCTGTGCTAAATGAAATTTTGCCAGAAATGGCAGCATTAGGCTTTACAATTAATACCTTTGGTAAAAACGATTTTGTTATTAATGGGCTTCCTGCAGAACTGCATTTGGAAGATGAGACCAAATTAATTTCTGAAATCATAGAAACCTACCGAAATACGCTAACTCCAGAGTTAAGTAAGCATAAACATGTAGCTAGAACACTTGCCAAGCGAGCTGCCATTAAATTGGGCACTAAATTACAAGCAGAGGAAATGAACCGTTTGGTAGATGAATTGTTTGCCTGTAAAGAGCCACAATATGCGCCAGATGGCAAAGCATGTATTAGTAAACTTACCTTAGAAGAAATAATGCGCATGTTCTAGGTTTGGCAATTCCTAAAAATATTTACCTTGCGCAGGTATGTTTCAACAAATCCGACCCTCCCTTTTTCCTCCTGTTGTTAAAAATTTATTGATCATTAATGGCCTATGTTTTTTGGCTAATTTGGTCTTGCTAGATAGGGGTATTTTTGATATGAATCAGCACCTAGGATTGTATTATCCCGAGTCGAAATTCTTTAAACCCTACCAGCTCATAACCCATGTATTTATGCATGGTAGTTTGATGCATTTATTTACAAACATGTTTAGTTTGTGGATGTTTGGTAGCCAATTAGAAAACTATTGGGGTCCAAAGAGATTTTTCATTTTTTACTTTGTTACCGCTTTTGGTGCAGCAGCCTTGCACGTTGGGGTAAATGCTTACGATGTGTATCAAGTTAAAAGCATGGTTCAAAGCTTTCAAATGGAACCTACTTATGACGGGTTTATGAAATTGGTGCAACACGATCCCTTTTTAGCAAATGATTCTCGCGTTGCAGATTTTTTAATAGAGTGGCAGAAGGATTCGACCAATCCTGAATTTATTGTGGGTGCAAAAGAGATTTCAGATTTCATGGTAATTAAACGCATGAATGTTCCTGTGGTTGGGGCAAGTGGCGCTGTTTTTGGGCTTTTGTTAGGATTTGGAATGCTGTTTCCAAACACCATGCTCATGTTGCTTTTTTTACCTTTCCCTATTAAGGCTAAATATTTTGTAATGATTTTCGGCGCATTTGAATTGTTTCAAGGCCTTAATAATAATCCTGGAGATAATGTTGCTCATTTTGCCCATTTAGGTGGTATGTTATTTGGGTTTATTTTGATTAAAATTTGGAACAAAACAGACCGTAAACATTTTTATTAAAAACAGTTATGAATGCAGCATTATTGCTTGGGATAATCATTGTATATTTTTTGGTTCTGTTGGTGGTTGCTTATTACACCTCTAGGAACTCTAACAACCAAACTTTTTTTATAGGCAATAAAAGCAGCCATTGGGCTTTGGTAGCTTTTGGGATGATTGGTACTTCTCTTTCTGGGGTAACTTTTATTTCTGTTCCGGGCACGGTAGAAGCGGCAGGTTTTAGTTATTTTCAGGTGGTGCTGGGGTACTTTATTGGCTATTTTGTAGTGGCTTTTGTGCTTTTGCCTTTGTATTACCGTTTGAACCTAACCTCCATCTATAACTATTTGCTGCAACGT
>JBIKKC010000251.1:0-3282 GCA_044360615.1 Bacteroidia bacterium | reverse complement strand
CATGGATTTGCTAAGCATTTTAATCTACCCATACTTCAAGTAATAGAAGGCAGTGAAACACATAATTACCAAGAAAGTAGTTACGATGGCAAAGAGGGCAATTGCATAAATTCTGGTTTCCTTAATGGACTCGGAGTTAAAAAAGCCATCAAACGCGCTATTCAAGAAGTTGAAGATAGAGGTATTGGGAAAGGCAAAACCAATTATCGCTTAAGAGATGCTATTTTTGGAAGACAGCGTTACTGGGGTGAACCCATTCCTATCTATTATAAAGAAGGGATTCCTTATCCAGTTGAGGAGAAAGACCTACCCATTATTCTACCAGATGTAGATAAATTTTTACCAACAGAAAATGGAGAACCACCTCTTGGGAGAGCAAGCAATTGGAAGTATAAAGGGCAATACGATTATGAACTAAGCACAATGCCTGGTTGGGCAGGTAGTTCTTGGTACTTCTTGCGTTATATGGATAATAAAAATGATGACGCCTTGGTTTCGACCGAAGCCGTTAATTATTGGAAGCAGGTAGACTTATACATGGGAGGCAATGAGCATGCTACTGGCCATTTATTGTATGTTAGATTTTGGACAAAGTTCTTATTCGATTTAGGGATTATTATTGAAGATGAACCTGCAAAAAAGCTAATCAATCAAGGCATGATACAAGGTAGAAGTAACTTTGTTTACCGCATTGATTGTTTTGAAGGAGATAAAAAAGAACTAAGCTTTTTTGCTTCAAGAGGTTTCTTTGATGAAAATGAAAACATCAAAAATCTGCCTATATTATTTCAAGAATTTAACAAGCAAAACAATCAAAATGCACGATTAGACTTTACCAAAATAATGGTAGTTAAGCTCAATGTAGATGTAAATATTGTTAAAGATGATGTGCTAAATACAGCGCTATTTAAACAATGGAGAGATGATTTAACCAATGCCATGTTTGTTTTAGAAAATGGCAATTACCATTGCTCATGGGAAGTTGAAAAGATGAGCAAGTCTAAATGGAATGTAGTTACTCCAGATGATATTATTGCCCAATATGGTGCAGACACTTTGCGCTTGTATGAAATGTTTTTAGGCCCCATAGAGCAAAGTAAACCCTGGAATACTCAAGGGATTGAAGGAGTACACAGGTTCCTTAAAAAACTATGGAAACTTTTCTATGATAAAGACGGTAATTTATGTTTGACCCAAGAAGCTCCAAATAAGGCGGAGTTGAAAACACTTCATAAAACTATTAAAAAGGTGGCAGAAGATATAGAGAATTTTTCCTTCAATACTTCGGTGAGCACCTTTATGATTTGTGTAAATGAGTTAGGAGAATTAGATTGTCATAAACAAGCTATACTTAAAGAACTATTAGTCATTTTATCTCCCTATGCACCGCATATTGCAGAAGAACTCTGGCAGGCAATTGGCGAAACCAATTCTATTACCAAGGCAAAGTTTCCAGAATTTAATGCTGCCTATTTAATAGAAGACAGTTTTAGCTATCCTGTTTCCATCAATGGCAAACACAGAACCAACATTGAGTTTGCATTAGATTTGGATCAAAGCGAAATAGAAAAAACTGTATTAGCAGACGAAACAATTTTAAAATGGTTGGAAGGAAAACAACCCAAAAAGATTGTTTTTGTTAAAGGTAAAATAATTAATCTAGTAATTTAACTTACAGATTCTTCTATTTCTTCTTGTGTTTCTTCCATCCATTTGGCGGCAAGCGTATACCCTATGCTTAGCACAATAGCACCGGTAAATAAACCAATAAAGCCAGACATCATAAACCCTCCTATCACCCCCAAAAAGATAACTAGGGTTGGTACTTGCGATGATTTGCCTAATAAAATGGGCTTTAATATATTATCTACAAGCGTAACCATTACAAAATAGCCTGTCCATAAGCTGGCAACGGTTGTGCTTTCATGCATAAATAGAAAGATGCTAGCACCAGCCAAAACCAATAATGGACCTACCTGAACAATGGTTAAAATAAGCACTACGATTGTCCATAATGGAGCATGAGGAATTCCAGCTAAACTTAATCCTATGCCAGCTAAAATAGTTTGGATAACGGCTACACCTAAAACACCTTTAACCACATTGCGAATGGTACTTGCACTAAGCTCTGCATATACAAAACCTTTAGGTCCAATTATTCTATTAAACAAACGCTTGCTCCAATCTTCCAAGCCATCAAATGCTAATAAAACACCAGCAAGAATCATAGCCACAATAACCATGAATAAACTTATACCAGTGTTTACGGCAATAGCTGCTAACTTTTGAAACAATTGAAGAATGGTGTCTTTATGCTCTATAAGAAAATCTTTTAAGTTGATATTGATATCTGTCATGATAGTATCTATTTGACCGCCAACCAAAGGCAATGCGCGCATTTGGTCTTGCATTTCGGGAAGGTGAAAAGCACCTGATTCAAAACTTGCTTTTAATTGTATAATAAGACTAGTTACTGTTGCAAAAAACTCATAAGCGGGAAAAATAATTCCAACCACCATTAATAAAGTTAATACGATAGCTGCCATTTTCCGCCCAAACCTAAGTTTATTGCTAATAAACTCATGCAAAGGATGCAAGGCAATAGCAATAATAATGGCCCATAAGAAAGGCAATAAAAAAGGTGCAATTAATATGAAACACCAGTATAATAGTCCAAACAATAACCCAAGACGTATTAGAAGATCTACAGTTTTTTGCGTTTTTAAAATATCAGACATAATTTAATTTTTTGCGGGAAGTTAAAAAAAATTTAGAATAGATATCGGGCTTCCATTCTTCCAACGTGAATTACAGGTATAGAACCACTTTTTCTACCCTCGTAGTTAAAGTTTATTTGAAGACTTTGCCCAATGCGTTGTTGCAAATTAAAAGAGATGATTTGGTTATTGCCAATACTTAAACCTTGTAGCATGTCATAGGCTAAAACACTATTAGAGTTGCCAGAATAGGATACCTTATAAAAGTTATAATTGAAAGTGGCTACACCAAGTTTAGGCAAGGTGTATCTAAACTCAAATCCCAATTGGTTAACATTGGCTGCTTCTTCACCAAATAAAGGCTGGTTAGCAGATTCTGAATACATATAATTAGCACTTAACCGCCAGCTCTGTAAGTGCTGATAGCTAATTTTAGGCTTGACTTCAAGAAAATTATAGGCAAAATTATTTTCCGAAAAAAAATCGGAGATTAAAGACCTTTCCCCACGAATAACTGCTTGTGAATAAGTCCAGTTTTGATTGAAATTATACCTAAAATTTAACC
>JBIKKC010000274.1:0-2960 GCA_044360615.1 Bacteroidia bacterium | reverse complement strand
TCCCAATTATCCATAATGGCAATGCTAAGATCTGGCGTACGCAGGTATTGCGCCCAGAAAGGCATATTCTGCATCATTACAGCACTTAAATCGCCAAAATAACTCTCAAAATTGTTTTGGTTAATTTGATGACTACCTCCTAACACCAAACCTTTGCCGTTAAAGATTTCCGTTTCTGGGTTGTTTAACATGTAGTGCAGTAAAACGTCTTTTCCACCTTGATAATGGCACTCTTCTAAACTTTCGTAGGTAACAGGAATAAATTTACTTTTAGCACTCGTAGTTCCAGAAGATTTGGCAAACCAACGCACTTCACTTGGCCAAAGAATATTCTGTTCGCCTTGCATCATGCGCTCAATATAATGCTTAAAATCGTCGTAATTGGTTACTGGAACTCTCTCTTTAAAGGTCTCCAAGTTTTGGATAGTTTTAAACTCATATTTACGTCCAAACTCTGTTGTTTGTGCCGTTCTCAGTAGTTTAATAAGTTGGTCTTGCTGAACTTGTATTGGTTGGTTCAACATTTGCTCAATGGCAGGAATTCTGCGCTTGAGGTACCAATTCATAAGAGAGTTAACAATAGGCATTGCAGGGCTAAGATTGTAATAATTCTTTAGAATTCCAACTTCATGCGAGAATTAATGAAATCTCGCATCAATTTGAATGCCTCATTATACTTGCTTAAAGTAATTGCATTGGCTTTATCACCAACATCATGGTAATGGTGGTATTCTCCTCTAAGGTAGAAAAATAAAGCAGGAACATTGTTTTCGGTAAAATGAAAATGATCGCTGTTCATGGCCTTACCTCTTGCAGCAATATCTGGCAAATAATTTCCACGGGTATTGCTTAATTGCAATAAGGAAAACAATTCGGGATGTATTAACCCATTTACGGCAGTTAGACCTTTATCGCCTGTTGCCATTAAATCTAGGTTTACTACTAAGCTTATTTTTGAAAGGGGTATCAAGGGGTTTTCTGTATAGTAATAACTCCCAATTAATCCAGCTTCTTCGGCTGCAAAACCAATAAAAACAATACTCATTTCTGGTGGGTTCAGGCTGTAATGTCTTGCTAAATCTAATAGCATAGCCACCCCACTGGCATTGTCATTGGCTCCTGGGAACATCGCTTCTTTGCCCATCATTCCTAAATGGTCGTAATGCGCGGTTATAAATATAAAAGAGTCGGGTTGAACCGAACCCTTAATCATACCAATTACATTTTGCGTACTATGCGGTATACGCGAAGCATCTACCGTAAGTTTTAGCTTTAAAACTAAGCGTGGAAGAATTCCTTTTTTAATATGTAAAATGGGATAGGATTCGAAATTAATGGCTACACCCCAAACTAGATTTTCTTGGTTGTCGTAAATGAGTCCACGCGCTTTTATCTCATTATTTAAAATGGCAGTTAAGCGTTCTTGGTGTATTAACTTTTTGCCTTTAATTTCATCTACAATTAAAAAAGTTCCTTTAAGATTTTTCTTGGTCCATTTTTTAAACTCAAGGGTATTGTCTACCATGTTAGAATCTAATCGCAATACTTTGTAATTGCCAGAAATAGCAGGGCAGCCCGGGTTAATGATGAAATCTTCTCCAGGGGTTAACTCGTAATTATCTATATTTAAAAATACCCTATCAGGATAAATGACTACCGGGAATCCAAACCCTTGGTAATATTGGTTTCCTAAAGGGATTAATTTGTGAGCGGCAAATTCATCTTTAATAAAAGCTGCGGCTTTTTTATCCCCCTCGTTTATATAACCTCTTCCGGCAAAATCGTCACTGCATAAGGTTTTTATGCATTGCTTTGCATAGTCAATATCTTGTGCCTTTGCATTAAGTAAACTTAACAAGCTCCATAGCCATAAAATATAGCTGCGAGGTTTAAGCATAAGTTTTTATTTCGCTTTTACAGAGAAGGTATAGCTTTCCATAATTAGGTTAGCCAACAACTTTTTGCAAGCTGTATCTACCATTTCGTTTGCTTCGCTTTCAGTGGCTGCTTCTAATTCCATGCTAATGTGTTTGCCAATGCGAACATCATGGATTTGTGGTAACCCAATATTTGGCATCGAATTGCTAACCGCTTTTCCCTGTGGATCTAACAATGCGGCATGTGGCATCACATCTATTTCGGCAATAAATTTCATAGTTTAATTAATTTTAAATGTACAAGTAGCGACAAAAGTACGTAAAGCACTATACTTAGTCCAACTCCAAAATAATGAAAGAAGAAAATTAACACCCCGCATCCTAGCAAAAACAAGTATCTGAGGCTGTTATCTGTAAAAGAGAAATTTTTAAACTTTAAGGCGAATAGGGGTAATTCTGCCACCAAAAGGTATGAGCTAACAATGGGGAAAAGCAATAAAAAGTACTTAGAGGCAAATAAAAGTGCCGCCCAATCTGGTCCCGATTCTAGTACAAATGGGATAGCACAAATAAAGAGGGCATTGGCTGGCGTAGGTAACCCAATAAAAGAATCACTTTGCCTAGTATCTATATTAAATTTTGCCAAGCGCACTGCCGAGAATATGGGAATAAGAAAGGGTAAATAAGAGAATAATATTAACAGGGGAACGTACATAGGAAAAGAATTTCCAAAGAGCAGATGGTCTTGACTAATCACATAAAAAATCATTCCTGGGGCTACTCCAAAGCTCACCACATCTGCAAGAGAATCGAGTTGTTTCCCAATTTCGCTGTAAGCATTTAACAAGCGCGCCACAAAACCATCAAAGAAATCGAGTATAGCAGCAATGCCAATAAACCAAGCAGCTTGTTGTAAATTTCCTTCTAGACTACTAATGATAGACTGGCAGCCAAAAAACAAGTTTAAGGCAGTAAGAGAGTTTGGAATAAGTTTTTTCAAAGCCGGTAAATTTGTTTGCAACATACACAGAGTTGAGGGATAATAAAAGTGAGGGGGGACGGAGGACGGAGGACGGAGGACGG
>JBIKKC010000250.1:0-3338 GCA_044360615.1 Bacteroidia bacterium | reverse complement strand
TGGGTTAATAGCGGGTGTATTTTTGGTGGAAGCTTTTCAAAAATTTGTGCCCGACTCAGATTACTTTCGTAAGCCAGAAGTTAATTTAATGGTTGCCTTGCAAGCCATGGCATTATTAGTAGTTGCCGGATTAATTGCAGGCTATTTTCCCGCAAGAAAGGCCGCTAAGGTTGAACCTATTGAGGCATTAAGAGCAGAGTAATGAGAATAGATGGCGATAGAATAAATGAGGTGCTACAAACCCTTAGCAAGAATAAGCTAAGAACCTTTCTTACGGCATTTGGTGTGTTTTGGGGTATCTTTATGTTGGTAATTATGCTAGGATCAGGCAAGGGCTTACAGAATGGGGTAACCCGCTCTTTTAGTGGTAATGCTACCAATGCTGTTTATATGTGGACCCAATCCACCACTATTCCTTATAAGGGTTTACCGCGCGGAAGAGGATTTAATTTTCATGAAGACGATATTCAAGCCATTAAAGATAATGTTCCAGAATTAGCTGTGCTTGCCCCTTCTGCCCAATTGGGTGGTTACCGCGGCGAAAATAATGTGAGCAGAGGAGTTAAAACTGGTCCTTTTGTGGTGCGTGGTGATTTTCCTGACAATCGTTTTATCCAAACACTTACAGTAACCAGTGGAAGATATTTAAATGATTTGGATATTAAGGAAAAAAGAAAAGTATGTGTAATTGCAAATCGTGTTCAAGAAGTTTTATTTAATAAAGAAGAAAATCCTCTTAACCAATACATACAGGTAAATGGCACCTATTTTAAAGTTATTGGGACTATTGGGGTAAATAAAGATGGAGAAAATGCAGAAGAGAAAATGCAAACTATTTACATTCCCTTTACTACCTTCCAACAGGCCTTTAATTGGGGTGGTAGAATTGGTTGGTTTAGTTTAACTGCAAAACCTCAATATTCTGCTGCCTTTGTGGAAGAAAAAATAAAGAAGATATTGGCGCAACGGCATAAAATTTCTCCAGAGGATCCATATGCCATTGGCAGTTGGAATACCGAGAAGGAATTTGCAAAAATCCAAGGGTTGTTTGCTGGTATTAGTTTATTGGTTTGGGTTGTGGGTATAGGAACACTTTTGGCGGGTGTTATTGGGGTTAGTAATATTATGTTAATTATTGTGAAAGAGCGCACCAAGGAGATTGGCGTAAGACGTGCTTTGGGCGCCACACCCAGCTCTATCATATCTCAAATAGTAGCAGAAAGTGTATTGCTTACCTCCTTGGCAGGGTACTTGGGTTTAGTGGCAGGCATATACTTAATGGAAGGAATTAATAAAGCCATAGAAGGCCAAGATACAGGTATGTTTTACCAACCTGGGGTAGAATTAGCAGTAGCAATAAAAGCCTTGGTTATACTAATTATTTGTGGGGCCTTGGCTGGGATTATTCCAGCTCGAAAGGCTGTAGCTATTAAACCCGTGGAAGCATTAAGATACGAATAAATATTTTATGAAAAGAGTAATAAGAATTGGATTTTTTGTGGCTTTAGTGGCCTTATTTTTTTACACTATTTGGTTTTTATATCAAAAATCTGAACAGAAGCCTATTGTTTATAAAACAGTAAGTATGCTTAAAACAAACATTGTTAAAAAAACAGTAGCAACAGGTTCTGTGGTTCCACGGAAAGAGGTTAATATTAAGCCTCAAGTGTCTGGCATTATAGAAAAATTGTTTGTGATAGCAGGCGATAAAGTAAAAAAGGGAGATATGATTGCCCGCATTAGAATTATCCCTAATATGATAAATTTAGCCAATGCAGAAAACCGTTTGAACCGAGCCAAGTTGGCCTATGAAAATGCCAAAATTGATTTAGACCGCAACCAAAAGTTGTTTGAAAGCAAGATGATTGCTTATGCCGACTATCAAGTTATCAAGCTTAATTTTAATAATGCCAAGGAGGAATTGGATGCAGCAGAGAATAACATTCAGTTGATTAAGGAAGGGGTGAGTAAAAGCTCTGGCAAAGCCACCAATACTATTGTAAGAAGCACTATTGACGGAATGGTATTAGATGTACCCTTAAAGGAAGGTAGCAGTGTAATAGAAAGTAATACGTTTAATGAAGGCACTACTATAGCCACAGTTGCCGATATGGGCGAGATGATTTTTGAAGGCAAAGTGGATGAAAGTGAAGTAGGAAAAATTAAACCTGGAATGGATTTAATTTTAACCGTTGGGGCAATAGATGCAGATAAGTTTGCTGCTACCTTAGAATATATTGCTCCTAAAGGGGTTAAAGAAAACGGAGCTATTCAATTTTTAATAAAAGCACGAGTAGATTTAAAATCTAACTTATTTCTAAGAGCAGGTTACAGTGCCAATGCAGATATTGTTCTTGCAAAGAAAGATAGTGTGTTTTGCCTGCCCGAGTCTGTTTTGCAATTTGAAAAAGAGCAAGTTTTTGTTGAAGTTGAAACTGCTCCTCAAACGTTTGAAAAACGCAACCTTAAAACAGGTTTAAGCGACGGTATCAACATTGAAATTATAGAGGGAATAAGTAGAGGCGATAAGGTAAAAGATCCTAACGTAGCACCTTAAATCTTATATTTGTTTTGAGTTATTTGATTAATGAGAAGCTTTTACTATTTAATAATTACGTTTGTTTTAGTAAGCAAAATAGCTAATGCTCAAGCAAGGTTAATCTGCAGTGTATATTTTGAAAATGGAGAGAGTCAAGTCTCCACTAAAGAAAAGTTAAAATTTTTAGAGGCATTTGCTAAATTTGATTCTACAAGGCATTATAATTTAGAAATTGTAGCTTATGCCGACCAAGTTGGAAACGAAAAATCTAATTTTTTGCTTGCCTCAAAAAGAGCAAATTTTATTAAAGCCACTCTTTTAAAACGCTTGCCAAATGCAACTATTTTAGTTAAACCAATAGGGGAGATAGGTTCAGCCAAATTAGATTCTTTAAAGTTTTATAGAAGAGTAGATATCTTTTCTAGTGTCGTTGTTAAACCTAAAAGAAATCTTGCAAAAGATGATATAATAATTGGGGAGAGAATTGTTATTGAGGGTATTTTATTTGTGGGGAGTAGTTCCGAATTCTTGCCTCAATCCTATGAATCATTAGATTCACTTTATACTATTCTCAATCAAAGGAGGGAATATGTGGTGGCTTTATATGGGCATTTAAATCCTTATAACGAAAAAGGGCACCGCCAATTTGAACCAAAAGAAGAGCGTACCGATATAAGAACAGGATTACCTAATCTTTCGTTTTCTAGGGCAGAAGCGGTATTGAATTACTTAAATAAAAAGGGAATTGAGAAAGACCGAATTGTTTGCTTTGGGATGAGAAGCTATTATCCTATAAGTA
>JBIKKC010000068.1:0-10581 GCA_044360615.1 Bacteroidia bacterium | reverse complement strand
GCAAACTATTACACAGTTAAAACAAATATTATTCCAATAACATAACATGGACATAAAAAAAGTAAAAAGAAGCGAAGATTATAGCGCTTGGTATAACAATTTAGTTAAAAGTGCAGATTTAGCAGAACATTCAGACGTTAAAGGCTGTATGGTAATAAAACCTTATGGATATGCTATTTGGGAAAAAATGCAAGCAGAATTAGACAGAAGGTTCAAAGAAACAGGACACCAAAATGCCTATTTCCCGCTTTTTATACCAAAGTCGTTTTTTACCAAAGAAGCATCTCATGTGGATGGATTTGCAAAAGAATGCGCCGTGGTAACGCATTATAGGTTAAAGAATGATCCAATTACCAATGAAATTATTGTTGACCCAGACGCTAAATTAGAGGAAGAACTAATTGTTAGACCAACCAGTGAAACGATTATTTGGAACACCTACCGCAATTGGATTCAAAGTTATAGAGACTTACCCTTGCTAATTAATCAATGGGCAAATGTGGTAAGATGGGAAATGCGTACCAGGTTGTTTTTAAGAACTACAGAATTTCTATGGCAAGAAGGGCATACTGCGCATGCAACTGCCGAAGAGGCAATTGAAGAAACTACAAAAATGCTGGATGTATATGCAGATTTTGCAGAAAACATAATGGCGGTGCCCGTAATTAAAGGAGTTAAATCTGCCAACGAGCGTTTTGCAGGCGCCTTAGATACCTATTGCATTGAAGGTTTGATGCAAGATGGCAAAGCCTTACAAATGGGTACTTCGCATTTTTTGGGTCAGAACTTTGCCAAAGCATTTGATGTAAAATATGTTACCAAAGAAAATAAATCTGAATATGTTTGGGCCACCTCGTGGGGAGTTTCTACGCGATTAATGGGAGCCTTAATTATGAGCCATAGTGATGATGAAGGACTTGTATTACCGCCACAATTAGCTCCTATACAAGTAGTGATTATACCAATTTGCAGAAAAGAAGAAGAACGCATTCTAGTAATGGAAAAGGTAGATTCCTATTTTGCCATGCTAAAGAAATTAGGCATTTCGGTAAAAGTAGATGATAGAGATAATTTGAGTCCGGGTTTTAAATTTGCCGAATACGAATTAAAAGGGGTTCCAGTAAGAATTGCTATTGGACCAAGAGATGTGCAAAATGGTACGGTAGAAGTTGCCAGACGAGATACCAAAGAAAAAATGGTTTTACAAGCCAACGATTTAGAACATAAAATTCCTCATTTGTTAGAACAGATACAGCAAAATATTTATCAAAAGGCACTAGATTATAGAGAATCACATATGCATCCTGTTAACACATGGGAGGAGTTTATGGATGCATTGGAAAATAAGACTGGCTTTGTGAGCGCTCATTGGGATGGAACAAGTGAAACCGAAGATAAAATTAAGGAACTTTCTAAAGCAACTATACGCTGCATTCCTTTAAATAACCTGCAGGAAGATGGCAAATGTGTATTAACAGGTAAACCATCTAAAGAAAGGGTGTTATTTGCCAGGGCTTATTAAACGTAAAAGCTTCGGAATTGTTAAATCTAAAGAGATAGCATGGAAAACAAATTTGAAAAAATAACGCAGCTTTTGTTGCAAAAGTCTGCTACCAAACAATTGGTTTATAGAAATACCAAAGCATCATTTATCGACCTTAAGGAGGTGGTTAGAGGCATTGCAGAAAAAGTAAGCCAAACCATACAGCCAATAGACAGCAGTGTAGAAATAAAATACTTTGAGAAAAGCGAATTTGAAGTACATCTAAAATTTAGTGGAGACACCCTGGTGTTTATGATGCATACCAATATTTTTGATTTTGACCAACAACATTATATTCATAACAGTCCATATGTACAAGAAGATCCGATGAGGGAATTTTGTGGGATGATACAGATTTACAATTTCTTAGCAGATTCTATTAAATACAACAGAGAAGGTGATGTTGGCTATTTGGTTGGCAGGTTGTTTATCAACAAAGAAAATCACTTTTTTATTGAGGGTAAGCGCTCCTTGTCATTTCAATTTGGGGATTTTGGTTTGAACCAAATTAGCAAAGAATTTTATGAGAAGATAGTTTTAGAATCTATACACTACTGCTTAAATTTTGATTTGATAGCCCCTCCTATCGAAAACATCAGTTTTATTACGCTAGAGCAAAAGAACATTATGAGCCATAGCAGTGGGATGCCAACTGGAAAACGCCTTGGATTTAGAAATCAAATAGACAATGAAGGCGAATGATTGGGTGAAATAATCGCTATATAAATTCTGACAAAAACTCACAAATAGTCAAAAACAGCCTTGTTTCTATGGGTTTCTAGTGTTGAACCAAATATTTGGCTGTCAAATTGTCAAACAATTGCCTTGGATTAATTTATGCTGTTGTAAAAAATAAACTTATTTTTACGGCCAATTGCCCATATTGGTGCAATACCGCAGGAGACAACACATTATGATTGGAAGTATTTTTAAAGGCTTAACTAAAATTTTTGGGAGTAAATCTGACCGAGATCTTAAGGAGATTTACCCTGTAGTGGCTAAAATTAATGAGCGATTTGAAAAGTTAAGCAGCTTTAGCGACGATGAACTTAGAAATGAAAGCAAAAGGTTAAAGGCGCATATAGCTGAAGAGTTAAAAGGAATAGATGCTGAAATTGAACAATTAAAAACTGAAGCACAGGCAGAAGGTTTGGATTTGCATGATCAGGATGATATTTTTAAAAATATTGATAAGCTAAAAAAGAAGCGTGATGAGGAATTGGAAGTTGTATTAAAGGATATTCTTCCTGATGCTTTCGCGGTTGTTAAAGAAACAGCGCGCCGACTTACAGAAAACAAACAATTGGTAGTAGAAGCTACTGATTGGGATAGAGAACTTAGTGCAAGAACAAATCCTAAAAAGCCCGTTACCATTAATGGGAATAAGGCTACTTGGGAAAATACTTGGGAGGCAGCAGGTACAGAAATTACCTGGAACATGGTGCATTATGATGTGCAACTAATTGGAGGTATTGTATTGCACAGTGGCAAAATATCTGAAATGGCAACGGGTGAAGGAAAAACACTTGTTTCTACCTTACCTGCCTATCTTAATTCCTTAGCTGGTTTAGGGGTTCATATAGTTACCGTAAATGATTATTTGGCCCGAAGAGATTGTGAATGGAATGCGCCTATATTCGAATTTCATGGCATTACCGTTGATTGTATAGATTACCACCAACCCAATTCTCCAGAACGCAGAAAAGCTTACTTGGCAGATATTGCTTATGGCACCAATAACGAGTTTGGCTTTGACTACCTTAGAGATAATATGGCCAATAGCATTGAAGAATTGGTGCAACGCAAACACCATTTTGCTATGGTGGATGAAGTTGACTCGGTTTTAATTGATGATGCCCGTACTCCATTGATTATTTCTGGACCAGTTCCTAAAGGCGACGACCAACAGTTTTATGCCTTGAAGCCTAGAATTGAAAAATTGGTTAATGTTCAAAAAACATACTTAAATACCGCGCTTGCCGATGCTAAAAAATTAATTGCAGCAGGCAACGATAAAGAAGGTGGCTTTAAATTATTGCAAGCACAAAGAGGTTTACCAAAAAATAGTGCCTTGATTAAATTCTTAGGAGAACAAGGTACAAGGCAAGTGCTTACCAAAACAGAAAACTTTTACATGCAAGACCAACAAAAGGAAATGCATAAAGTGGATGCCGATTTATATTTTGTAATTGATGAAAAAGTAAATTCTGTAGACCTTACAGAAAAAGGTGTTGAGTTAATTACAGCTTCTGGGGAAGACCCGCATTTCTTTATTATACCAGATGTTGGTTCAGCCATAGCAGAAATAGAAAAAGCTGGATTGAGTGAAGAGGAAACGATTAAAAAGAAAGAGCAATTAATGCTTGATTTTACCATTAAATCCGAGCGTATTCATACCATCAATCAACTGCTTAAGGCCTATTGCATGTTTGATAAAGATGTGGAATACATCATTCAGGATAGCAAAGTAAAAATTGTAGATGAACAAACAGGGCGTGTATTAGATGGCCGCAGGTATAGCGATGGCTTACACCAAGCTATTGAGGCTAAAGAAAATGTGAAAGTAGAGGCAGCCACGCAAACCTATGCTACTGTTACGCTTCAAAACTATTTCCGCATGTACCACAAGTTATGCGGTATGACAGGTACAGCGGTTACGGAGGCTGGTGAGTTTTGGGAAATATATAAGTTAGATGTAATTGAAATTCCAACCAACAGAGCTATTTCTAGAAAAGATGAAGAGGATGTTATCTATAAAACTAAGCGTGAAAAATACAATGCAGTTATAGATGAGATAGTTCGCTTAACTGAGGCAGGCAGACCAATATTAGTAGGTACTACTTCGGTTGAAATAAGTGAGTTATTGAGCAGAATGTTAACCATGCGCAAAATAAAGCACAATGTATTGAACGCAAAGCAGCACCAAAGAGAAGCAGATATTGTTGCAGAAGCGGGTCAGAAAAGTGCCGTAACCATTGCCACCAACATGGCAGGAAGGGGAACAGACATTAAGCTTGGTGCAGGTGTTAAAGAAGTAGGTGGTTTAGCTATTATTGGTACAGAAAGGCATGAAAGCAGACGTGTAGATAGACAGTTGCGCGGACGTGCAGGTAGACAAGGAGACCCAGGTTCATCTAAATTCTATGTTTCCTTAGAAGATGATTTGATGCGTTTGTTTGGTTCAGAAAGAATTGCTGGTATTATGGACCGCCTAGGGATGAAAGAAGGAGAGAATATTGAACATTCTATGATTACCAAAAATATTGAGCGTGCTCAGAAAAGAGTAGAGCAAAACAACTTTGGTATTCGTAAGCGCTTATTAGAATATGATGATGTAATGAACTCTCAACGTGAGGTTGTTTATTCGAAGCGCAGAAATGCCTTACACGGAGATAAGTTATCGCTAGATATAAATAATATGCTAGCCGACACTTGCGACGAGCTAGTGGATACTTACAGAGATCAAAAGAATTATACTGAGTTTAAATTTGAATTGCTTCGTATTTTTGCTTATGAAACGAAAATTTCAGAAGATACTTTTTTAGGAAGTAAACAAGAGCAAGTTTCGGATTTATTGTTTGATGAATTGCAAAAACATTATATTAAACATAATCATGATATGGCATTGATTGCTTGGCCAGTTATTGAAGATGTTTACAAAAACAGAGGCAATCAGTTTGAAACTATAGCAGTACCGGTGAGTGATGGCCTTCATAACATGCAGATACCTGTTAACCTAAAAAAGGCCTATGAGACAGATGCAAAAGAGATTTTTAAAACCTATGAAAAGTTTGCTTCATTGTATGTAATAGACAATGATTGGAAGGAACATTTGCGCGAAATGGATGAGTTAAAACAATCATCACAAAACGCAGTGTTTGAGCAAAAAGATCCATTACTAATTTACAAATTAGAATCTTTTAACTTATTTAAAAGCATGGTATCTCGCATTAACAAAGAGGTATTGGGAATGTTGTTTAAGGCGCAAATACCTGTTGATAATAGCGCCCAAGTTAAGCAAGCAGAGCAACCGCGTAAAACAGATACAAGCAGACTTAAAACATCCCGAACGGATGATTTAGCCCAAGCGCAACAACAAAATAGAGAGGCTATGCAGCAATCGAATGAGGTTCAAAAACCAGCACAAGTAAAGGGTGTTGTTAAAATTGGAAGAAACGATCCTTGTCCTTGTGGCAGTGGAAAGAAATATAAATCTTGTCATGGAAAAGAGGAATTTAACTAATTAAATTATAATGAACCTAGCCCCTTACATTGAACATACCAACTTAAAGGCAGATTGCACTGCCGATGATATTACCCGTTTATGCGAGGAGGCGGTAACTCATGGCTTTTATGGTGTTTGTATACCTCCCTATTATGTACAATTGGCCAAAAAAGTAATCAAAAAAAATGATGTTAAAATTATCTCTGTAATTGGTTTTCCATTTGGTTACGGCACTGTAAGTAGTAAAGTAGAGGAGACTAAAAAAGCAATCAATTCTGGAGCGCATGAGATAGATATGGTAATCAATATTGCTGCCTTTAAAAGCGGAGATATTGCTACGGTTCAGAACGATGTACAAAGTGTTATAACGGCTTGCCATTTACAAAATAAAAAGGCGAAAGTGATTATTGAAACCGCTTACATGAATAGTGACGAGATAAAACTGTTATGTAAAATATGTGCAGATTGTGAAGCAGATTATGTAAAAACAAGTACAGGGTTTGCAGCAGAAGGAGCCACAGTGGAAGCGGTAAAACTTATGCGCAAATTCTTACCTGCAAAAACAAAAATTAAAGCAGCCGGGGGGATAAAAAATCGCAAAATGGCCGAAGGTCTAATTACTGCTGGAGCTAATAGAATTGGCTGTTCTGCCAGTATAGCCATTATTACTGAGGAAGCTTTAACTGAGGAAAAAGAAAAATGAGAAATCTATTATTCTTTGGTTTGATGCTGCTGCTAAGCCAATTTGCTTTAGCGCAGAATAAAAAGAATATTAGCACGCCTGTTACCTTAGATTCTTTAGTTTATAAAAACATTCAAAAACACAAGGCCGAACAAACGCTAGACGGTTATAGAGTGCAACTTTTTTCGAGTGCAGATAGAAATTCGGCCAATGTCTTAAGAACTAAATTTAAAACAGAATATCCAGAAGTACCTGCTTACCTCGTTTACCAACAACCTTATTTTAAGGTACGTGTTGGCGATTTTAGAAATCAAATTGAAGCGCACCTTTTTTACCTCGAACTTCAAAAAAATTATGGGCAATTATTAATTGTACCAGATAAAATAAACTTACCAACTTTATAATATGAAATTAGTAACCTACACCCATCAAAATAACACCCAACTAGGGATGTACCTAGAAGGTAAAATATGGCCAGTAAAATCTTTAGATGCAAGTCTTCCAAATAATATGCGCGAGTTTTTAGAAGGAGGAGATGCTGTGATGCAGAAAGCCATGAAAATTTATGAAGGGCTTAAGGGAAACCAAAGTGCTGCTGCTTATATTTTAGAAGGTGAAGTAAAACTTGAAGCTCCAGTTCCTAATCCTACTTCGTGCAGAGATGGTTATGCCTTTAGACAGCATGTTGCGGCTGCAAGAAGAAATAGAGGCGTTCCTATGATTCCTGAGTTTGACCAATACCCTATTTTTTATTTTACCAACCACAATGCAGTGCAAGGCCCTGGTGAAATATGGTGCATGCCAGACCACTTTCAAAAATTAGATTTTGAATTGGAGGCCGCTATAGTGATTGGAAAAAAAGGAAGAAATATAAAAGCATCGGAAGCTGATGCATACATTGCTGGGTACATGATTATGAATGATATGAGTGCCCGCACTTTGCAAATGGAAGAAATGCTACTCAATCTTGGACCAGCAAAAGGAAAAGATTTTTCTACCGTTATTGGCCCATATTTTGTAACTCCAGATGAACTAGCACCCTACGCAATAGCTGCAAAAAATGGTCATACCGGTAATAGCTTTAACCTAAACATGAAATGCTGGGTAAATGGCGTTTTAGTAAGTGAGGGAAGTGTAGGGGATATGGATTGGACCTTTGCAGAAATAGTAGAACGCTGCGCTTATGGTGTAGATATTCTTCCTGGCGATGTAATAGGATCGGGAACAGTTGGCACAGGCTGTTTCTTAGAATTAAACGGTACTGGTTTATTAAACGACCCCAACTTTAAACCGCAATGGTTGCAAGATGGAGATGTGGTAGAAATGGAAATTACTGGTTTAGGAAGATTGAGTAATACCATTCGCAAAGAATCAACTGATTTTAGCTTACTTGCTATTAAGCATCCTGCTAGTTAAGCATAAGTAATGAAGAATAGATCCTACGAGGCAGAGTTATTGGATGCTGATAACATCCCTTCAAAGGATTTATTTTTAAACTTAAAAGAGTTAAATACAATTAATACCCTTTTGGGAGGGCATGCTATTACCCTTAAGGGAATTGCTGCATTTAATTTACAACCTAACAAAACTTACCACTTATTAGATATTGGTTGTGGTGGTGGTGATAATTTAAAGGTTATTGCCGATTGGGGTAGGCGCAAAGGTTTGCAATTAAAGCTTACGGGTGTTGATTTAAAATTAGATTGCATTCATTATGCAAAAGAACATTGCAAAGCTTATCCAGAAATTAGTTTAATCTGTTCGGATTACAAAGACTTGTTAAATCAAAACACCTCCTACGATATCATCTTTACTGCCCTATTTTGTCATCATTTTAAAGAAGAAGATTTAAGCATTTTGTTTCGTTACAAGCAACAACATGCTAACTTAGGTTTTTTCATTAATGATTTACATCGACATCCTTTGGCTTATTATAGTATACGTTTTCTTACGGCCTTATTCTCTAAAAGTTATTTGGTAAAAAACGATGCCGGCCTTTCTGTAAAAAGAGGTTTTAGTAAAACAGAATTACTACACTTAGTAAAACCATTTACAAACTTTGAAGTTAAATGGATGTGGGCTTTTCGCTGGCTGGTGATAGTAAAAAATAATGGGAGTTGAACCAACACATTTTGATGTAGCCATTGTTGGCGGTGGGCTTGCAGGTTTAACCCTGTCTATCCAATTAGCCAAACAAGGGAGAAAAGTTATCCTTTTAGAAAAGGAAGCCTATCCTTACCACAAAGTATGCGGCGAATACATAGCCATGGAAAGTTGGGAGTATTTAGAAAGATGTAATATTCCGCTTAGCACCTTAAATCTGCCTCGTATTCGCACTTTGCAATTGAGTTCTCCTAATGGAAATTTTCTTACGCATACTTTAAATCCTGGCGGCTTTGGCATTTCTCGTTTTACTTTAGATTATCTGTTAGCCATAGAGGCAAAAAAAATGGGCGTGGTGCTTTTGGAGCATTGTAAGGTTGACGAAGTACTTTTTAAGGATGGACAATTCTGCTTAGAAAGTAAAGCAGGAAATTTTACAGCAGATTTTGCCTTTGGCGCTTATGGTAAAAGGAGTAATTTAGACCTTAAGCAAAAACGAAAATTTGCCTTAACCAAACAAACAGGTGCCAATAATTATATTGGTGTTAAATACCATATTCAAATACAACATGCAGAAGACCTCATTGCCCTGCATAATTTTGAAGACGGCTATTGTGGCATTTCAAAAGTAGATTTAGACCGTTATTGTCTTTGTTACCTAACCACGGCTGCAAATCTTAAAGCCAATGAGAATTCTATTCCTGTAATGGAGCAAAAAGTATTGCATCAAAATCCTCATTTAAAGAGAATATGGCAAGAAGCAACGTTTTTATACAAAGAACCACTCACTATTTCTCAAATTCGGTTTGAACCAAGAACACAAATAGAAAATCATTTTGTGCTATTGGGAGATGCGGCTGGACTCATCACTCCCTTGTGCGGCAATGGGATGAGCATGGCTATGCATGCAGCTAAGCTAGCAGCAGAATTACTTCCCGACCACCCAAAAGACAGGGCAATATTTGAGAAGAATTATCAGAAAGCTTGGCAACAAACCTTTGGTATTAGAATTAAAGCTGGGAGAACTTTTCAGTCGCTGTTTGGTTCAAGCCGAATTACAAACACTGTAATTGCAACCCTAAAAACATTCCCTTCTCTGCTTAAACCGCTTATCTCGCTAACACACGGCAATAAATTTTAAACAATTACGCATGCCCATTGTTAAGATAGCATGAGTACATATTTAATTATTGGGAGTGGCGGCATAGGTTCAACCTTAGCGCAAGAATTGGTAAATTTAGGTAACCAAGTGCACCTGTTAAGCCGAAGCGGTAATTTACCTTCTGAAGGTAATTTAGTAGTGCATACTATTGGAGATATTGCCTTAGAAGAAACCCTTTTACCTAATTTAGAAATACCCTTAAACGGTCTCATTTATTGCCCTGGTACCATTAACCTAAGGCCATTTAAAGCATTTAAACAAGCAGAGTTTATGCATGACTTGCAAGTAAATTACTTGGGAGCAATTCGCGCAATACAAAAATATTTACCCAATTTATTGCAACAAGAAGGTGCATCTATAACACTGTTTAGCACGGTAGCGGTGCAAAAAGGAATGCCCTTTCATGCAAGTATTGCTGGAGCTAAAGGAGCGGTAGAAGGTTTAACCAAAAGCTTAGCGGCAGAATTTGCTCCTAAGATTAGAGTAAATGCCATTGCACCATCTTTAACTCAAACCCCATTAGCCGATAAACTTCTTAACGCAGAAGCTAAGATAATAGCGGCAGGTGATAGACATCCTTTAAAGAAAATTGGCCAAGCAAAAAATATAACCCAAGCTGTGCACTATTTGCTGCAAAACGATTGGGTTACAGGACAAATTTTGGCGGTTGATGGTGGCATGTCTACACTAAGCAATGGATAACTAAGATGCATATCACCTTTGAAGATATTCTAGGCTTTGACAAACAATACCGCACCAATTTAATAAATGGGCTTAGTGGTATTAAATCTGCTTTTTTAATTGGCACCACCAATGCCCATGCACAGCATAATTTGGCCATTTTTTCTAATGTAGTTCACATTGGT
>JBIKKC010000249.1:0-3360 GCA_044360615.1 Bacteroidia bacterium | reverse complement strand
ACACATGGTTGCGTTGGAATTGTTTTTTTACATCTCTTATAGCATCTAAGGCACCTTTTTTATCAAACTTATTCAACGCAATAATATCTGCAAAATCTAGCATGTCTATCTTTTCTAACTGCGTTGCTGCGCCGTATTCAGGGGTCATTACATACAAGCTTACATTGCTGTGCTCAATAATTTCGGTATCACTTTGCCCAATGCCAGAGGTCTCTAAAATTACCAAATCAAATCCTGCGGCTTTAACAATATCTACCGCCTCTTTAACATACTTAGATAAGGCAAGGTTGCTTTGCCTAGTAGCCAATGAGCGCATGTAAACTCTAGGGTTACTAATGGCATTCATTCTAATCCTATCGCCTAATAAAGCACCGCCTGTTTTACGCTTGCTTGGGTCAACCGAAATAATAGCTACTGTTTTATCTTTAAAATCAAGCAAAAATCTACGCACCAATTCATCTACCAAAGAAGATTTACCAGCCCCACCGGTGCCAGTAATTCCAAGCACTGGCACTTGCGCTGCCTCAAGTCCGTTGGTCTTTACAATTTTTGCATATTCGTCTGGAAAATTTTCTGCTGCCGAAATTAGGCGAGCAATGGCATGGTAGTCTTTTTCTTTTACATGCTTAACTTCCCCATTCAGATTGGCTCCTGTAGGGAAATCGCATTTCATCAGCATGTCGTTTATCATGCCTTGCAATCCCATTGCCCTGCCGTCGTCTGGGTGGTATATTCTGGTGATGCCATAGGCTTGTAATTCGGCTATTTCTTCGGGAAGAATAGTACCACCGCCACCCCCAAAAATGCAAATATGACTGCAACCTTTTTCTTTCAATAAATCGTACATGTATTTAAAATATTCTACATGCCCACCCTGGTAACTTGTTAAAGCAATAGCATTGGCATCTTCTTGTATGGCGGTGTTCACTACTTCCTCCGCACTTCTATCATGCCCAAGGTGTATCACTTCTGCTCCACTTGCCTGTATAATTCTGCGCATAATGTTAATGGCAGCGTCGTGTCCATCAAACAAACTAGCCGCTGTAACAACTCTAATCTTATTTTTGGGGATATATTTTTCGATAATTTCCATGCCTTTCTGAATTGATTAAAAGGCAAAAATAAGAATTTTACACATGTTAAGGGGGGTAAAATGAGAAGAGAGGGTAAGCCAAGCTAAATTTTACTACATTTGCCTTCTAAATTAGAATCCATGGAATTAAAAGACTTAGTAGCCATTGCTGGCCAAAGTGGCCTTCACCACGTTGTAGGTAGAAGTAAAAACGGACTTATTGTTGAAACCATTGGCACCGGAAGAAGGTTTTCAACCAGCTTTCAAGATAAAGTTTCTGTATTAGAAGATATCTCCGTTTACACTACAAATGAAGATATGCGTTTGGTAGATGTATTTGTTGCGCTTAAGGCCAAAGGAGATGCTCCAGAAGCTAAGGGAGATTTCAAAGAGGTTCGCAAGTATCTTGTTGAAGCGATTAACCTGGATAGTGAGCGCGTATATGATAATGATATCAAGAAATTAATGAATTGGTTTCATTTGTTGAAGGATGTACTTGATTTTGAAAAGTTAAAAGCCTCACAAACCAACGATTCTGAAACTGCCGAAGAAGTGAACACTGAAGAGGTGAAAGAAAAGAAAGTTGCCAAAACAACAGCAGCTAAAACCGATGTAAAAAAGCAGGTTAAAACCGCTACACCAAAGGCAAATAGCAAGGCAAATAATAGCAATAAAACTACTTTCAGACAGAAATCAGTATAACCTTATTCTGTTTTATTCTTGAACCCGCTTCGGCGGGTTTTTTGTTTTTTTAGCGCTTAGGTGCTCATCCGGTTTATAGGATTTTTGTGTGTAAAAAAAATATTTTTATTAACTATTTATAAATATTTTTTTAACATTTGTTTTAGCAACGCCTAAACAACTATAAACTGCAAATATGAAAAACCTTAGAACAGTGGTTGTAGATGACAACCCATTTGACTTATTGTCAATCCAAGATGCATTATTACTCAACGGTAATTATTCTATTGAGAACACGTACTTAAATGGATCCGATTTCTTAAATGCCTTGCAAGAAAAGAACTTGGAATTTGATTTGTTAATCATAGATTACAGAATGCCCATTTTAAGTGGCTTAGATACTTTACGAATATTAAGCACCCAAGCCATTAATTTTAAAGTGCTTATGGTTTCTCATGGTTTTTATCAACATATATTTAACGATTTATCAAAATTGGGCTTTAGAAATTATTGCAGAAAAAAAACAGATACTATTTTAGAGTCAATACCCAGAGTAATGGCGGGGGTTAATATTTACCAAGACTTAGAAAGTTTAAAAAACTGGGAGCGTATGTCGGAGAAAAATGCCTTGCGACTAAAAGATGAAAGCCATTGGAGAAGCGAGTTAACACCCACCGAAATAAAGCTTATACGTTTAATGTGCAAAGGCTTTAGTTCCAAAGAAATAGCTGCTAAAATGGGTTATGAACCTTCTAGTATAGAAAAATATAGAGGTTTATTGGTTCGCGCACTAGACCTAAGAAGCTCGGGCCAATTGGTATCTTGGGCGTTTACCCAAGGTATTGTAACGCCTTCCTCAATTTTTATGGAAGCCCCAGAAGATTACCTTGGCATTTATAAAAGAAAAGAGTCTTAAAACTTATTCAAAGTACCGCATGATTTGATGCCCCGAGTCTTTTAAAAATTTATCTCGTTTCATCAATGTAATATCACTTTGCATCATATCTTTTACCAATGCTGCTAAATCATATTTTGGTTTCCAACCCAATTGCGTTTGCGCTTTAGTTGGATCGCCTATTAATAAATCTACCTCGGTTGGGCGATAATAGCGCGTATCTACAGCTACGATTTCATCGCCAATTTTAGCACTTGTTTGCAGGCCTAATTTAGCTTGCAAATGAGTGTCAAAACTCTCAATAATGCCGCGCTCATTGGCATGTTCGCCTTCAAATCTTAAGTTAATTCCTGCTTCGGCAAATGCCATTCTTACAAATTCTCTAACAGTGGTGGTTACTCCTGTTGCTATTACAAAATCTTCTGGCTTGTCTTGCTGTAAAATTAAGTACATGGCTTCTACGTAATCTTTGGCATGACCCCAATCTCTTTGCGCACTGAGGTTTCCTAAATAAAGTTTATCTTGTAAACCCATGGCAATTTTAGAAGCTGCCCTTGTTATTTTTCTGGTTACAAATGTTTCGCCTCTTATAGGGCTTTCGTGGTTAAATAAAATTCCATTGCAGGCATACATGCCATATGCCTCACGGTAGTTTACAGTAATCCAATAACCATATAATTTTGCAACTGCATAAGGAGAACGCGGGTAAAAT
>JBIKKC010000248.1:0-3378 GCA_044360615.1 Bacteroidia bacterium | reverse complement strand
TGGTTAATGATGTTTGACAATAAAATAATCTCCTTTCGCTAATAAAAGCGGGCAAATATACGGCTAAATTATTGACATGCAAATGTTTTTAGGTTCAAAAAGGAATACTTTTAGAAATTTAGCGTAAAAGTTGCAAGGTGCCGTTAAAGTTGTAATCGCGACCCGAATTGGAAACTGCTTCTATTATAAAAAAGTAAACTCCCTCGGCACACGCCACGCCATTGTATTGTCCATCCCATTTACTTTCTAGGCTGTTGGAGTTAAATAATTGCTCGCCCCATCTGTTAAATATGAGTAAATTATATGTTTTAATTCCATAGCCAACAGGGCCAAAGCTATCGTTTATGCCATCTTTGTTAGGTGTAAAAACATTGGGTATAATAAGGGTGTCTGCCTCGTAAACTTCAAGCTCTGTTTCAATTTCTGCTGGACAAATTTCGTTTAAAACACTTAGTTTAACCAAGAATAAGGAAGCTTTTGGAAAGGCAAATGTTGGGTTTTGCAGGGTGGAGGTCCCCAGGGCAGGGTTGCCAAATTCCCATAGGTAATCTGTTATTATACTTGAGCCGGTAAACGTAAATTGAACTGCTTCATTGGCAATTGGCTTTAAAGGAGAATACTCAAAACTGGCAGTTGGTGTTTCTATAACTCTTACTGTTAGTTCAGCAGAATCTGCACAAACGCCTTTTTGTATGCGGTGCTTAACCACAGAAACACCTGGTATGCTTGGGAAAAATTGGATGCCAGATACATTGGTTCCTGTAAAAACACCTCCAGTTTCTTTTGCTGTAAAACTTTGGGGCGCATCTCCAGAACAAAACAATGTATCAGAAATACTAAAGCTTGGATCTGGCATTGGATCAACAATAATAGTTTGCTTAGAAGAATCTGTGCAGCCTTTCTCTGTTATGGTATAAACTATGGTATAACTTCCTGCTAGTTGTGGGTCAAAATTATTTCCATTTAAATAAGAGCTGCCAGTAAAAGCACCACCTGTAATTAAAGGGTTAAGCGTAATTAACGGCGCTTGTTCGCAAACTTGTTTTAAAGAGGGAGCAAAAGACGGTATTGGCTTAGGAAGTACGTTAATAATTTGTGTTGAGGAATCTAAACAACCACCGTTTCCAACTACATATTTAACTGGATAATCTCCTCCAGCAGCAGGGTTGAAGGTATTGCCTACCACACCATTTCCAGAAAAAATACCCCCAGTGGTTGCTGGCGTTAAAATTATTGGGTTATTGCCAGCGCAAAGGGTTCCACTTGGTATTGTAAAACTAGGATTGGCTTTGTCGGTTACTACCACGGTTTGCGTGCTAGAATCTGCACATCCACTATTGGCAATTAAATGTTTAATTGGAAAGCTACCTGCTACTGATGGATTAAAAGAATTTCCGCTAAGATGCAAACCTGAGAATGTTCCTCCACTTGTTTGTGGGATCAACAAAAATGAAGAGGAACCTTTACATATTACTCCAGATGGAATAGCAAAATTGGGATTAGGTCTTTGAATATAATTAAGCGCAATTGTATCGTAGGCCACGCCGCAACTGCCTGTTACGCTTACCATGAGTTTGGTATTTCCAACTTCATTAAGGCCAGGCGTATACGTTGGATTACTTATACTATTATTGGAAAATGTACCTGTACCAGTGCTTGTCCATGCTATAGTACCAATTAAAGTTGAAGCTGTGTTCAAACCTAAAGAAGTACCCGCACATAAATTGGTATCATTGCCAACGTTTATGGCACCTGCGGCATTACCCACATTAAAGCTAACAGAATCTTTTGCCGTGCCACACTGGTTATTTATTCTTAAGTATAAAGTGACATTTCCACTTGTACTGCTACTAATAGTAAAAACTGGGTTAAGGATGTTTGTATCATTAAAACTTCCTTGTGTTTTATTTTTGGCTTGCCAATAATAACAGCTTGTACCAGTTACAGCGCCAGAAAGATTTACCGTGGCACTTGGACAATAATTTGCATTGGCGGTTCCTGCATCATAGGTAATGGGCGTAATAGGAATAGCACAACCATTGTTAACATAGGAAGCCACACCTGTATAAGTAAAATTTACGGCACCTCCATCTTCTGCACCTTGGGTTTGGTCTTGCATTAACAGGTTAACCCTATTGTAAATTACCGTATCGCTGCAAGTGGTGTGGTTTAAAATAAGCCTTCTAGTAGAAGAAGAACCTTGGTTGGCAAAATGCCCAGACGTATTCCCACTGCATTGCAACACTACATAAAGTGTATCCATTAAGTTAGCAAAACTTTGCGCTGTAGGATTAAAATCAGTACTAGTTATAATTAACAACTCGCCATTGGCTGGTACGTTTTGGTTATTGTTTAAAGGAATTAATCTACCACATCTGCCTGCAGCAACAATACTGTTGTTTATGGTAGTAATTTTGGCTAAAGAGGTAGCGTTAAAATTACAGAAGTTTCTCCATGGGTTACTAGAACCACTTCCCCAATTTACATTACCTGTTACAAAAGGGGGTATAGAAAATCCACTCACTAACAGCGGGCTTGAACCTACTTTTAATCGTACCATTTCGTTCTGACCCTCATTGCTGCCATCGCAGGCATCTACTAAAATGGAAACTATTTCAAAGCACTTACTTGGCGTAGGCAAAGAACCTCCGCTGCTGCCGCCGCAAGGCTGACCAATAGCAAAAAAGCTGACAAATAAAAAAATAAGGGATAAGAAAAACTTCATTTTACGCAGTTTTTTGCTCCGTCAAATTACGTAAAAGTCCCTGTTTACAATGTTAAGGCAGTGTTAAATAATTAATCCTACTTACCGGATAATTTTCACAGAGCCCTTATCATACCAACTTTCTCCCATGTTTTTTTCAACCTGTAAATGCCAAATATAAATTCCAGATTCGCAGGGGTTGCCTTGGTAAGTGCCATCCCAACCTTGCTTAATTTGCTTGCTTTCAAAAACCAATACACCCCAACGGTTATATATCCTAAATACGTAACTACTTATATTTTTATCAGAAACGATTGGAATAAAAACATCATTCAACCCATCTCCATCGGGTGTAAAAGCATTAGGTAAGTAAAGGGTATCAAACTCTTTTATAAATACAAAAGCTTTAATGGTATCCGAATAGCAGCCAAATTCGCTGGTCTCCATCACCCAAATGGGTCGCAGCCCAAAAGGTTCATTCCATTGCACTTTTATATTGGCTAAACTTGGATCACTTACTATAAAAGCATTATCAACGCCCCAAATATAGCTTGAATTTGGGGCGCCAATAGTGCCATAGTTTCTTTCTGAACCTACAAATGCAGTATCAATAACTTGTGATTTGCCCGAAAAGGAAAGAAAATAAACTAATAGAAAGAAAATTCGTTTAGCCG
>JBIKKC010000247.1:0-3381 GCA_044360615.1 Bacteroidia bacterium | reverse complement strand
ACAATAACCTAGGTTTCTTTAAGGCAGGCAACCAGAAAAACAATCCTATGGCAGAGCAAATAATTAGCAAAATAGAAATTGCTAAAAAGCATATCGCTGGGTTGGAAGAAAAGGTAAAAGCCTTGCGCGCCATTAAAAACAAGCCAGAAGAATCTGTTAATCCATAATATTGAGCTTGCTCAACTTTCATTATCTTAAAAATTTAGTAAGGCATTATGCAAATGCAACACGCATAGATGTGTTGCATTCGCCTTTTGTGTTCAACTTATACCAAAATTGTATTGCCAAAGAAAATAATCTTAGCAGTTACGATTCTATAGAATCGGTTCGAACCGAACTTTTAAAAGACACAACTGAAATTGCTTATGAAGACTTTGGAGCTAGCAACAATAGCAGAACAGTAAAAGTTAGTGAACTGGCAGCTAAGCATCTTAAACCCGCACGATTGGCCCAAATTATGCACCGTTTAATGGCTTACCACAACTTTACACAAGCTTTAGAATTGGGAACCTCTTTAGGCATTACCAGCAGCTACTTAGCCAAAGGAGAAAAGGTACATTTAAGCACCATTGAAGGGAGTAAATCTGTTTGGGAAATTGCCCAACAAACTTTTCAAAAAACCAATTGCAAGCAAAGAATTAATAGTTACCAAGGTACTTTTGATGAAATTTTGCCAACCTTATTGGTGCAAAATCCTAAGTATGACCTTATTTTTATTGATGGTAACCACAGTTATGAGGCAACCATAAGGTACGTAAATTTACTAAAACCCTACCTGCAACCTCATGGGCTATTTGTGCTCGATGATATTTACTGGAGCCCAGGAATGACAAAGGCTTGGGAAGCTTTAAAGCCAGAATTTACGGTATCCATCGACTTGTTTTTCATTGGAATTTTATCGCTTAGAACCGAGCAAGTAAAAGAAGATTTTCAATTGCGTATCTGGTAGTAGACACTGTTGGATATCTGGTTTTGAAACTTGCAAAGAATTGCTGTAAGTTCGAAACATGACAGCACGCATGCGTATAGGTATCTTTTTTGGCGGTAATAGTCGCGAAAGAGAAGTTTCATTTGCAGGAGGTAGAACAGTTTATGATAACCTCGACAAAGCCTTATTTGAGGCAGTACCCATTTTTGTAGATTCGTTTAACAACTTTATACTCCTCGATTGGCACTATATTTATAAAGGCTCTATCAGAGATTTTTATCCTCCGGTGCAATACCTTAAAGGAGCCAAACATGAAGTGCAAGTGTATGCCGAGAACCTAGAAATTGCCTGGAAAGACAATGGGAAAGGGATGGCTTCTAAAATTGGGAAGCTATTAAAAGTAGAAGAGTTAAAAGGCCTTATGGATTTTGCTTTTTTAGCTTTACATGGCAATTTTGGAGAAGATGGAACCCTACAAGGCTTGCTAGAATGGATGCATATTCCATATAGTGGCTCTGGTATTTTACCCTCGGCATTGGGCATGAATAAACGCGTTCAAAAAGATTGGATGCAAGCCGCTGGAATGGAAATTCCTAAGCACCTTGCTTTTGATAAAACAGCCTTAAGTAACCTTAAAGCAGCCTTTGCCCAAGCTAAGAAAACAGTAGGTCTTCCTTTTGTAGTTAAACCTGCCAACCAAGGCAGTTCTGTAGGGGTAAGCGTTGTTAGTACAGACGATATTCACGCCTTTGAAACAGCCTTGCACAAAGCATTTTTTATGCAAACCATTTTGCCTAAAGAGTGGATAGAAAGAGATAAATTACAAAAAACACAATTCATACAAAAAGTAACTGATGTAAAAGAAGGCATTGGCTTACCTGCTTTTGCCAATGGTAAATTAATTTATCATCCAGACCAATTATGGAGCCTGTTAGACAGCCATGCTAAGAAGCAAATAAATGTGATTTTACAAAGCACTTATGGAGAATCTGAATGCTTGTTAGAATCCTTTATTGAAGGCCGGGAATTCTCTTGTATTGTATTAAGAAATGAAGACGGAAATGCTGTTGCCCTCCCTCCTACAGAAATTGTGAAAGGAGCAGAAGTGTATGATTATAAAAGTAAATACTTACCTGGAAGAAGCAGAAAAGTTACGCCAATAGATTTAAATGAGAAAGGTATAGAAGCCATACGCAAAGCCTGCTGCGAGCTATTTACTTTTTTCAACTTTCATGTGTATGCCCGCATAGATGGTTTTTTAACTAAGGAAGGTAACATCTTTTTAAATGACCCTAATACCACCTCGGGTATGATGCCTTCTTCTTTCTTCTTTCACCAAGCTGCAGAAATTGGGTTGAACCCAAGTCAGTTCTTAACCTATATTATTAGAACCTCTTTAAAAGAACGTGCAAATTCGCAAAGTGTGAGCTATAAACACGAGCAATTATTGGCACAATTAGATAAACAACTCACCATCAATAAAAGCAAAAAAGGCAATAAAAAACGGGTAGCGGTTTTAATGGGTGGGTATAGCACAGAGCGACATATTTCTGTTGAAAGTGGCAGGAACATTTATGAAAAACTAGCTTCCTCAGATAAATACCAGCCCTTTCCTGTTTTTGTAAGTGGCAACGATGATGCGCATGAACTTCACTTGTTACCCATTAACGTAATGCTTAAAGACAATGCAGATGATATCAAAGAAAAAGTAATGCATTACCAAAGGCCAGCCATCATGAAAAAGATTGCGCAAGAGTGCAGTGGCTTGTTACATCATTATAGCAATACAGAGCTGTTTGAACCTAAAAAAATAGGCTACTCAGACCTTAAGAAAATGTGCGATGCGGTATTTATTGCCTTGCATGGCAGACCTGGAGAAGATGGCACGGTTCAAAAAGAATTAAATAAATTGAAGATACCCTTTAATGGCTCTGATGTGAGCAGCTCACAGATAACCATTAATAAATTTGACACCAACCAGTTGCTAAAAAAGAAAGGCTTTTTAGTGGCCGATCAATTGTTGGTTTACGAAGACGAATGGAAAACAAAAGAGGCCAGTATAGTTGCCAAGCTAGAGAAAATTGGCTACCCACTTATTGCCAAACCTGCCGACGATGGTTGCAGCAGCGCTGTTAAGAAAATTAAAAACAGAGAACAATTATTGGCCTATGCTCAAGGTGTATTTAGACCCACTTTAGAAATTACCCCAGCGCTTAGAGCTTTATTGCAGTTAACAGAGAAAGAAGAATTTCCAAAGAAGCGTTATTTTTTAGTAGAGAAGTTTGTAGAAAAAGGCAAAGCCTTACATTTCTTAGAAGTAACAGGCGGCATGCTAACCCATTACAAAGGAAGTAAATTATTTTACGAAACCTTTGAACCCAGCGAAACCTTAGCAGAAAGTGAAATATTAAGTTTGGAAGAAAAGTTTTTAGCGGGACAAGGCCAAAACATAA
>JBIKKC010000246.1:0-3385 GCA_044360615.1 Bacteroidia bacterium | reverse complement strand
AGACATAATGAGGTTGCGCCTTCGCAATTTGAGTGTGCGCCAAATTTTGAAGAAGTAAATTTAGCCATAGACCACAACCAATTGTTAATGGATGTGATGGAGAAAGTGGCCAAACGCCATAGCTTTAAAGTATTATTGCACGAGAAGCCATTTGCTGGCGTAAACGGAAGTGGCAAACACAATAACTGGAGCTTAATTACCAATACTGGAACCAATTTATTAGCACCTACGAAAGACCCTGCCAACAATTTACAATTCTTAAGTTTCTTTGTAAACGTAATTAAAGCAGTACACGATCATGCAGATTTATTGCGTGCCTCTATTGCTTCGGCGGGTAACGACCACCGTTTGGGCGCCAATGAAGCTCCTCCAGCCATTATGAGTATTTTTATTGGCTCGCAAATGACAGAAGTTTTAGAGCAAATTTTTACCAATAAGAAAAGCACTAATGCTAGCAGAGCAGGAGCCATAAGCGTAAATAAAATTCCAGATATTTTATTAGACAATACAGACAGAAATAGAACCTCTCCATTTGCCTTTACAGGTAATAAATTTGAGTTTCGTGCGGTAGGTTCAAGCGCAAACTCTGCTAACGCCATGATTGTTCTAAACACCATAATGGCCAACCAATTAAACCTCTTTAAAACACAGGTGGATGCATTGGTGAAGAAGGGCAAGAAAAAAGATGAAGCCATTTTAGAGATTTTAAAATCTTACTATACCAGCAGCAAAAAAATCTTATTTGAAGGCAATGGCTACGGCGAAGAATGGGTGAAAGAGGCTGCAAAACGTGGCCTTAGCAATATTAAGACTACGCCAGAAGCATTGAATGCATATATTAGTAAATCTTCTAAAGACGTATTTGTTAAGAATGAAATCTTTAATGATATTGAATTAACTGCACGCTATGAAATTATGCAGGAATTGTATGTGAAGAAGTTGGATATTGAAGCTAAATTATTAGCCCAAATGGCCATTTCTCATGTGATACCAGCAGCTATTGCCTACCAACGCAACTTAGCAGAAAGTGTGGATGCCATGAAAGATGCTGGCTTAACCAAATCTGATACTGAAGTGCATGTTGGCTTGATAAAAGAAATTAGTGGACATATTAAAACCATACATACCAACGTTAAGAAATTGCAAGCCGAATTAGATAAAGCTCACCATGCAGGCAGCGCTCACGAAAGTGCATTGGCTATCTGTAAAAAGGTGAAACCACTGTTTGATCCAATTAGAGACGCGAGTGATTCTTTGGAATATTTAGTGGATGATGAGCTATGGAAACTCCCTAAATACAGGGAAATGTTATTCGTAAAATAAAAAAAAGCGGCCAAGGCCGCTTTTTTTTTGACATAAGTGAGCAAAATTTAATAAACTTGCATTGATTAGGTTTCGCTTAAATTGAATCATTCATGAATAAAAGACATTTACTCGTTGTAAGTTTTACCCTCCTTATGGGTAGTTTGTTCCTTCTGAGCTCGTGCTCGAAGAAAGGCTCTATTGCAGCAGCACGGGAACATATGGCCAAAAAAGAATATGGTTTTGCCGGAGAAAATTACCGCAAAGTGTATTCTAGTACTAAGAAAAAAGATGAGAAAATTGAGTCGGCAAACACCGCAGCTTTTTGCTATTGGAAGATGAACGACATGAAAAATGCCGAAAGTTGGTACAGAAAAGCCATTAAAGTTGACCCTAAAAATGCCGAAAACCAATATATGTTGGCTAAGACTTTAAAAAATAATGGCAAATACAGTGAGGCAATTATCGAATTTAATAATTACCTGAAACTATCTAATGAAAAAGGTGCAGAGGTAGAAAGAATGAAACAAGGTTGCGAAAATGCCTTGAAATGGAAAAACGATAAAACACGTTACCAAGTAGAAAACGTAAAGGCTTTAAATACACGTTGGGAAGATTTTGCTCCACAATGGTTTAAAAAAGACCAATTGTATTTTACTTCTGATAGAGAAAAAGGGGTAAGCAGCACCGCTTATGGCTGGACCACCAATTCTTATACAGACTTATATACTGTTACTTTTAAGGTAGATAAAAAGAATCCTAACAATATTACCTACCAATTACCTGCCTTAGTAGATAAGAAAGTACTTAATGGCGAATTAAATGATGGTGTGGTAGCATTTGATGCACGTTTCACTACTATTTATATTACTAAGTGTAATTACGATAATAACAAAAAAGGCAACCATTGCCGTTTGTATACAAGTCAGTTAAGTGGCACAGAGTGGAGCGAGCCAGAAGCCATGCCATTTAGCACCGACTCGTTTAACTGCGGCCAACCTAGCTTAAGCAAGGATGGAAGCACTTTGTATTTTAGTTCGGATATGCCAGGAAGTATTGGCGGCAAAGATATTTGGATGGTTACTAAAAGTGGCCGTGGTAAAACTTGGGGCGATCCGGTAAATCTTGGCCCAGTTATTAATACAGAAGACGATGAAATGTTCCCAACCATAACCGATGATGGTACCTTATACTTTGCTTCTAATGGTCACGTTGGCTTAGGAGGCACAGATATCTTTATGGCAAAAGGAGAGGTAACCGATTGGGGAAATCCAGTGAACATGAAATCTCCTATTAACTCTAATGGAGATGATTTTGCTATTATCTTTGGTAAGGATAAAGAAAATGGCTACTTCAGCAGTAACCGCGATGGTGGTAAAGGTCAAGATGATATTTACCGTTTTCATATGACTCCATTGGTGTTTACCTTAAGTGGTGTGGTTAGAAACGGTAAGACAAAAGAAGTAATGCCAAATGCAACCATTACTATTACTAATAGCACAGATACTGGTAAAATAACACTTAAAACAGATGCTGTTGGATCTTATAAAATTGTTTTGAAATCTAAAACAGACTACGAACTATTTGCTTCTAGAAACATGTTCTATGATAGTAAAATGGAAGAAAAAACAACTAAAGGTTTAGAACAATCTACCGATTTAATACAAGATTTTGAATTGAATACCTTAGGCCTAGAAACCTTTACCCTGCGTGGTATCTTATACGATTTGGACAAAGCAAATATTCGTCCGGATGCGGCTAAAGTATTAGACTCATTAATCTTAGTATTAAACAAATACCCAACCTTAAAAATTGAATTAGGTTCGCATACAGACTGTAGAGCAGATTCACTTTACAACATTGGCTTATCGCAACGCCGCGCCGACTCTGCCGTTGCTTACTTAGTAAGAAATGGTATTGATACAGCACGTTTGGTTTCTAGAGGTTATGGTGAAAACCAAAAAGATGAGCAAGCTGCACATTGTAATTGCGAAGGACCAGATGAAAGAGCGCAAGGCTTAAAATGTTCTGAGGCCGAGCATCAATTAAATCGTAGAACTACAGTAAAAGTATTAGATATCAA
>JBIKKC010000245.1:0-3397 GCA_044360615.1 Bacteroidia bacterium | reverse complement strand
ATTGTCTTGTTTACTATATTTTTCTTTCAATATTTTTCCCTGCTTTTTTTCTATTGCCATTTTGTAAATTTATATATTAAATTCTGATAAAAAAATGATACATTATTGATATAACCACGTTTACTTTATTGTAAAATATTATTTCTTATTTAAATTCAGATGCGCTTTAAGTATAATCAGCTAATTTGTAGTGATTTAGTGTTATTGGTGAGCGTACTTTTTTAATCGAATGTTACTTTTTACAGGATTATTTGAAATCACCATTGGAATCCTTCGGTTTGAAATTCCTTAAAAGCGAACTTTAGTTCTGTTTTTTACTTTAAGGCAACGCAATTGAATTACGTGTTTTGCAGCAATTGGGATATTAATATTTTCAGGATTGTTTGCCAGATAATTTTAAAAAAACTTCTATTAAAAAACTTTGTTCTTAATAACCTAGAATAAAGAGAATAATTAAATTTAGATTATACAGTTGATACATTTACTAATGCAAAATAAACTTAAAGAATTAAAACTTAAATTAGCGCCTTATCAAACGCAACTAATCAACCATCCTCTTTATACTGATTTAGTTAGTTTGGAGGATATTAGGCAGTTTATGGAATGTCATGTTTTTGCTGTTTGGGATTTTATGTCTTTGTTAAAATCATTGCAAATTGAATTGACTTGCAATACACTGCCTTGGTTTCCTGTTTCTACACCAGAAAATCGCTATTTAATCAATGAAATTGTATTGGGAGAAGAATCAGATTTAGATAAATTTGGAAATAGAACTAGCCATTTTGAAATGTATGTAGAAGCTATGGAAGAATTGGGCGCCTGTACAAAAGGCATTCATAGATTCATTAAACAAATGAAACTTACAAAGGATCTAGACGCTTCGTTTAAAAATGCTGAGGCTCCTCAATCAGTAATAGACTTTGTTAAATATACTTTCCAGATTGTTTATTCTCCAAAATTACATGTGAAAGCAGCAGTTTTTACTTATGGAAGGGAAGATGTTATTCCTAAAATGTTTTACCAATTGGTTCAAGACTTAAATAAAAGTAACATGGGCCAATTAGAAAAGTTTATGTATTATTTGGAAAGACATATTGAATTAGATGGGGACTCTCATAAATTTTTGGCAGAAAAGATGTTAATGAATATTTGTGGCGATAGTCCAATTTTATGGGAGGAGGCTACCAGCGAATCAATAAAAGCATTAAAATACCGTCTTGCCCTTTGGGATTATATTCATCTGTCTTTAAAAAGACAAATGGCGTCTTGCACAAACTAGTTATTGGAGAATAAATACTGATTAATATAGGTATTTAATAATTCTTTATCGATGGGTTTAAATAAAACTTCATTAAAGCCAAATTCTTTCCAGGCTTGTATGCTTATTGATTCCATTGCTGTAAATAAAAGAATGGGTGTATAGGTACTATTAATTTGATCGTGGTTTCTTAAAATATCTAAAGTTTGTACCCCATTTAAAATAGGCATATTATAATCTACTAAAATTAAATCAAACTTGTTTTCTTTATGGTATGCTATTCCTTCATTACCAGATTGAGCAGTAGTAAGTGTAATATCAAAATTCCTCAACAGAATCTTAAATAGGTTTAGATTAATTATTTCGTCGTCAATTACCAATACTTTTTTATTCATTATTTTTAATTGATTTTGATGGTAAAACTCCAAAATACGTTTTATATTTTCTAGTGAAATAATAGCTGTTTTTAAAGCCACTTATATCTGCTATTTCGCTAATAGATAATCTTTTTTCTAAAACCAATTCATGGGCCTTTAACAAGCGTTGCTCAAAAAGTATTTCAAAAATAGATTTACCCGTTAGTTTTTTTACTTGTTTCTGCAAATTGCTTGTACCCATAATAAAATGCTCCGCAATTTGAGATAGGGTTAAATTTTGATTACTATAATTTTGGGCAATAAAATTTTTTAAATCATTTAGGAAAACATCGTCTTTGGTTTGCAATTCTTCTTGAGAAAAGTTACTTAACAAATCCTCACTTAGTTTATTTTTCTGCAATATAAGTTTGTTCTTGCAACGTAAGAATAACTCTTTAGCCGAAAATGGTTTAATTAAGAAATCATCAGCCCCTAATTCCAATGCATTTAACTTATCTTCCATTAACGATTTGGCGGTAAGTATAATAAATGGAATTGAACGTGTCAATTTAGAACTTTTTAGGTTGATCAATAAGTTTGCCCCATCCATTTTTGGCATTATCCAATCTGAAATAATCAAATCAATTTTCTTTGATTTAATTATTAAAAGCGCTTCCTCTCCATTAGCAGCCTGCAAGATTTTATAACCCTCCAACTCTAACATTTCGCTAATATTTGATCGAATTATTGGATCATCTTCAACTACTAATACTACATCCTTCATACCCCTCCTACTTTTTTTGTATTTTGAAACTGCTTAGCAATTGTTTCAACCTGAAAAATATTATTTATTACCAAACTATTTTTTAACACCAAGCTAGATGTCTTTGTATCAATATATGAGCACTCATCAAGCTTTACATAGCAATGTTTGCTCACCATTATATAATTGTTTTTTCTAATTAGATTAAAAAATTCATGCTGATCTGAAAATTTATATCGAAACCAAATCCTATAATTTTCAATAAAAAAAACAACCATTTCTAAATTAATATTTATTTGAAATAATGAAATCTCATTAAATGGGAATATATAAATAGTGGATTTACTTTTAATTGCCAATTGATTTGTTTTTTTGCTGTATTCATTCGCAAAAAATAGTTTCCAACATTGATTTGGTAGATCGTACATCCGCCCAAATTTCAATGTTATAGCTATTAATTAATGTGTTTTTTCGGGAATAATTAGAGTAAAAAGAGCATTGTTATCTTGGTCAATTTCATAATTAAAATTTAAATCATATTGCTTTACAATTAGCTTTATAATGGATAGGCCCAATCCAATTCCAGCTTGTTCAAATTTTTCTTTTTTAAATTGCATATAGGGTCGAGAATTCTTAAACTCTTCAACCTCAAAATTATTTCTATTTTTATGTTGAATCTTAATTTCTACTGCATTTTCAATTTTTAATAGCCTAAAAAGTATTTGGTCATTTTCTTTGGTAAATTTAAACGCATTGTCTAACAATTCTGTAATAAGAACCATAAGTAATTTTCTGTCAAATTCAATTAAATCTATATCTACTAAGGTTATTAAATCCGCACTTCTTTGGTAGTTTTTTGATTTATTTTCAAGGGTAACTTTTATACTTGTTTCTCTAATTTTTTCAGAATAAAAAACATATTTACCATCTTTTAATTGTTTGTAAAAAAAGATGTTAGATAACGATCGTTGTAAACGTTTACTCGAATGGTTTATAATTTGTAATAACTCCGCTGCTTCT
>JBIKKC010000244.1:0-3405 GCA_044360615.1 Bacteroidia bacterium | reverse complement strand
CTGTTCCCATAGGGTCTTTATCATCATTGATGAAGGCCATGATATTTTTAAGTGGATAGTAATCTGTTTTGTTGATGCCATACCTGCGCTCAAGTTCAGGGTTTTCGAAGTAAACTACATAATCGCGTGTACCTTGTTTGTATTTGTCTGGCGTCATGCTAAAATCAACAGGTTTGCTGTCATAGGCTTGGCGTTTTAAACCATCGGTATACCAATCTGTATTGAGCAAGCTGAGGTTAATTACGCGCACATCTGAGCGAATATTTTCAACGTTTTGGGCATACCAAAGTGGGTAGGTATCATTGTCGCCATTGGTAAATAGAATCGCATCCTTTGCGCAAGAGTTAAGATAATCTTCTGCAAAAGCCAATGCGGTAAAACGGTTACTACGGTCGTGGTCGTCCCAGTTTTGTTCTGCCATAATCACTGGCACAGCAGCAAGACTTAACACGGTTGCGCCCATGGCTGCAGAGGTTTTATTAATGCGTTTGCCCAGCCAATCTACTATGGCTAATACGCCAAGTCCCACCCAAATCATAAAGGTTTGGTATGAACCCACGTAAGCATAGTCACGCTCACGTGGCTGGTGAGCTGGGAAGTTTAAGTAAAGGATAATGAAGAAACCTGTAAATAAGAATAAGGTAAGTACTACTGAAGCATCTTCCTTTGATTTCTTAAAATGGAAGAACATGCCAATTAAACCTAAGATGAGCGGTAAGAAATAATAGGTATTTCTGGCTTTATTAGAGGCCATAGAAGCCGGAATATTTTTTTGAGGACCCAATCGCCATTCGTCTATAAAATTTATACCGCTTAACCAATTGCCGCGCGTAAGATCGCCATAACCTTGTTCGTCGTTTTGGCGGCCAATAAAGTTCCAGAAGAAGTAGCGCCAATACATAAAGCCTAACTGGTAGCTTAACAAGAAATCAATATTTTTTCCAAAAGTGGCTTTTTTCCCTTCGGGTATTTTCTCCCATTCTCTATAAGCGGCCTGATAATCTGAGCGGTCGGCCCACATACGTGGTAGAATGGTAGATTCTTTAGCATCGTAAACAGGTTTTCTTTTTACGCCAGCTTCCTCATATTTACCATCAAAGCTTTTGGCATATTGCATGTCGCCAGCTTCGTAGCGCAGAGGGCGAGCATAAAAATATTGACCATACAAAAGAGGGCTTTCTCCATACTGTTCGCGGTTTAAATAGCTCAATAATGAGAAAGGCTGTTCTGGGTCGTTCATATCTATTGGAGGGTTAGATAAAGAACGAATAATAATCATGGCATAAGAAGAATAACCAATGATGATAAAACCGAAGCAAAGCGCCACTAAGTTAACAACTTGCATGGCAGCCTTCTTTTTAAATATGAAGTAGTACATTACAAATGTGCTAATACCCCAAAGTATAACCGAGCTAAAATGGAAGTTGATTACCAGATTGCTTAGGAACATGATGCCATAGGCAGCAATTGCTACGTAGAGACTCACATTATTTTTAGTATGCGTGTAATGTAAGAAAGAAGCGACTAGGGTGATGAGTAAGAAAATTAAAAGTAGCGCACCCGAGTTAAAATTAAATCCGAGGCTGTTTACCATGAAGTAATCTAATTTAGTAGCAATGCCTGGCAATCCAGGGATAATACCAAACTGCACAATACCAATGGCTAAGATAGCAATAGCAGAAGCACCCAAGAAACCGTTACGGGTTGTTTTGTACATTTTAAAATAATATACATAAACGATAGCTGGAATTACCAAGAGGTTCAACAAATGGACACCAATTGCTAAACCAATAAGGTAAGCAATAAGTACTAACCAGCGGTTGGCATCTTTTTCGTGGGCTACATTCTCCCATTTAAGGATACACCAAAAGGTTAGGGTTGTAAAGAAACTTGAAGAGGCGTAAACCTCTGCTTCTACTGCCGAGAACCAAAAAGTGTCGGAGAAATTAAGGGTTAAAGCTCCAACTGCGCCAGCTCCCATAATAGAGATGGTTTGCCATAGTTCTAACTCCTGACCCTCTTTTGCCATTATTTTTTTGGCGAGGTGGGTGATGGTCCAGAACATAAACATTACTGTTAAGGCACTGGTAACGGCAGAAACCATGTTTACCCAGAAGGCAACTTGGCTTGGATCGGAGGCCATAAGGCTGAAAATGCGTCCAATCATTAAAAAAAGTGGGGCACCCGGTGGGTGACAAATTTGAAGTCTGTAGGAAGCGGAGATAAACTCGCCGCAGTCCCAAAAGCTTACGGTTGGCTCAAGAGTGAGCGTGTAGGTAACGAGGGATACCACAAAAAGGATCCATCCCAAGGCACTGTTTAACATGTTGTATTTGCTCATGCGATCAAAATAATTAGGCATTCATAACGAAGAAAGGCAAACATAAATGATTTCTGTTAAATTTGTGGCGGAATTGATAGGAGAAAAAGATTAGTGTTAAATACAATTGTAATTATTGGTGGAGGTGCAGCAGGTTATTTTGCTGCTATCCAATGCGCAGAGGCTAACAAACAGCTAAAAGTGATACTTTTGGAAAAGGGGTCAAAAGTTTTGCAAAAAGTTAAAATCTCTGGTGGAGGTAGATGCAATGTAACGCATGCCTGCTTCGATATTAAGCAATTGTCGCAAAGTTACCCTAGGGGCGATAAGCAGTTAAAGAGTGCTTTTTCGCGCTTTTATACCAAAGATACCGTAGAATGGTTTGAAAGTAAAAAGGTAAAGTTAAAAGCAGAGACCGACGGTAGAATGTTTCCGGTTAGCGATTCTTCTCAAACCATTATCGATTGTTTAGAGAAGGAAGTAAAGCGTCTAAAAATTGAGGTTAGGCTAGAAACAGGTGTGAAAAAAGTTAGCCCAAGCTTTCATGGTGGCTTCGATTTATTTTTAGATAATGGCGAAAAATTGGCTTGCAAGCGTGTGATTGTTGCAACTGGCGGTTCACCAAAAGAAGAAGGCTTAAATTGGTTAAAAGATTTGGGTATGCGCATAGAGCCACCCGTTCCCTCGTTGTTTACTTTTAATATTCCTGATTTAAATCTTACCGCACTGCAAGGCATAGCTGTTAATATGGCTAAGGTTAAAATATTGGATACCAAATTAGAAACGGTTGGTCCGGTATTAATTACCCACTGGGGTTTAAGTGGCCCAGCTATATTAAAAACATCCTCTTTAGGGGCAAGAATTTTAGCTGAAAAAGAATATGAATTTAAAGTTCAGGTATGCTGGTTAGAAAACAGAAAAGAAGAAGGGGTGAGGCAGGAGTTGTTTAATTTAAAAGCCGCCAACCCTGGTAAATTGATGAGCAGCACCTTTCCTTTTGTGTTGCCAAAGCGCTTAACCAGTTATTTAATTCAAAAGGCAGGTTTAGATGAGAAAGCCAATTGGGGTGAGGTGAGTAAGGAAAG
>JBIKKC010000067.1:0-10773 GCA_044360615.1 Bacteroidia bacterium | reverse complement strand
TAAAAAAATTGTATCTCCTAATGGAGAAACAACATAACCGAGGTCAAGATGGCGCTGGGGTTGGAACCATCAAGTTTGACCCAGAGCCCGGGGAAACTTTTATCTTTAGGCAAAGGGCAAATGGAAGCAATGCCATTGCAGAAATTTTTGAGAAAATTTCTACTAAAATTAATAAGTCGGGAAATAAGTCTGAAACCAAAGATGCAGATTTTTTGAAAAAGCATGCACCTTTTGTAGGTGAAGTTTATTTAGGTCATTTGAGATATGGTACGCATGGTGGCAATGGAAAAGACTTATGCCATCCTTTTATTCGAGAGAACAATTGGATGAGCCGCAACCTTATGCTTGCAGGTAATTTTAATCTTACCAATGTGGATGAACTATTTGATGTGCTAATAGATTTAGGGCAGCATCCTAGAGAGCGAGCAGACACAGTTACCATGCTTGAAAAGATGGGTCATTTTTTAGATGACGAAGTGCAAAGAAATTTTACACGCTTTAAATTAGAAGGCCATACTAATAAAGAAATTTCTCAACTTATTGGGCAGCATGTAAATGTTGAAAGTATCTTAAAACGTTCTTTACGCGATACCGATGGAGGCTATGTAATGGCAGGCATACTTGGACATGGCGATGCTTTTGTTGTACGCGACCCTAATGGTATTAGGCCTTGCTATTATTACCAAGATGAGGAGATTGTTGTAGTAACGAGTGAAAAACCAGCTATCATGACGGGCTTCAATATTCCTTATAAAGATATCAAAGAAATTCAATTGGGTCATGCTTTAATTATTACTAAAGAGGGGGAAGTTAATGAGGTTTCTATATTACCAGCTGGCGAGCGTAAATCATGCTCTTTCGAGCGTATTTATTTCTCTAGAGGGAACGACCGTGAAATTTACAAGGAAAGGAAAACATTAGGACATTTATTAGCACCCAAGGTTTTAACAGCCGTTGGATACGATTTTAAAAACACTGTCTTTTCTTATATCCCTAACACAGCTGCAGTTGCTTTTTATGGCATGATGGATGGAGTACACCAAGAATTAAATAGCTGGAAGGCAAATGAAATTGCTAAGTTGGGTTCAACCCTTGATACAGCTAAAATAAAAGAGATACTAGATTTATTGCCACGAAGAGAACGTGTAGCCATAAAAGATGCCAAGTTAAGAACCTTTATTACAGACGATGCCCACCGAGAAGATATGGTGGCTCATGTGTATGATGTTACTTATGGATTAATTAGTAATGGTGTAGATACCTTGGTAGTAATAGATGATTCTATTGTACGCGGAACTACACTTAAAACAAGTATTCTTCGTATCTTAGATAGATTGCATCCAAAGAAAATAATAATCGTTTCTTCTTCACCTCAAATTAGATACCCAGATTGCTACGGAATTGATATGAGTCGAATGAAAGACTTTGTTGCTTTCCAAGCAATGGTTAGCTTAATTAAAGAGCGTAAAATGGATAGGTTGTTAGAGGAGGTATATCAAAAGTGTAAGGCTCAAGAATTTTTACCTAAAGAGTCTATGGTAAATTATGTAAAAGACCTTTACGCCCAATTTACAGATGATGAAATTAGTGATAGAATTGCCCAAATAGTAACCCCAGAAGAAATTACTGCAGAGGTAAGTGTGATTTATCAAAGTATAGAAAACTTACACATTGCTTGTCCTAATCATTCTGGCGATTGGTACTTTAGCGGAGATTATCCAACCCCGGGAGGTAACAAAGTAGTAAACAAAGCGTTTATTAATTATATTGAAGGAAATGCAGCAAGAGCATACTAATACTAATCTAGTTCTTCGCAGCCAAAACTTGGTGAAGCGGTATAAGAAACGAACGGTGGTAGATAACGTTTCTATTGAGGTACACCAAGGGGAATGTGTGGGTTTGCTTGGCCCAAATGGCGCAGGAAAAACCACTACGTTTTACATGACGGTAGGCCTCATTAAACCCGATGAAGGAGAGGTATATTTAAATGATGAGAAGCTTACAAAGTTGCCCATGTATAAACGTGCGCAAAAGGGCTTAGGCTACTTGGCGCAAGAGGCTTCCATTTTTAGAACGCTTTCGATAGAAGATAATATTAGGGCAGTTTTAGAAATGACAAAACTTAGTGCCAAAGAACAGGAAGAAAAACTTGAATCGCTATTAGAAGAATTTGGTTTGAACCGCGTGCGCAAGAGCATGGGAAACGTATTAAGTGGTGGCGAACGTAGAAGAACAGAAATTGCCAGAGCTTTGGCTGTTAATCCAAAGTTTATATTGTTGGATGAACCCTTTGCAGGTATTGACCCAATTGCGGTAGAAGACATACAACAAATTGTAGCTAAGTTAAAACATAAGAATATTGGGATTTTGATTACAGATCATAATGTGCACGAAACTTTAAGTATAGTAGATAGAGCTTATCTTTTATTTGAAGGTAAAATTTTAAAAAGTGGTACTGCCCAAGAATTGGCAGATGATGAAATGGTACGTAAAGTTTATTTAGGGCAAAATTTTGTATTAAGGTAATTTGTAGTAATTTCGATTTGAACCTATAAGGATTATGATGAAGAAAATAAGTTTGCTTGCCGGTTTAGTTTTTTGCTTAAGTTTAGCAGCGTGTAACAATGAGCCAAAATTAGATAAGAGTGAAGAAGTAGCTGTTGAGAATCAATTAAGTGATGATCAAAAGGCAATGGATTCTCTTGAAGCGGCTATCATGTCGCAAATGGATGCGTTAAATAGTGATTCTGCTGGCACAGATACTATTGATTAGAATTTTTTCTATCAAGTAAAGAAATAAAAATAAAAAGGGTTTCAGGTAATTACCATGAAACCCCTTTGTTTACTTGTGGGCCCACCTGGGATCGAACCAGGCACCCCCTGATTATGAGTCAGATGCTCTAACCGAATGAGCTATAGGCCCTTGAATTTCTTCAAAGTTTTAGAGAAGTGCAAAACTAATAAAATTCTTTAATTGTGCAAGTGCCTTATTGCTCTTGGTGCTAATAAATTAGCGCAACCTATCTCTTTATTTTGCCTTCCTAAACAAATATCTCGTAATGAAGATACCTCCAGAGGTGCTTCCATTACTAACATTTGTACTGCTACCTGTGGTAACTTGGTAAAGCTCCCAGTTATCGGTAGAGTACTCGTTAATCTTATCTACTATGAGTTTATCATTATTAGATACATTGCTAAAATTAATACCTACCATGCTGTAAAAGTTTAATAGGTCCTTTTCTATTAGCGTTCCATTGGCATCTGTGCTTAAAATTCTGCTCCTGCCAATACCTCCAGGAATAATAGACTCAATGGTAGAGAATTGCTTGTATTCATAAGAATTCCCTTGTTTTTCGGCCGACTTAAAAGACCAAAGCATAACCATACCTAGAGATAGCATTACCCCTAGAGTAAATAACAATACGTTTTTTTTCATAATTTTTAATTAGGTTTGTTTAAAACATAAAGGTATGAAAAAAAATATTATTTTGTTATTTTTATTTTTTCCATTGCTAGCTTTTGCTCAAGATTACGCGCAACTTACCATTAGCAATATTAAGGTGGTAGACGGCACCAAAAATATTGAGAATGATAAAGTGGTGCTTGTACAACTAAAAGAAGGTAAGCGTAAGAATAATAATATTCTTTTCGCTGGCAGTGATATTACCATTGAGGCCGACATTAGAGTAGTGGCTTATGATTCTAAACGCTCTAGCAGTAAAAGCGGTGCAGTGAAAATTAAAACGGTATATTTTTTAAATCATGGAGGCAAAAGAGATAAAAGAACTACCGAACAGGTTTTTTATTTAGATGATGCCAGAGAATATGAAGCCAAAGAAACTTTTGTAATACCAAATGGCTTAAATAGTAAGAAAATAGTGCTTACCTATAAGGGTAAATTAGATTCTTAAGTTCTTGTTTGATATCAATTCTTAACACTAAAAAATCTATGATAACTTGGTTCGAGATTCCCGTTAATAGCATGGCTAGGGCCGTCACTTTTTATGAGCAGCTGTTTGAGACAAAAATTCACTTGCAGGATTTAGGTGATTTTAAATTGGCTATTATAAAGGGGCAAATGGGCTGCTTGGTGCAGCATAAAGCCTATAAGCCATCTCATGAAGGGGTGCTAATATACATTAGTACACCTTTACCTATAAATGATTTATTGGCTAAAGTCGAAATCCTTGGAGGGAAAATACTTAGACCATCTGCTTTAATTAGCGAGGATTTCGGCTATACAGGTATTTTTGAAGATTGTGAGGGAAATAGAGTAGGGTTACATTCGCGTCAATAGTCAATATGCCTGTTTTTCGTTGGTATTTTATTATTTTTAGCATACCTATTTATTTAATAGCGCTAATTCCGAGGCCTTTTTTGTATTGGTTCTCGGATTTTTTAAGGTTTTTACTCTTCCATGTTTTTGGTTATAGAAAATCCGTTGTGTTCGAGAATTTGCGAAACTCGTTCCCAGAAAAAGATGCTCAATGGATAAATAAGACTGCTTTTGAGTATTACCAAAATATGATTGATGTAATTCTGGAAACAATAGAAATTGCAGTACTTCCTGCTTCTTTTTATTTAAAGCATATTAAGGTCGAAAGAAGAGAAATTTTTGAACCTTATCGGTTAAATGGGAGTCCGGTTATTTTGGTTTGCGGACATCAAGGTAATTGGGAATGGGCTGGCCAAACCTTGCACCAAACAGGAATTCAAGTAGATGTTTTGTACCATCCACTTACTAGCAAATGGTTTGATTGGTTTATGTACCATATTCGCTCTCGACACGGTATTCATCCTATATCAATGAACAATACCTTAAGGGAAATGTTAAGTAGGAAAAAAATACCAACAGCTACTACTTTTATTGCAGATCAATCTCCCTCTTCTGAAGGTTGTCATTGGATGCGGTTTTTTAACCAAGATACTCCTGTATTTTTAGGTGCTGAGAAGCTGGCTAAAAAATTTAATTATCCTGTAGTTTATGGCGATATTATTCGCACAAAGCGTGGTTATTACACTATTAGGTTTTATTTAATAACGGATAAACCTAATGAAACCGAAGCCTTTTGGATTACAGAGGAACATACCAGAAGGTTGGAAAATAGTATTTTAGAACAACCTCAAAATTGGCTTTGGAGCCATCGTCGTTGGAAACATAAACGTAATTTGAATCATGCGTAAACTAACTTACCTATACTATGTGTTGTTATCTTTTTGTTTATGGTCTTGCGCCTCTAAACAAAATGCAGACCTGCTTATTACTGCCAAAGGAATCCAATTGGTTTCTGATAGTCTACAAGTGGTGGAAGCTATCGTTATCAAAGATGGTAAAGTGTTGGCAGTAGGAACCAAAGAAGAACTCCTAGCGCACTTTGAAGCAGATTCAAGCTTAGATTTTAAAGAGAGTTTTATATATCCCGGTTTTATAGATGCCCATTGCCATTTTTATGGTTTGGGTATGTTTATGCAAATGGTAGACTTAAGTGGCACCAAAAGTATAGAGGAGATTGTAGAAAGATGTAAGCAGTTTAATACCCTAAAGCAAACTGCCACTATTTTAGGTAGAGGTTGGGATCAAAACGTTTTTGAAACTAAGAATTTCCCAAATAACGCGTTGTTAAATCAGGCTTTTCCTGATATTCCTGTTTTGTTGAAACGGGTAGATGGACATGCGGCATTGGTAAATGATTTTTTGTTGCAAAGAGCCGGAATTACCCTCGATTCTAAAATTGAAGGAGGAGAATTTTTAAAGGAGAATGGTAAGTTAACAGGTGTTTTAATTGATAATGCAGTTGAGGTAGTTGAGAAATACTTAGAAAAGCCTAGTAGAGATTTGCAAGTAAAGGCCTTATTAGAGGCACAAGATTCTTGTTTGGCTTATGGACTCACCTCTCTTACCGATGCAGGTTTAAATTGGCCATTGGTTGCTTTGGTAGATTCTTTGCAAAGTGTTGGATTGCTTAAACTGAGGTTAAATATGATGCTTTCTTTAACGCAGGAAAATTATGATTGGATTGAGAAAAAGGGTGGGCCAATAAAAAAAGAGCGTTTAAGAGTTGCTGGTTTTAAGATGTATGCCGATGGGGCCTTAGGTTCAAGAGGTGCTTGCTTAACACATCCGTACAGCGATAGGATAGGACACCATGGATTTTTATTAACTGACTTACCGCAAATGGAAGCGTGGGTGAAACGCCTTGCTAGCGGTGATAAATATCAATTAAACACCCATGCCATTGGAGACTCTAGTAACCGCATTTTATTAAACCTTTATGGAAAATATTTAGGCGAAAACAATTCGAGGCGCTGGCGTATAGAACATGCTCAAGTTCTTCAGCCTAGTGATTTTTACTTATTTAAAAAGTATGCTGTTGTCCCATCTGTGCAGCCTACGCATGCAACTAGCGATATGTATTGGGCAAAGGCGCGTTTAGGTTCAGCGCGTATAACTTCTGCATATGCTTATAAAACCTTGCTGAACCAATTGGGCTGGTTGCCTTTAGGTACAGATTTCCCAGTAGAGCATATTTCACCCTTTTATACCTTTTTTGCGGCTGTTGCCAGAACAGATGCCAACGGCTATCCAAAAGGTGGTTTTGAACCAAGCAATGCTTTAAGCAGAGAAGAAGCCCTTAAAGGAATTACCTATTGGGCCGCTAAAGGAGCCTTTGAAGAAAAACTGAAAGGAACCCTAGCCATTGGCACCGCGGCAGATTTTGTAGTGCTGCCAATTAACCTTCTCCAAGCAGATTTGCAACAAGTAAGAAAACTACGTGCTACCCAAACCTGGATAGCGGGTCAGCGTGTTCATTAATTTTTAATCGCTTAAAGAACAGCATTTTAAAACTATTTGCATATTCATGTAACTACAATATATGTATATACATATATATTTGTACTCGCAATGACACTTCAAGAATCTATCAAACAGAATAAGTTTAAAGACGAACATCATAAGTTGACGTTGAATCTTATTTACTCTGGCGGATTAATTCAAGCAGAGCAAACAAGGTTTTTTAAACCTTACGATATTTCTTCTCAACAATATAATGTATTGCGAATTTTAAGAGGTCAACAAACTAAACCAGTATCTATTGGTTTATTGCAAGAAAGAATGTTAGATCAAATGAGCAATGCATCTAGGCTTGTAGAAAAATTAAAGCAAAAAGCTTTGGTTACAAGAAATGAATGCAAACAAGACCGCAGGCAGATGGATGTTTGTATTACCAAGGCAGGTCTTAATTTGTTAGAACAGATAGATGCTAAAATTGAGGCTTTTGAAAAGCGTGTAACTAATTTAAGTAAGGCAGAAGCAAAAGCATTGAACGAACTATTAGATAAATTAAATACCTAAAAATAAATAAATATGAAAAAGTTAATTTTAACATTAGCCGTTGCAGGTCTAGGATTATCTGCAATCGCAACTCCTCCAGCTAAAAAAGCTGATGAATCATTTAATGTAGACACAAAGGCATCAACTTTTAAATGGCTTGCTACTAAAGTTACAGGTGAGCATTATGGTGTAGCCAACTTTAGCAAAGGCGTAGTAACTACTAATGGCAAAACTTTAACTGGTGGCGAAATAGTTGTAGATATGACTTCAATTGATGCAACTGATTTAACAGGTGAATACCATGATAAATTGGTAGGTCATTTAAAGAGTGATGATTTTTTCTCTACTGAAAAGTACAACACCGCTAATCTAGTTGTTAAATCTGCTAAGCCAATGAAGGCCGACAAGGCTGGTAATAATTACACTATTGTTGCTAATTTAACTATCAAAGGAATTACACAAGAAGTAACTTTCCCAGCTATTGTTGTAGTAAATGCAAAGCAAGTTATTGTAAATGCTAACTTCGATATTGATAGAACTAAGTATGATATTAAGTATGGTTCAAAATCTTTCATCGAGGGTATTGGAGATAAAGCTATCAGCGATATGTTTAACGTTAAGGTGCGTGTTGTAGCGGCTAAGTAATTAAAGAAAGGTAATATTAAAAAAGGGTCGGGATGTTACATTCCGACCCTTTTTTTTAGCTTACTTTAAACGTTCTTTTATATCAAGTCTATGTTTTCTAGCTGTATCAATGGCTATATCATACCCCGCGTCTGCGTGCCTAATCACGCCCATAGCTGGGTCATTATGCAATACGCGCTTTAATCTTTTAGCTGCATCATCTGTGCCATCTGCTAAAATTACCATACCAGCATGTATGCTATAGCCCATTCCAACCCCTCCTCCATGATGCACACTTACCCAACTTGCACCTCCAGCAGTATTTATGAGAGCATTTAAAATAGGCCAATCTGCAACAGCATCACTGCCATCTTTCATGGCCTCAGTTTCTCTATTTGGAGAAGCTACAGAACCAGTATCTAAATGATCTCTTCCAATAACAATAGGTCCTTTAACCTTACCTGTTTTCACTAAATCATTAAATGCCAAAGCAGCTTTTTCTCTATCTCCTTGGCCAATCCAACAAATACGTGCTGGCAAACCTTGAAAGGCAATTCGTTCTTTGGCCATATCTAACCAACGATGCAAAGAAGTATTTTCTGGAAATAAATCTTTCATTACTTGATCGGTTACATAAATATCGTTAGGGTCGCCACTTAATGCTACCCATCTAAATGGTCCCTTCCCTTCGCAAAATAGAGGTCTAATATACGCAGGTACAAAGCCAGGGAAAGCAAATGCATTGGCCACTCCACGCTGGTCTTTGGCTTGGCCTCTTAAGTTATTTCCATAATCAAAAGTTATGGCACCGCGACTTTGCAATTCTAGCATTAACTTTACATGATGCGCCATGGTATCTAAACTCAAACGTACATATTTATCTGGGTCAGTTTTGCGCATTCTATCTGATACTTCTTCAGCAATATCTTCTGGATAATAACCATTTAATGGATCGTGTGCCGAAGTTTGATCCGTTAATAAATCAGGAGTGATATTCCTTTCAATTAAACGCTCTAACAAATCAATAACATTACATACAACGCCAATTGATAATCTTTCTCCGGCAGCTTTAGCTCTTAAAGCCATATCAATAGCTTCATCTATGTCGCGGCTCATCACATCTAAGTAACGCGTTTCTAAGCGTTTTTTGATGCGCCATTCTACCATTTCTGCGGCCAAGCAAACGCCATCGCACATGGTTACTGCCAAAGGTTGTGCGCCACCCATTCCGCCTAAGCCAGCTGTTACCGTTAAAGTACCTTTTAAACTACCTCCAAAATGCTGACGAGCAGCTTCTGCAAAAGTTTCGTAAGTTCCTTGTACAATGCCTTGAGAGCCTATATAAATCCAACTTCCTGCAGTCATTTGGCCATACATCATTAGGCCTTTTTTATCTAACTCATGAAACGTTTCCCAATTAGCCCATTTGGGTACCAACATGCTGTTAGAGATTATCACTCTTGGCGCATCTTTATGCGTAGGTAAAATTCCTACTGGTTTTCCGCTTTGAATTAATAAGGTTTCATCCTCTTCTAAATCTCTTAATGCTTTTTCAATTAACTCAAAACTTTCCCAATTGCGGGCCGCTTTGCCAATACCTCCATAAACAATTAAATCTTCGGGCTTTTCTGCTACCTCTGGGTCTAAGTTGTTATGCAACATTCTTAAGGCAGCTTCTTGAACCCAACCTTTACAACTTAATTTATTTCCTGTTTCGGCTTTTATTATTCTACTCATACAAAAAAATTGTCTGCAAAAATAAGCGTAATTGCCATTATTTAAGTGTTTATAACAGCATTTTAAATTTATGACATAAAATTTAAATAAACTGATTTTTACGTATTTAAGCGTTTAATCTCCCATCATTGTAAGCATTTTAACTAATTACATAAAGGGTTGTTTGCTTAATTTTATTGGGTTAACTTTGCAAAGTTGAAGTTAGTAAAACAACCCATTTCCTTAGTTCTATTAGCAGTATTACTTTTTAGTTTGCTGCCTTATAATGCGCTGCATGTGCATGAGGAAGAGGAACATTTTGAAGCTAGCTTAAATAACTCAAGTGCTGCCCATCATTGCGAATTAGACGATGTTTTTTGTCAAGAGGGCTTAAAAAATAATTGTGAGCACAAGCAACATTTAAATAATCCCATACCAGATTGTTTTACATGCCAGTTTCATTTTGTCAAACATTATGAGCCAGCAACTTTTACTTCAGTTGGGCTCACACTTTTTAAAGATGAGATCAGATGTGTAATACAGATTTTTAATTCCACACCTCGTTTAACCTTACCTTTTAACAAAGGTCCGCCAAAGAATTACCTGCCTGCTTTAGCTTAATTCTTAATTCCAAAAATTATTTTACTCTGAATAAACAATTTAAGGGCGTTTTAGTCTTTATGCTGTTTTTCGTATCTCCTTTTTTGCTTTTAGCACAAATTAAGAAGAGCGAAAAAATACAGCTTAAAGTCTTAGATAGTTTAACGCTCGAACCTTTACAAGGTGCTACTGTGGTATTGCATAAACACGGGCATGCACATCTAACAGATGATCAAGGTTTAGTTTACCTAGATTCTCTGATTGGCACCTCTGTGCTTATTCATATCAGTTATATTGGTTACCATCATCTCGATGTAAACCTATTGCTTCCCCAAAGAGAGGTAGTAACTGTATTATTATGTTCAGAGAATTATCATTTACATGAAACACTTGTAGAGGCTGGATCCATTGTCTCTAGTTTTACAAAAAGTAATAGAGATTATTTAGGTGGAGCAGCCTTGCAAAGCAGACTAAATCAAAACCTAGCAGCTATGTTAAAC
>JBIKKC010000243.1:0-3411 GCA_044360615.1 Bacteroidia bacterium | reverse complement strand
TGTGCAGTGGAGCAGAACCGGCCGGTGTTACCAATTGCTTAAACTTTGGTAACCCATACAATCCAGAAGTGTATTACCAATTTGTGTATGCCATTAAAGGCATGGGCGAGGCTTGCAAGAAATTTGACACACCAGTAACAGGTGGTAATGTAAGTTTTTACAACCAAAGCTCAGACGACAATGCAGTGTTTCCTACGCCAACCATTGGCATGGTAGGCTTATTGCCAAAAGGTTCAAAACACATGACCTTAAACTTTAAACAAGCAGGCGATGTAATTGTGATGTTGGGTGAAACCCAAAATGATTTAGGCTGCTCACATTATTTGGCGCATCACTTAAAAGTAGCACAATCTCCAGCGCCTTGGTTCGATTTAGACCAAGAATACAACATGCAACAAGCCGTGTTAAAATTAATAGGTGCCGGTTTGATCCAAAGCGCCCATGATGTGAGTGAGGGAGGATTAATGACTTGCTTATTAGAGTCTTCATTTACAAATAACCTAGGCTTTGAAATCAATCAAACGCCTGGTAGTAGAGTTGATGCCTTTTTATTTGGGGAGGCACAAGGTAGAGTGGTAATAAGTGTAAACGCATCGCAATTAGCCGCGGTAGAAAGCCTATTGCATAGCCTCAACACTTCCTTTGAAAAATTAGGAACGGTAAGCACAAATGGCATCAAAGTAAATGGTGCAGATTTTGGCAACACAGTTGATTTTGCAAACATTTATCAAAATTCGTTGGCAGATAGTTTGGCTTAGGAAATTTTAGGCATTGAATCTAAGTAAACTTTAGATTTACTTGGCTATTTAGGTTTGCGCTGCGGTCTTATTAAATTTGCGCACCCTTTTATTTTATCCTAATATTGCACCAAAATAAACAATGCCTTTAGACCAAGACGACTACAAGCCAGAAGAGAAAGAAATGGGTTTCTTCGATCATATTGATGAGCTAAGAAAACATTTAGTGCGCTCGGCTATTGCTATTTTGGTTTGTGCAGTAGTGGTCTTTTTTAATAAATCTCTCTTATTCGATACCATTTTATTTGGTCCTATTCATCCAGATTTCTGGACCTACCAAAGAATGTGTGAGTTTAGTTATTGGCTACTTAATTCTGATGAATATTGCGTTAAAGAAATTGGCTTTGTGCTTTCCAATATTGATATAACAGGCCAATTTACCCAACACATTTTTATTTCTTTTATAGCTGGTATTATCATTGCGTTCCCTTTTGTTTTATGGCAGTTTTGGGCTTTTGTTAAACCTGCTTTAAGTTTAAAAGAAATTAGATATGCCAGAGGTTTCGTGTTTTTTAGCTCTGGTTTATTTTTTATTGGAATCCTTTTTGGCTACTTCTTTTTAACGCCTTTGTCGGTTAACTTTTTGGGTTCCTACAGGGTAAGTGAGTTGGTTAGTAACGAGATTAACTTAGAGTCGTATGTTTCTTTTATCTCTACGCTAACTTTTGCTACCGGACTCATATTTGAAATGCCAGTGCTTGCCTATTTTTTAGCTAAAATTGGTATCCTAAGTAGCGCGCTCATGCGTAAATCTCGTAGGTATGCCATAGTAGTTATCTTAATTTTGGCTGGCTTATTAACGCCTTCTCCAGATATTGCCAGTATGGTTATGATGGCTTTACCACTTTATGCCCTCTTCGAAATTAGTATACTTGTGGTGGGCAAGGTAGAAGAGCGTAGAAATAAGGCAAGCTAATTGCTAAGGCATTTTTTTACTTTCCGCGGCTCTTTTAATCATCATTAAGCCTTCTTCAAAAGCCTGTTCGGTACCAGAAATTTTGCTAGGTAGCATGTAACGGTAAATGGGATTCATCCCTACATCGCCAGAGTCTACCCACATTAAATGTGTTTTACCACCCACATTCCTAAAATAAAAAGTGGCCTCACTGTGCATGGTGCCATCGTTAATGCTTAGGTCGTAATGAATCATTTCATTTAATACACCAGAACTTATTCTAAACCTTCCTAAGCCAACCAAATCTCCCCTAAAGTAATGTGTAGCGCCAATGCCAATGGTATTAGGACTGTAGAAGCTTTTCATAGAACTGTCGAGGCTGTTATTCCATGGACTCCAATCTGCCCAATTGTTTATATTGTTCATATACGCATAAGATTCGTAAACGGGCCTGTTTATTACTGTACTTCTTTCTATTCTGTAAGTTTTTGGGAAAAAAAGTGAGATAATAAATGCCAACGCTATTACGCCCATAATACCTGCAAACACGCCAAATAATTTCATGGTTTAGTTAAAATTGAGCAGCGAAATTAAGGATTTAACTGGTAATTGATTTCATCGTCTTAATTCTGCCGTTTATTCTAAAGAATGCTCAAAAGATTCCAGTAAGTAAAACAGGCTATGCCAAATTAATGCAAGTTTTGGGTTTGTAAATTAGCAACAGTTTATTTAGGCTTGTAATATTATGGCAGAAATAAAAACAAAGAAAACAGATGCATCGGTTGTAGAATTTATAAATGCCTTTGCAGATACCGAGCAAAAGAAAAAAGACAGTTTTGAGTTATTGAAACTCATGCAAGACTTTACCGGTTTTGAACCTAAAATGTGGGGCAGCACCATGATAGGATTTGGCAGCTACCATTATAAATCGGATCGGAGCACACAGCAAGGCGATTGGCCCTTGGTGGGATTTTCGCCACGCAAGGCGGCCATCTCTTTATATGTTTACACCGGAAGCGATGATCATGCACATTTATTAGAAAACCTTGGCAAATTTAAAATGGGTAAGGCCTGCTTGTATATCAAAAAGCTATCCGACATTAACCAAGATCAACTGAAGGTAATTATGGGTGAAACCATAAAGCACTTAAAAGAGAAGTGGGGTTAGAAGATTAATCATGCTGGCTTGTGGCAAAAAAATTTTGGACCACCGCAAAAAAGTAGCATCTTTGATACTATCAAATGATACTATCAAATGAGGCCGCCTTACGACATTACACAAAAGATTTTAAAGCAAATAAGTACAATTTCTGTGCAAATTGGTGAAGTAAATGCCAACTACCTTAATAAACAATCTCCCCAACTGCGCAAGCAGAATAGGATAAAAACAATTCACTCCTCACTTAAGATTGAGGGAAATACCTTAACGGAGGAACAAATTACCGCATTAATTGAAAAGGAAAGAGTAGTTGGTCCAAAGAAAGATATACAGGAAGTATTGAATGCAATTAAAGTTTATGATAATTTAAACAGGTATAAGTTTTATTCCGAAAAAAGCTTTTTGAAGGCACATTTGGAATTAATGAATGGTTTAGATGAAAGTGCTGGAAAATACAGAAAACAGGGAGTTGGGATTGTAAAAGGGACAAAAATAGAGCACGTTGCTCCTCCATTTAAAAATGTTCCCTATTTAATGAAAGACCTGTTTCATTATTTAAA
>JBIKKC010000066.1:0-10808 GCA_044360615.1 Bacteroidia bacterium | reverse complement strand
GAAATTAAATCTGGAGTAAAGGCAGGCCAAATACCATCTTTTATGGTTAAGGTTGAACCATCAATTAAAGTTTCAATTTCATAAGAATCTTGTTGAGGAATGCGAATATCATCGCCGGTAATTTCCTTTTTTATGCCAAGGCGTTGAAAGATTTTAGGAATGATACCTAGGTGTTCTACGCCACAACCTTTGATGGTTATATCAGAATTGGTGGCAGCAGCAAGGCCAATAAAGCTGCCTATTTCAATCATATCGGGTAACATGCGGTGCTGGCAGCCGCCAAGTTCATTAACGCCATCTATTATAAGTAGGTTTGAACCAACACCAGAGATTTTTGCACCCATACTGATAAGCATTTTGCACAATTGCTGAATATAGGGTTCGCAGGCTGCATTATAAATTGAAGTACGTCCTTTAGTTAGGGTAGCAGCCATTAAAATATTTGCAGTACCAGTAACAGAGGCTTCCTCTAATTGCATGTAAGCTCCTTTTAAATCTTTGCCATTTATTTTATAGAAACGCTCTTGGTGTAGATGTTCAAAGGTGGCTCCTAAATTTTGGAATCCTCTTAAATGGGTATCTACTGGGCGTCGGCCAATTTTGTCTCCTCCTGGTTCTGGTATGTAGGCTACTCCATAGCGGGCTAATAATGGTCCAATAATCATAATGGAACCACGAAGGCTAGCACCCTTTTGTTTAAAATCATCGCTTAACAAATATTCTAAGTTAACATTTGCAGCCTTGAAGGTATAGGTATCTTCGTTAACCTTATTTACTTCTACGCCCATTTCTCCAAGAAGTTCAATAAGTTTCATAACATCTCTAATATTCGGGATATTAGAAATTTCTACTGTTTCTGCAGTTAAGAGCACTGCAGAGATAATTTGCAAGGCTTCATTTTTGGCACCTTGAGGAATTATTTCACCTTTTAATTGGTTTCCACCTTTTACTTTAAATGATCCCATTGGTTATAATTTTAGAATGTAAATGTAAAGCCACCTAATACATTTATGCCATATACAGGGTAGGCATAAAATCTTTGGTAGCGGTTATTAGCTATATTGTTAAATTGAACAAAGGCCGAAAAGCTTTTATTGTAGCGATAGTCAATTCCTAGGTTTAAATCTGTAAAAGGATCCATTTCAAAATCGCTGGTGTTTACTGTTCCATCGGCTTGCAAGGCATCCGATCTTCCCATGCGTTTACCCCAATAATAGATGTCGAGTTTAACCAGAAACTTATCACCTATATTGTAGGTTGTATTAAACTTGGTTTCAAATTCTGGTCTTGAGTAAGCTTGCTTTAATTGGTTCAAGTCGTAATTAAAAATACCTATATTTAAACCAGAGCGCCATTTTTCTGCCCATTGATAATTTATGCCTGCTTTTAGGGTTGTTAGGTTTGCCTTGGTGGTTTCATAAGTAGCAATTTGATTGGCATTAGCTGAGTCGAAAGTATAGAACAGCATGTTCTCAATTTTAGCGCTTGAACCCATTAAATAGAAGGCCAATTGAGGTGTGATTTCACCTTTAAAACCACCATAAATTTCGAAACGATTGATGGTATTTAACAAAGGCATTTGGGTAACGAAAGGATTTTCTGTTAAAATACTTCTATAGGTGTTGGGTTGTAAATTTCCTTTAAAGCCAGCCAGTACAGTTAATTTGCTAGGAATTAAGTGAAGGCCGCCTTCTGCCTTTGGGAAGATATACGTATTGGTATTTGTACTATCGGCATAAACAGTAGCATTAAATCCACCTTGTAGATAAAATGATTTGGCCCTCATATAAATTTGCGGATTAAAGTCGAAGAATATTCTTCTGAAATCCAGCTCAGCTGCCGATAAAGGTTGGTTTATTTTATTGTTATTTAACCGCAATCCTGTTTCCAATTCTATAGGTAACAGAGAAATGGTTTTATTGAGTTTAGCCTTTAGGTGTACATCATTTTCTTGCAGGGTGCCTGGGTTATTAAAATGATAATAGTTAAGATCTGTTCTAAAGATTAAGCCATTGCTATCTGAGCTTAAATTGTGATAATTGGTTTTAAAATCATAGGTGTTGTAAACAAGTTTAGGTTCTTTATTTTCTGGCAATAATTCATTCTGCCCTCCATATAAGCGCACCACATTCCTATGGTAATATGCATCGGTTTCGAAAACGCCTTTACTATTAAACTTTTTAAAATACCCATAAACCGTATTGTTTGAAAAGTTGTTGTAATTTAAATCGCCATTGCCCGATAAATGTTTGGCAAAAAAGCCAGCTTGGTATTGTTTGTTTCTAACAGAGCCTAAATAGATTTCTCCCATTGGCATGTTGTAATTTCCATACCCAATTCGTACATAATTATTTTGTAGTTTAGGTAAAAGCATGGTTCCTAAAGCTAATGGTTTAATGGTATAAATGGTTGGAGGTACAGCGATATTTGCGGGAGATATTTGGTAGGTAAAATTAGGTTTTTTTATTTCAGGTTTTTCTGGATTTGGTTGCACAGGTATTCTAATGGCATCAGACAATACTGGTTGAAACGTTTTAACTACATCTATTACATTATCTCTAAGCAAACTGTCTTGATTTTGGGCCAATAGGACTTGAGATTTAAGCAGTATTATCGTTACCAAGAGTGTTAATTTTATTATTGACTTCATAATTATTTCTCCCTTGAGTTAATGCGTTGTTCAATTTGTTTGCGCGAATCAGATTTTTGGACTTTTTCTAATTCTACGATTTCATTTATCTTAGCTTTACAGGTTTTTAAAACCTCTGGGTCATCTGTATTTTCAATAATACTTTGTAGCGTTGCTTTGGCTTGGAAGTAATCTTTTTGCGCTGTATAGGTGTCAGCCAAAAGTATAAACCCTTTAACTACCCATTGTTCAAAGGCTCCAAATTTATCGTTGAGTTCGAAAATGGTTTTCTGTGCATTTTTATAGTCCTTCTTTTGGTATTGAATAAAGGCAATATTGTATTTGGCCTCGGCGCCATAAATTGTTTTAGTTTCTTTAAGCACAGCATTAAAGGCGGTTTGAGCCGAATCAAATTGATTATATTTAATATAGTATCTACCCAAATTAGTTTGTGCTTCTATTACACCGTCTTTTTGGGCAATTGGTGAGCCTAAATATTTTTGAGACGCATAAGCAGCAGAATCAATCAAACCGCGAATAGAGCAACTTCTCATTTGTCCAATTAAGGCTATTTGAAGATTGTCTTTATTGCTGGCTATTCTTTCGAGTGCTAAATAAAATTCGAGTGCCTTTTCATAATTTTTCTTAACATAATTTAATACTGCAGCTTGCCTTGTGCTTCTTTCAGAGAATACACTGCGTAAAGAATTGGCTACATATTCATATCCTACTAAAGCATCGTCATATTTCTTTAACTGGTAGTCACTTTCTGCTTTGAAATAATTGGCTTTCAGAATAAAATAGCCTCCAGGGAATTTATTAATATAACTACCAAAACCCTTACTTGCCTTGTCGTAATTGGCGCGTTGGTAATTATTAAATGCCGATTCGTAGCTTAAAGAATCTTGGGTAGAGGCAGAAACAACTACATTCGGTAGTACTTTAATAAAATCTAGGTATTCTTCTCCTTTTCCTTGGTTCACAAAAATGTTTTGAACCAATGGTAACGCTGCTCTTGCCTCATCGCTATTAGGGTAATCTGTTATTAATTTTTTAATTACTTCTAAGGCTTCCTCATCTTTTTTGAGGTTAAATAAGGCCAAAGATTTATTGAGCATTGATTTCCTTAAATAAATGGAGCGCGGATAATTTTTTATGATATTATCAAAAGATACTATTGCTTTTTCATAGGCTTCAGATTTCAAATGGATATCTGCTAGTTCATAAACGGCATCGTCTATGTAAGGTGATTTTGGATAGGTTTTTTCTAATTGACTTAGTTTTGCAATCTTCTCCTGATTGTTGTTTAACACACCTAGAATCATTGCTTGTTGGTATAAGGCATAGTCGCCACCATTCATCTTTTTATCTAACATGAGTTGGTAGTATTGAATGGCTTTTTGATATTTTCTGTCAGCAAAATAACAATCCGCAGTTCTTACTACTGCATCTGTGTAAACCTCTGGGTTGCTCGCATCCTTGTCCTTTTCAACATAAAGCGTAAAGCTATTCACTGCTTTTTCATACTCACTTAATTTAAGGTGGGCATAACCTAAGTTATAGAATGAAATAGGGTAAAACCTTGTGCTGTGCACCTCAGGGTAATTTTGGAAATTCTTAAGGTGGTTAATTGATTCTTGGTAAAGTTGATTCTTGTAATCCATTTCTGCTAACCAGAAATTGGCTAAACCGTTAATTTTTTTGTCGTAATTAACACTAGCAGCTTTTGTAAATAGCTCATTTGCTTCAGTGAAATTATTATTTAGATAATGTTCTTCTGCTCTGTAATAGCTTACTCTTTGTATGTTTGTTAAGTCTTGAGTATTGGGTTTCTTTATTCCTTCGAGAATTCGAAGTGCTTCCCTATAGTTTTTAGCGGTTAATAATAGGTTAGCCAGATTGCTTCTGGCTTCGGTTGTTAGTGCAGCAGTTGCTTCTAAGTTTTGGTCTTTCTCAGAAAAAATGTCAATATATTTCACATATTTCTGCATTGCAAGGCCTTGAAGGTTTAACTCGTCTGCAATTTTAGCAGCTGTAAATAAACTGATAGAAGCAAGGTTGCCAGTGCTATCTGCTTGGTAACACTTTTCAAAAGAACTAAGGGCTTGCGGTTTTTTATTTAGTTTTAAAAAGCTATTGCCCATTTGGTAAAAAACGTATGGTTGTAGCGAGTCTTGTTTTTCCTCCATTTTCAGGAATTGGTTCAAGGCTTTATCATGTTCCCCTGTTTGTGCATAGGCATAACCTAACATGTAGTAATCGGTATTACTTGGCACCACGGGTGCTGCTTGCATAAATTGTTCCAAGTGTGGAACGGCTTCCTTATACTGTCCTAATAAATAGTGCGATTGGCCAATTATACCTGCCACATCATTGGCAACCTCATTATTTTTAATAGTATCGGCAAAGGCAATTACCTCCTCATATTGGCCTCTACTAAAATAGACTTGAGCCACATAAACAGCTGCTAATGGGCCAAAAGTTTTATGGTATTTTATTCTTGAGAAATGTTCTAAGGCTTCGTCAAATGCTCCAGAACGATAACACACATACCCATAATAATAATTGGTAGCATCGTAGTATTTGGTTTTTTCGTCTTTAATTTTGGCAAAGGCGTTTTTGGCATCTTCAAAGCGATCTAGTTTAAACAGGGAATAGCCATAAATGAAATAATATTCTTTACTATCCGGCCCCTTGAGGTAAGCGATTTGTGTTTGTTCTAGATATTTAACCGCTTGTTTATTGTTCTTATTTCTGTAGTGTAATTTACCCAATTGGAAAATTGCTAACTTGGCTTTAGGGTGCTGAGGATGTTGGTTAGCAACTTTTAATAGCAAATTTTCCGCATCTGTATTAAAGAGTTCCATGGCGCAAACCGCGCTATAGTATTGGGCGTTTATTTTGTTAAACGGGTCTTTACTAATTTGCTGATACCAATTAAAGTGCTTTTGCGCGGTGGCAAATTTTTCTTTATCAAATAATTCAAGCGCTCTATTGTAAAAGCGTATTTCGTCTGTGTAAGTTAAGGTTTGTTGGGCTTTTGATTTTTGAGAGCTTGCTAACAATATCAAAAGTAGGATTAATAATTTTGCAGGCAACCAAGTTAGCTGCTTCCAATCGCCTCCGCCTATCCTGCTAAGTATATCTATTTTTATTAAGCTGCGCATAGTTGTTTTTAAACTAAACGAAACTAATTTGGATTTGGTTCAGACCGAAACCTAATTATCCCCATTTGCCATTTAATGGGTTAAAGTTGAGTTAGGAAATAGACAGTAATACTTATTGCATTTTTATACTCATGGCAAAACCGCCACCACGAGCAATTTTAACTTTAAGTTTTGTTTTTTGGTTCACCCTTAACTTTTCTATTTGGTATGCTTCTGGGTTATTATCCCAACTCGCATCATTAGCATCTTTATAAACTATGAGTTCATAATTTTTGCCTTTATCTAAAAAGCTAAAATCAACAGTTAGTTCACGTTCATTTTCATCTGAAATGCCTCCTACAAACCAATTGTTTGTACCCTTGGCCTTTCTCGCAGTAACTAGGTAATCGCCAGGTTCGGCTAACAAGACTTTGGTATCATCCCAATCTACGGCAACATCTTTAATAAATTGGAAAGCATCTGGTTTAGCCGTATAATTTTCTGGCAAATCGGTAACCATTTGCACTGGGCTATATAAGGTAACATACAAAGCTAGTTGTTTGGTTAATGTAGTATGCACTTGTTCTTTTGCACCAGGTACATAATAGCTTTTTTTAATTTTAAAAATTCCTGGTGTGTAATCCATTGGGCCGCCCATGATGCGTGTAAATGGTAAAATAGTTTCATGTTCTGGTGGGTTGCCTTCGCTCCAAAAATTAAATTCTTGTCCGCGCGCTGCCTCTGCCGCCATAAAGTTTGGATAAGTTCTGTGCAAACCTGTTGGCCTAACTGGCTCATGTGCTACTACCATAATATTGTAATTTGCTGCTTTAGAAATAGCTCTATTATAATGGTTAACCATCCATTGGCCATCGTGGTATTCGCCCCTTGGGATAATTTTTCCAACGTAACCAGATTTGAGCGCCACAGAACCATAAGCATTCATTTGACGATATGCGGTATCCATCCATCTTTCGTAATTGGTGGCACTACCACTAGTTTCATGGTGTGTAATTAAAGTTAATCCTTTGCTTCTGGCGTATTGGTTTAATCCTTTTACATCAAAATCTGGGTAAGGTGTAACAAAGTCAAAAACGTCTTCTTTCCACTGCCCAAACCAATCTTCCCAACCTTCGTTCCAACCTTCTACCAAAACTCCACCAAAGCCATTTTGGGCGGCAAAGTCGATGTACTTTTTAGTATTTTCTGTGGTTGCACCATGTTTTACTTTTTTAGTAGTTTTTCCATCACTACCAGCATCAGAGGCAGATTGTTGGCCTGCATAATCCCAAGTAGAAATTCCTAAATGCATTTCTAACCAAATACCCACATATTTCATAGGTTTGATCCAAGAAGTTTCGGTGATTTTAGAAGGTTCATTTAAATTTAAAATGAGTTTAGATTCAAGAATTTTTCTTGCATCATCACTTACAACAATAGTTCTCCAAGGAGTTTGTGCAGGGGCTCTCATATAGGCTTTATTTCCTACAGCATCTGGTGCTAATTTGGTTGTGGCTTCAAAGGTTTGCACATCAAATTTAAGATCCATACAAGGGTAGTTTATAAGAGCGGCTTCATGGATATTTATATAAATACCATCTGTAGATTTTGCCATTAAAGGTGTTTGTACAAATGCTCCTTCAATAGGTGTTGCGGTAAAAATAGCTCCATCTCTTTTCTTTGCCATACTGGCTATTTCAGATATTTTGGAAGTATAATAATTGTATTCATTGGTGTCAAAATCACCAGGCATCCACCAAATTTTATGGTCGCCGCTCAAGTTAAAACTAGTGAGTTCTTCCTCAATAATAAAATGCAGTAAATTAGCTTGTTCTGGAAACACATATCTAAAACCAAGCCCATCATTAAACACTCTAAAAACAATTTGTATAACATGCGACTTTTCTGCATTATCTCTTAACGTTACAATAAGTTCGTTATAGTTATTTTTAATGGTTTTCACTTCTCCCCAAACGGGCGTCCAGTTTTCAGTAAAGGCTCTCGCTTCATTTTTCTCTAGTATAAATTTTGAACCAAAATCTGGTGATTGTTTAATTTTAAAACCTAAGGTAGAGGTTTCTATGATGGCTTTTTTCTTGTAGCTTAAAGCGTAGTTGGGTTTTCCGTTGAGTAGGTCGAAAGCTAGTGTTAAATTACCATCTGGAGAATTAACAAGGAGCGGCTCTGCCATCGCATTTAAAGTAAGCAATGCAAGCAATAAAAAGCTGTATATTTTATTCATTACCATTAATTTTTCGGAAATATAATTCAAAACCTTATTAAATAAAAAAGCCCCGACTAACAGTCGGGGCTTTTAGGAAAGAATAATGAAAAATTATTCGATAATTAATTTAACAGAACCAGTTTGGTTCAATTCATTTTTTACATTGATAAAATAAACGCCAGAAGTTAATTCCTCTCTATCTATGCGTAGCGTATTGTACTTATGGTTGTCGATAATGCGGATTACACGACCAGTAATATCAATTACCTGAACTTGGTGTGTGCTAGCATTGTCGTTAAATTCTATTACGGTGTATGCACTTGCAGGGTTAGGATACAAGCGAATGTTTTCTGAAATATTTGCTGTTTCTGTTACACTAGTAGTACTTGTTTTGCAAGAGCTAAAGTAGTAATAAAGTGTTTGTGGGTTTCCAGTTGTTCTTAAAAATTCACGGTTAAATCCACCCACTCCATTTGGCTTAGTGCAAGCACGATCTGCAGTATCAGCGAATTTTTCTTTATTGTCTTCAACAGAGCTATCACCATTCATAAAGTACCAGTAAACAGTTCCGTTACAAACATCTTTTACAGTTGTCATGTAAACTTGAGGGAAACCAGCCATTGGGCTCATGCGAATAGCACTAGATTTAGCATCTCCAAGGTAATCTAATACTACATATTGATTGCCATTAGGCGTAACGTTTGAAAGGTCAACTTTGAAAGTAACAGTTTGGTTAGCAGGACGAGGGCTGCAATTGGTGAAAGTGTTAAAGCAATTTGCATCAAGTGTAGTATTTGAGGTTAGTTTAATTTCACGGTTTCCAGAAGGAGAAGCAATTTGCTCCCAGTTTCTAATGCCATTTTTGTAGTAACGATATTTGAACTGAACAGTTGCACCAGAATCTAAATTTGCTTGAGAACCAGTCCATTTGTTGGTAGATCCAACGCGGGTCATTTTGTTGCCATCGCCCCAGCTACCATCTAATAAACCACCAGCAACGTCAACTGAATCAACGCCACAAATGCTTTCTACATCTACATTGAAGGTAATATTATATTTAGGTACAACTTTGCAAACACCACATTTAGCATAGCAAACTGCATCTACATTTTTATCGGCCATTCCAAGAATAACACGACGATTGTTATCTACAGCACACTCGCTAGGTACTGATTCATCTTTACCCCAAGCGTTACCATTTAAAAATTTATAGTTTAAAGTATCCATGCCTGTATAGGCAATAACTTGGTAAACTGTACTTTCAAATTTTCCATCACCAGAATAGTTAACTAACCTTGTTTTTCCTGGAGTCCATCCTTGGAAGTTACCAGCCACATGAACACCATTTGTATCTACTGAAGCTGTTAACGCCATATCCACTTTTAATTTAACGGCATATTGGCCAACTGGAGCAGAGCCTCCAAATTTAATTGCAGGTAGAACCAATGTGTCAGTACCCTCACCAACCCAAACCCAACGGTTGTTATTTCCTCCGCCAACTTGGCTGATAGCAGGAACACTTTCGTTATCACTCCACTGGTTACCGTTGATGAATTTAAACTCGTACACTTTTCCGCCAGCTAAATCAACAATGGTATCTCTCACCATTCCATTCACTGTAGATAATTTAATTGCACCTGGGTTCCAACTAGGCAAGTTTGCATTACCTGTTTGAAAATTACCTGCTACATGCACACCATTACTGCTAACGGTTTGGCCTGTCATGTCTACTTGGATTTTAACTTTTCTCGCAAATACTCCCGTAGTAGCAACAAGAGCAGCAGTCATTAGTAATAATTTTTTCATATTTAATTAATAATATAGATTGTATGCGCAAAATAAAACTTTTATTAAAAACACAAAATATTTTTTTTATTATGGTGTTTTTTTTTCCAAACTTTAATTAATTTGCCTCCATGAATAAACGCTTACTAAACCTTTTTTTATTATTTTTCATCAGTGGTTTCTCGATGGCTCAGAGCATTCGAGGTAGCATTAAAGATGAACAAAATGAGCCAGTTATTGGGGCTACTGTTCAAGTTGTTGGAACAAGTTATGGAACGGTTTCAGATGCTTTGGGCGCTTTTGAAGTGAGAAAGCTTAAACCTGGAAATTACAAATTAAAGATTTCATCTGTTGGTTTGGCAACTGCTTTTAAAGAGGTAACTTTAGGAACAGCTGATGTTAGTATTTCTGTAATAATGAAGGAAGACAGAAAGCAAATGGATGAATTGGTGGTTGTAGGTTATGGTGTGCAACGGAAGCGAGAAATTACAGGTTCGATAAGTAAAATTGGAGGAAAGGAATTGAATGATTTACCGGTGCCTAGTTTTGAAGCGGCATTACAAGGTAAAGCGCCTGGCGTGCAGGTTACGTTAGGAAGCGGATTAGCAGGTTCTGCTTCCTTTGTTAGAATAAGAGGGATATCTTCTGTAAGTGCTGGCGGTGAACCCTTATATGTGGTGGATGGAATCCCTGTTACACAAGATTTATTTATAACCGGTAATTCTGGTGGTATGAATAATAATCCATTAGCGTCTATTAATCCAGATGATATTGAAAGCGTGGAAGTGTTAAAAGATGCTGCCGCTAATGCTATTTATGGTTCGAGAGGAGCGAATGGAGTTATTTTAGTAACTACTAAACGCGGCAAGGGAAAGGGTTGGAAATTTGGCGCTATGGCTAAATCGGGTATTTCTGTGCCAACTGCACGTCCAAGAATGTTAAACAATCAAGAATGGTTGCAGTTAAATCAGGAGGCATGGGAGAATGATGGCAATGCGGGAAAAGCACCCCTACCTGGTGGTAT
>JBIKKC010000242.1:0-3430 GCA_044360615.1 Bacteroidia bacterium | reverse complement strand
AAAGGCATTTGCCAAGTATTGGGATGGGGTGGAGCGCTTTCCGGTGTCGGAGGAGTTGGTTCAAACCGTTTTATCCTTACCTATGCATACAGAAATGACGAGGGAGATGGTGGCGTATGTTTGTAAGGCGGTGGTAGAGTCCATAGACCATAGATAAATTTCCTGGGTAAGCAGATTTAGAAACGACCTAAAGGCGCTGGGCTATTATTCAATATATTTTTTTTACTGCAGTATGTTGTTAAAATATATGTTTTACTTTTTAAATAGTCGATTTACTGCAATCTCTAGGAAATATTCAATTTAATATTAATTTTACCTAAGTATTGTAATATTTTATTACATTTACCGCACAAATAGCTAATTTACCTCAACTTATGGCATTACAAAAAGCAGGAAGTCTATGGTTGGTAGAACATTTTGAATTGAGTCATTATCAGATAACCCATCGGTCGTACATTGGCACAAGGGATAAGATAGAATTGGCTATAGACGGCAGCATAGAGCAAACTTATGGACCTAAGTATGCTCCTGAGATGAATAGGGTGATGAGTCATATTGAATTCATGTTAAAATATGATGATTTAAATCTTGACCTTTTGGCAGCAGTATGCTATAAGATGGAAGAGCAAGAACTTCTCAATTATATTTACGAAAACCCAGGTGGTCGTTATACTAGAAGGATAGGTTATTTATATGAATGGTTAACCAATAAAAAAATAAAAATTAAGCAGGAATTTCGAGGTAATTATATCGATTTACTTGACTCAGACCGTTATATAACTGGCAAAATAATAAAAAATACCCGCTGGTGTATCAATGATAATTTATTAGGTGTTCCAGCGTTTTGCCCTATGTTAAGAAAAACGCAAGCATTAAAAGTACTACTTAACAAGGACATTAGAAATGAAATTGAAGGGCTTAAAAAAGACTATTCGCCCGAAATATTTCAGCGTGCAAGCCAATATTTGTATCGGAAAGAAACCCGATCATCTTACGAAATTGAAAGCGAAAAACCATCGCCTGATCGTATGGAACGTTTTGTAAATATACTCTATCAAGCTGGGAAACAACCTTTTTCTGAGGTAATGTCTGAACCGAGTTTAACCACGCTACAAAATGCTATAGTAGACCCTCGCTATGCCCAGCCTGGTTTTCGAGATTTTCAAAATTACATTGGGCAGACCAATTATCGTGGCGAAGAAATTTATCATTATGTATGTCCACCGCCAAGTATGGTTGGCTCTATGATGAAAGGGCTTATAACTACAGAGGAGAAAACAATCGGTAGTCCAGAAGTGGTTCGTGCTGCAATAATTGCCTTTGGATTTGTTTTTATACACCCCTTTTTAGATGGAAACGGACGTATCCACCGTTTTTTAATTCACGACATGCTAACCCGAGATGGGTTGGCAGAACAAGGATTTATTATACCAGTATCAGCGAACATGGTACAAAATATGGCGGAGTATGATAGGATACTTGAGCGTTATTCAAAACCATTGATGCAACGTGTTCGATTTACTATTTTAGCAAGCGGTGATTTGAATATTGAAAATGCAGATGAAGTAAGTCCGTATTTTAGATACCCTGATCTTACCATGCAATGTGAATACCTTGCTAAAACTATATTCTCAACTATACAAGAAGACTTAGTTGAAGAACTTTATTTTCTGGAACGCTACGACGAACTAAAAAAGGAACTTCAACTATTAATAGACATGCCAGACAAGCGATTAAGTAATGTTATTATGTATCTTCATCAAAACAAAGGGGTTTTTCCAAATCGAAGAAAAAAATTATTTGATGAAATTACAGAGGCAGAATATGAAGCGATAGAAAATATTTATTCGGAAATCTTTTCTAAATGAAGAATGGGTAACTTATCATTCATAACTCATACCTAAACTAATCTCTAAGGCAACCAATTGGTACTACCCAAATGCCATCTTTGCGTTGATAGGCAAATTGCCCTCCAGTTATAATCATTAAGAAGGAGGCCTCACCCATTTTTTTGTCATCGATTTTTGCCTTTAATTCCAAAAGGTTTTTTGCTGCCTCCTCAATTTGTTTATGACCAAGTTTTACTTCAATTGCACCCCATTTTCCATTGCGAAGTCGAACAATTAAATCGGCTTCTAGGCCACTTTTATCACGATAATGAAACACATCTCCATCAATAGCCTGAGCATAAATTCGCACATCTCTGGTGCAAAGTGCTTCGAAAAGGAAACCGAAGTATTCAAAGTCGGATAAAACACCTTCTGGGTTTATTCTCATTATTGCTGTAGCAATTGAAGGGTCAACAAAATGCCTCTTTTCAGAGGTTCTAATGGCTGTTTTTGAGCGCAGGGAAGGCGACCAAGCAGGCAAATTTTCAACTACGAAAATTCGTCGTAATGCATTTAAATAAGAGGCAATTGTTTTGGTAGAAACTCCTAAGTCGGTAGCTTCAATATCTTCCAAGATAGTTTGGTAATTGGCTGTTGTTGCAATGTTTCTTGCAAGAGAACGAAGTAGAAGACGCACTCTATCAGGATTTTTGTCAACCCCATCCACTCTAGAAATATCCTGATTAATTATGGCTTCTGCATAGTCCAATGCCATTTTTAAGGCTGGTTTTCCGTGGAGTTTAATGCTGGCAGGCCAGCCACCTCTGCAAATTACAAAAGCAATTTTTTCGATACTTAAATCCGACATTGCTTCTATGTTGTGTTGCTTTCCATCGAACATAGAACGTAGGGAAATTGTTCCATTAGATTCAAGCGATTCAAAAAGACTCATGGGTCGCATCATCAATCGAGCAATTCGACCCGTACCAGTATGCGCATTTAAGTTTTCTGCTGGCACCGCAGAACCGGTAAGTATAAATTGACCTGGATCTGATCTTTGATCTACTTCAAATCTAACAGCATCCCATAAAACTGGGGCCATTTGCCATTCATCTATTAGTTTGGGTGTTGCTCCTTTTAGTAAAATGGAAGGTTTTGTATCTGCCATTATTTGATAAGATTTTGAATTGTCGGGATCTTGCATATAAATAACACTTTGTGAAGCCTTATTTGCCGTGCTGGTTTTTCCACACCATTTAGCACCTTCTATTAGTACCGCACCAGAGGATTGAAGGGCTAGTTTTAATTCTTCGTCACATAATCTTGCTAAATAATTCTTTTTGGTCATGTTTTATACCTTTAAACATTTACAAATATATTATTACTTCCGAGTTTGGCAATATATTACTTCCGAGTTTGGCAGTAATTTATTTCTTAGTTTGGTAAAATAGAAAAGACCTTAAGGTCTGAAAACCCATTTGACCCATTCGACCCATTCGACGTAGCTCAGGGTGACGTAGTTCAGTATGAACTATGAACTATGAAGTATGAGGTATGAAGTATGCTTGCCCGACGGAGCTTTAGCGAAGGCGGGAAGTATG
>JBIKKC010000065.1:0-10861 GCA_044360615.1 Bacteroidia bacterium | reverse complement strand
AGGCCTAATAGGGCTGAAATTGCAACATAAGGACTACTTTTATATGAATACGCTGAATGGCTTATTTCTGCAACTAAATGGGGTGTTTCTGGGGCTTGAGAATATTTTTTACGGGTAGATTTATAAGATTTCATGCCTCAAAGGTAGACAAAAAAATATAAAAAAGTAAATTTTGTCTCATCTCAGCCACTTTAAAATCGGATTTTCCCAATTTTGTTTATTGGAGACCTGATAAGCTGAGAGTCCTATTAAACTAAATGAGGCTGCATCTTTTAAAATTAATGAAAGGGCTTCTTCTTTATTTCTGGCAGGAGTTATTTGCGCTAGTGTTAATAAATCTGATAAGCCTCCCTTAGCGTAGGCAATTACAGGCGTGCCTAAAAATAAACTTTCATGGACCATCCTATTCCATCCCTCATTAAAACTTGGTAAGGCTAAAGTAAATTTACTTTTTGCAACAGCTATGAAATATTCTTCTTGAACACCAAAATATCTTATCTCCGCATTAGGATCAATGTTTTGAAATTGCAGTTTTGGATTATTGGTACTGTAAAAACAAGTGTATCCCTTTGTTTTTAAGTTAGCGGTTAGCCATAATAGATCTTGACTATTCTTAAAGGAAACTTGTCCCAAATGAATTTCATTTAATTTTATTCCCGATTTAAATTGAGAATAAAAGACGGGATCAAAGAGATTTGGAAACATAAGCACTTTATCTTGGCCTACCTTTTTGGTAAAATATTTTTGCCAATAGGGAGCCACACAAATAAGTTTCACCTTTGATGAAGGTAAGATTTTAATAAGAGATAAACTTAATGCATACCAAGCATGTAAGAGCCATCCCAAACCATCTTTGTTATCATGATAATGCCAAACTAACAATATTTTATTTTGGTTAAATAAATTACGCAGGAGCACTGGTATACTTAGGCGGGCTACACTAACAACTATGTCAGATTTAGATTGCCTAAATGCCTTCCAATTGAGCTTTATATGAGCCAATGGATGTTCAAAATATTCCCAAAATCTATTTTCTGTGTATTGAATTTGAAGCGATTCTGCCAGAGCCTGCGCTAAGTATCTTTCATGCAAATAACCACCCGTAATGGTTTCGCCATGCGATAGGTACAATAGTGATGTAGGATTTTGAGAACTCATGTTTGCAGACATGCAACTCCAATAATACTTAAATGTGAATAATATTTCATTATTCACTCCAATCTATTTTCCATTTTTGTTAGGATGAAAATTAAAAAGTCGGAGTTGCCTTTTACCCCAACGCAGGAATTAATTATAGAAGGTATTCAATCTAGGCAAGTAACGCAGTTATCAAATTACTTTGTAAAGTACCCAGATAAGTTGCCTGGTTTGCTACAATTGGCTTGTGGCAATTTAGGGCATCCTTTTCCAGAATATGCTTCTTGGATTTTGACGCATGTGGCTATTAAAAAGGTTAGTTTATTAGAAAGATATTATGTGCCAATTGTAGATGCCTTATTAAAAACCAATAATGAGTCGGTGAGGAGAAACTTGTTGGCAACCGTAAATAGGTTTCCATTGCAAGCTTACGAAGAAGCTAATTTACTCAACGCATTGTTTGATTGGCTTACAAATCCTAATACTAAGCCTGCTATTGTGATGTATACTTTAGAAAAATTAAAACAATATTGCATACCTTTTCCAGAGCTTACAAAAGAAGTTATTGCTATCTTAGAGTTAAAAGATGAATCAGAAATAACACCAGCAGTTAAAGTGGCTAAACGGAAATTTATAACAGGTAAGTAGGGATTAAAAAAATTCGTTAAGGGTTAAATAATAAGTCCAATAAGACCTGCTAATACCTACATCAAATCCTATATTACTCGCAGTTCTTTTGTTAATTCTTAATCGCAGTCCACTCCCTATTGCAAAGCTTGGTTGTTGAAATTGATAGGTAAATAAAACTGTAGGGGTAACTATATTTGCAAAAGCTACTAATCCCCATAAACCATTATCAGTTAATTCGGTTCTATATTCAGTTTCAAAATACAGCAATGTACTGCTCCTATAACGATTCCTATAAGTTCCTCTGCCGGTTTTACCATAATAATCCCAGCCAATACTGGGTAAGTCTAAGTAATTAGATTTCCCTTCTATAATACTCCAATACCATCCCCAAAATCCTAAAACTTGTCTACGTTTTGGATTCAATAATAAATATTTTCTAAAGTCTAAATAGATGGAACTCCAAATTGCTTTGCTTCCAAGCCATGGAACATTTTTTCTTAACGAGAGGCGCAAGAATTCTCCATTTTTCGGGTTCAAAGTGTTTCTCCTTGTGTCCCATATAATTTCAAATGATAATCCTCCAGAAGCATAGGATTTATTAATAGTATCTCCATAACGTTGATAGGAAGTTATTCCATCAGAATAAATTTGGTCTTCTTCAATGCTACTATAATAATCATACATTAATCCTATACCAGCCGCGGCATTTGGAAAAATTTTTCGCGAAAATGTTTGATAAAACCTTGTTTGGTAATAATCTAACCTTGATTCAGCCTCATCATTTTTGTGGTTATAAAGGCTATACTGCATCTGTGGATACTTCATAAACCGATAATCACCAATTAAATTATATTTATTATTGGCTGTCCAGATATACGATCTTATGGGAATAACATATTGCTCTGAGAATGTAAAATAGGGTGTAAAGTAAATATTAGATAAGTTAGTAGTTTGCCTTGGTCCTAAAAAAAAGGCAGAATTAAAACTTGTTACTACTCCTTTTTCAGAGCCATTTACAGAGAAGGCTGGGATTACAGAAAAGCTAATTTTGGAGGAGTCTCTTTTGTTTTCTTGTGATGCAGTGAACGGGTCTTTCCCAAATATATCGCGTAATAAATCTACTACATCTTTTTTAGCTACTGCATTGCTGTCTGTTTGTGCTAATAAACTCTTTGAAAAGCCTAAAAACAGAACAAAACAAACCAAAAGCAAAAATAAAGTTTTCACTTTGAACCTAGTTCTTCACCAATAGCCTTTTTTGCAAGTTGAAATACCTTTTCAAATTGATCTTCTTTGCTCAAGAAAGAATTATCTATCTCAATAGCATCTTCAGCCTTCAATAAAGGGCTATCTAATCTTGTGGTGTCTAAATAATCGCGTTTGGTTAAATTGGCTAATACTTCGTCATAGGTGGTATCCTGACCTTTATCGGCCAGTTCTTCTAACCTGCGTTGAGCTCGAATATTTGGTTTTGCAGTAATGAACAATTTAAGCTCTGCCTCAGGAAACACAACGGTGCCAATATCCCTTCCATCCATTACAATTCCCTTTTCGTTGCCTAAAGCCTTTTGCTGTTCTACCAAGAATTTTCGCACGGCACTAAGTGCACTAACATCACTTACCATACTAGCAATACGAGGATTTATTCTAATTTCTCTTTCTACGTTTTCTCCATTCAGTAAAGTAATTTGAGTTTGTGTAGTTTCATCAAACCCAAAACTAATTGTAATTTGAGGCAAGGCTGTGGCTACCATTTCAGGATGGAGAATATCTATTTGATTTTGGAATAAATACAAGGTTAATGCTCTATACATAGCACCTGTATCTACATAATGATAGTTGAGCGCGTTAGCCAATTCTCTTGCTATGGTGCTTTTACCACAAGATGAATAGCCATCTATTGCAATGATGATTTTTTTCACTGACTTGCTTTACTTTTTTTAAAGTCGTTTAAGTTGGTAATTATACTAAACGAGTTTGAATTTTTCCCTGGAATAAAGCCTCCGAAGCCATAAGAAAATTGAAACTTACTAATTCTTAATCCAAAGCCCCAAGTAAAACCACCCATGCTTCTGGTTTGCGATAACTCCATTTCTCTTTTTCTTAATACATTATAGCCAAACCTGAAATTTAGCGTTTTTCCTAAGATAAGTTCAGTATTAAAAATCATATGAGCCATAGCTTTTTGAATGCTAGAAAAATCTTCAAGTATGGGTTCGCCAGTTTCTAAACTAATTATATTTCTGTTGGGAATATTATATAATAGCTTTCCTGCTTGTTGTAGGTTTTGGGCAATAATTCCAAATCTAAAAGGTGCATGGGCAAACTTTCTGCTAATACCTAATTGCACATTGTTTGAAATAGTTTCTCTGTTGTCATTGGTGTAACTTTTTAGCTGATACCCTATGTTGCTAACAACAGCGGCAACAGTAGTAAGTTGGTCTTCACTTTTCCAAGTACCCCCTAAATCTATGGCTGTTCCATAAGAATTATAAGATTCTAAATTGGAGTATATAAATTTGAGGGTGGCACCGTAATTAAACTTTTGAAAGGATTTTGCCACGGTAACATGATAATTATATTCACCAGCTGTAAAGGTTCCTAATTCCTGTCCATCTGGAGAGGTCCTTATGAAATTACCGTAACTAATATACTGAACCCCTGCCGCAAAAGTTGTGTTTAAGCTATCAAAATGTCTTGCATAACGTGCTTCACCTGCCGAAATATCTGTGAAGTAATTAAGGTAGCTATAGCCTAATTGGTTGTGATTTTTTGCGGTTAATAATGCTGGGTTTTGGGCAGAAAGATGTAGGTCTGCATCCGGAGTTATAATGGCATTACCTCCTAATGCTGCCACTCTTGCATTGGGAGAAACTTGCAGAAATTGATAGGTGTTGTTTCCGCCAATTTGCGCCATTGCCCTTGAGCCCAAAAATAGAAATATAAGCCAAATGCCTCTTTTCATGCTGTTCAAAAATATGCATTTCAACGGAAAACCCTTAGCAAAATTGCAAAAGATTGAGATTGCGATTAGACAATTTGACAGAATTAGGTCTGCTTGGAACGCAATTTGATTACAGACACTTTAAATAAAATATTTACATATGGCAATAACAGGTAATATTAGTGTTCATACCGAGAACATTTTTCCCATTATTAAAAAGTTTCTTTACAGCGATCATGAAATCTTTTTACGAGAATTGGTTAGTAATGCAGTAGATGCCACCCAGAAATTAAAAACATTAGCTGCAAGTGGCGAAGCAAAAGGGGAGTTGGGTGACCTAAAGATTAAAATAAAGTTGGATAAAGAGGCCAAAACACTTCATATTATTGATAGTGGAATTGGAATGACAGAAGAAGAGGTTAATAAATATATCAACCAATTAGCCTTTAGCAGTGCAGAAGAGTTTTTAGATAAGTACAAAGATAAGGGAGCTCAGGTTATAGGGCATTTTGGCTTAGGTTTTTATTCTGCGTTTATGGTTGCGCATAAAGTAGAATTGCATACCAAATCCTACAAAGAGGGAGCTACAGCTGTTAAATGGACTTGCGATGGTAGCACTACTTTCGAGATTTCGGATTCTGAAAAGGCCGAAAGAGGTACAGAAATTATTCTTCATTTAGCGGAGGATTCTTTAGAATTCAATGATAATTTTAGGATCAAGAATATCTTAGATAAATACTGCAAATTCTTACCTATTGAAATAGAATATGAAGAAAAGGTGCTCAATAATCCTGCTCCTTTGTGGACCAAAGCCCCTTCAGATTGCAGTAAAGAAGATTATGAAAACTTCTACAAAGAGCTTTATCCATTTAGTGAAACTCCATTATTTTGGATTCATTTAAATGTTGACTATCCTTTTAAATTAACGGGTATTCTCTATTTTCCTAAGATTAAAAACGAGTTTGAACCTACCAGAAATAAGATACAACTTTACAGCAATCAAGTTTTTGTAACAGATAGCGTTCAAGATATTGTCCCAGAATTTTTAATGTTGCTACATGGCGTAATTGATTCTCCAGATATTCCTTTGAATGTGAGTAGAAGTTATTTACAAAGTGATGCTAACGTAAAGAAAATTAATAGCCATATTACAAAGAAAGTGGCCGATAAATTAGAAGAGATTTACAAAGCCGACCGTATTGAATTTAATAACAAGTGGGAGAGTGTTGGAACCTTTGTAAAGTATGGAATGATTAGTGAAGAAAAATTCTTTGAACGCGGAAAAAAGTTTTGCTTATTGCAAAATAAGGCCAATGACTATTTTACTATTGATGAGTATAAAGAGAAAGTTGCAGCCACGCAAACAGATAAAGATAATAAAGCGGTTTTCTTGTACTCCAATGATTTAAAAGCCCATGATAGTTTTATTCAAGCCATAGAAAAACGCGGGTACGACGTTCTGAGAATGGATGGTGTTTTAGACAATCATTTTATTTCAAATATTGAGCATAAATGGGAGGGAGTTCAGTGGAAACGCGTAGACAGTGATAGTATAGATAAGCTCATTGATAAAGATATTAAGAAGGAAAGTGTTTTAAGTGACAAAGACCAAACAGCCATTAAAGATACTTTTGCAAATAGCTTTGGTAATGCAGGGCAGTTTGTTTTCGAGAATGAGGCACTTGCCCCAGACGATCAATTTCTAACACTAATTACTCCTGAATGGGAACGTAGAATGAAGGAAATGCAAAAAATGCAAGGCATGAGTATGTTTGGCAATCTGCCAGATACCTATAGAGTTGTTATCAATACCAACCATGGCATAAGCGTAAAATTAAGTAAAATGGCAGATGGAGAAGCAAAAACGCAATTAATGAAGCAAGCTTTTGACCTAGCACGTTTATCGCAAAACCTATTACATGGAGAAGAGTTAACCGCATATATTCAACGAAATACCAAGGCCTTGGAATAGTTCAAAATGAGATATTAAATTCTAAAAAGGGGAAGTTCTAAAATACTTCCCCTTTTTTATTGCTTGAAAATCAGTTATTTGTGATTTTGGTTTAATTGTTGAATAAAATGTTGCAAATCCAAAATGATGAAAAAGTTAATAATTTCAGCTATTGTTTTAACCTCCCTTTTAGTGGCTTGTATAAAGCCAGGTAATAACCTTAAGAAGGAAACAGGAAATACTGTTATTGGAAATGTTTTTGCCAATAATATGTCGGAAATAAAAGTACCAGCGAATTTTGATTGGAAAACAACATTTAACAATAATTTTCTTGTTAAGGTTTTAGATAATCAAGGCAATCCTGTACCCATGCAAAAAGTTTGGATTTCTACTATTAATGGAAACAAAGTAGGAACTACTTTGATAACAGGTTATACCAATTCGGATGGTGAGTTTAGAATGGCTTCTGAGTTTGCAAATACATTAAATCAGGTAATTGTAAATACAGGTTATTTGGCTGTACCAAGAAATGTTTTATATAATTTACATACCAATAACACTTTGGTTCTTGGAGGGAAGAATCCAGCGGCTGTTGAAACACTTAATGATGGCTATCATAATCCAAATGCCCCATTGGGAAAAAGCAATAGTAAGTTCAATGTTGTACCTTCAACCAGAACTTGGAATTCATCTACAGGCCTCCCCAACTATTTAGAGCCAGTAAATGACGTTATATCCACAAGTTTCTTAAACAATCTCAGTAACGCATTACCTGAGTTAACCCCTATTGCAAGTAATTCGCCTTTGCTTGATCCAACCAAAGTAAGAGTAATAAAATTAGTAGACCAAGCAGAGATTTTTGTTACGTTTGCAAGCGAGGTGGCTGGCTATAGAAATACCCTATTCTATTACACATATCCAATAAATAATCCCCCTACCACTTTAAATGATATTGCTAATTATACGGTAATATTTCCTAATTCATCCTTTGCTGGATCTGGGGGCAGTTTGGTGAACGGAAACAAGGTAAGACTTGGTGTTTTTCCAGCGGGTACGGTTATTGCTTATGGCTTAGCTGCCGATGGTTGGAAGAGCGGTTCCCAAGGATTTAATGGGGTTACCACCGGTAATTGGTTGGTTTTTGGGGATAGAAACTTAAATCCAGAAAGTAATCCTGCATTAAAAGAACATATGATTTTAATGCAAGATCCAGCCAATCAACGCTTGGTTATGGCTTTTGAAGATATCCGAAGAGATCAGGGTTCGGATAACGATTTCAATGATGCCTTTTTTTATACTACTGTGAGTCCCTATACGGCTGTTGATAAGGAAAATATTGCTCCATTGCCAGGTTCTTGTACCGATGCGGATTCCGATGGTGTTTGTGATGTGGATGATTGCGAGCCTAATAATGCAAATGTTTCGTCCTGCAATACTTATGGCACAGGAACTTTGGCCTTTGAAGATTTATGGCCAAATAGGGGTGATTATGATTTAAATGATGTGGTAATTACTTATAATTATATTGTAAAAACCAATGCCAATAATAGGGTTACAAGAGTAGAGGCAAGCTACAGATTAAACGCTACCGGCGGTGTTTTTCAAAATGGTTTTGGCATTCAATTTCCTGTTGAACGCAGCAAAGTTAGCGGAGTAACGGGCGCTACTCTAGAGGCGAATCAAAGCAAGGCCGTACTCATATTATTTAACGATATGCGTGCCCAAATGAGTCAATGGAATACCTTCAAAGGGCAAGCTTCTTCACCTCCAGTTGATTATTCAATAGCCTTTAATATCACAAATGGTCCTTCCTTAGCCCAGTTTGGTTTAAGTTATTACAATCCATTCATTTGGAATAATAGCCCAGGATTTGGCAGAGGATATGAGGTTCATTTACCTAATGGATTGCCAACTGATTTAGCTGATGCCACCCTTTTTGGTTCAGCAAGTGATAATACCAATATAGGTATTGGTAGGACTTATGTAAGCAAAAACGGCTCCTATCCTTGGGGGCTTAATATTCCTGCAGCCTTTAATTATCCTAAGGAAAAGGCTGATATTAATACTGCTTATCTAAGGTTTGCCAATTGGGTTAGCAGTGGTGGAAGCCAAAATTCAGATTGGTATACCAATTCTCCTGGAAATCGCAATACAGAGAATATTTATTAAGATAGTTTTTTCATGGTTAGAAAGTCGCTTCCGGAAAAGGAGGCGGCTTTTTTTTATGTGATATTCGCTTTACCGTAATTCATTTGGTTTAACCTTCTAAAAGAATAAGTTCTTCCAAAAGCACTTCCATTTCTTTTTCTAAGAATTGAATTGCTTTCTTCTCTGCTTCATAAAAGTTATTTAACTCTTTCATTTTATCATCGCTGCTGTTGTCTGGGTTGGCAAAGGCATTTTCAATTTCATTTAACTTTTCCTTAGCATGAACTATTTTAACCTCATAAGAATCTATTTGCTTCTTAAGATTTTGAAGGTAATTATTGCTTTGCTTTGGCTTACTCTCTTCTGTTTTAACCTCTGCTTTGGCTTGTGCAATTACTTTTGGTTTTTGGGGCTCTAGGTTCTTATTTAGTTTAGCCTCCTCGTCTCTTTTTGCCTTCCAATATTCAAACTCCTCATAGGTGCCTAAGTATTCTTTTATTTCTTCATTCTCTATCCACCAAATCTTATTGGCCACTTCAGAAACAAAGAAACGGTCGTGACTCACTACCAAAAAAGAACCTTCATAAGCCTGTAAAGATTGGATAAGTAAGTTAATACTTCGCATATCTAAATGGTTGGTTGGTTCATCTAATAACAGAAAATTTGCCTCAGTTAATAGTGTTTTGGCTAAGGCAACACGGGCTTTTTCACCACCACTTAATACTTTTATCTTCTTAAAAACTTCATCTCCAGCAAACAGAAAACAACCTAATACAGTTCTTAATTCTGTTTCAGCCCTATCAGTAGCAAAATGCTGTAGCTCCTCTAAAATTTCATTGTTTAATCCTAATGATTCCAATTGGTGCTGGGCATAAAAAGCCTGTTTCACATTATGTCCGGGGGTAATGTTACCCTCAAATTGTTCAACTCCTGCCAACATTCTTAGTACAGTGGATTTACCTTTTCCGTTGGCTCCAATAAGGGCAATTTTATCGCCTCGTTCTATTCTTGCTTCGGCATGTGAAAGAATACGAATATCTGGATACGCCTTGCCTACATTCTTTAATTCTGCTAAGGTTCTTCCTGGCTGAACCCCAACTCTAAATTGAATATTGATTTCTCGGTTATCGTCTTCAGGCGCTTCAATGCGCTCAACACGGTCGAGCATCTTAATTCTGCTCTGTGCCATGGAGGCTTTGCTGGCCTTGGCCTTGAAGCGGTTTATTAATTTTTCTTGATCCTTAAAAAATTGTTGCTGGTTATCGTAGGATCTTTGTTGCAAATCCATGCGCTCCTGCTTAGACTCTAGGTAAAAACTATAATTGCCTGGGTATTCAAATATTTTTTGCATGCTTACCTCAACAATCTTACTCACCATTTTGTCTAAGAAATATCTATCATGACTCACCACAATAACAGTTCCTTGGTAGCTTCTTAGATATTCCTCAAGCCAAATTATACTTGGTAAATCCAAGTGATTGGTAGGTTCATCTAACATTAATAAATTTGGCTCTTGCAAAAGCATTTTGGCAAGCAGCACACGCATACGCCAGCCTCCAGAAAACTTCTTAAAGGGTTGAGATAATTGTTCTGTAGTAAAGCCCAATCCTTCTAATACTTTTTCTGTTTTGTGATGGATATCATAACCATCTAATCGGTCAAATTCCTCTTGTAAATCACTTAATTTTTGAATAACAGCATCGCTATGATCAGTTTCTAATAATTCTATAACCTGATTCATCTCCTTTTCTATAGCCAATTGACGCGAGAATGCGGTAAGTGCTACCTCCAAAATACTATCCTCGGTGTCAAAACTTAATTGGTCTTGGTTTAGAAACCCAATAGTTAGGTCTCTAGGCATAGACATGGTGCCTTCTGTTAAAGTGTATTCTCCGCTAATAATGCGTAAAAGGGTAGATTTTCCTGTTCCATTTAAACCTATAAGGCCAATTCTTTCATTTGGTTTAATGTGCCAATTGGCGTTTCTGTACAAAAATCGACCGCCAAATTCAAATCCTATATTCGTTAATGCTATCATAAATGTAGGCAAA
>JBIKKC010000241.1:0-3479 GCA_044360615.1 Bacteroidia bacterium | reverse complement strand
GTATCGTTCAAAAGATGCGTCATGCCCAATATACCATTAAGTGGTGTCCTTAACTCATGGCTTATAGTGGCAAAGAAATCGCGTTTGGCACTGTTAGCATATTCTGCCTTATTTAACGCATTTTCTAATTCAGAAGTTCTAATTTTAATTAGCGTTTCTAAGTTTTCTTTAATGCTAACAAGTTGTTCGTTTCGATTAAATAAGTCAAGACTTTTTTCTTCTAGTAATCTTTCTGCCTCTCTCCTGGCAAGTCTCTCTCGCTGGAATCTTCTCTCCCATTTATCATACAAAACCTCTTTATCCATTTTAATGAATTAAGAATTTAACGCTTTTATCAGGTAAAGTTTCTCGTTTTAATAATTTTCCTTCACCATAATGTGCCATTGCTCCAATAATTAATCCTTCAGCTAAATCACCATAATGTCTCTCACTAGTGTAAATTAGTTCTAATGAGCCATCTTCATTTGTTTTAGAATCAAAACTAGGTAGCTCTGCATCTGGATATAACTTTCTTACTTCAATATGAATATAGGTTTCAATACTTGTAAAAAAATCTTTAACACTATTTGTTCTAGAAATAAATTGGGGGTATTGAACCGCTAAAACTTGAAATAAATATTCTCCAAATACAATTAGTAATGCAGAGTTTGGAATCCCTGTTTTTTCAGATAATGCATTAACCAAAGCATTCATTTCATTATGGCTATAAGTCCCAACAGAAGTATAAGCACCTTGGTTAGGAACTTCAGATTTTTGTATGATATCGTCTACCATATCTAATCCAAATTTTTTTTCGACCATTACTAAAAACTCAGTAAAAATTATTCCTTTCATATTTTTTTAATCAAATAAACTCAAATTTTATAAATAAACTACCACAATCTTAAAATTGTTCAAAAAATAAAATTATTTTGCCGCATGCAGTTTTTGTTCCCAGGCTTCCTATTTTCTTTTGTTTTATTGGCTATCCCCATTCTCATACATCTATTTAATTTTAGGAGGTACAAGAGAATTGTATTTAGCGATATTCGGTTTTTACGTGAGCTTACGCAACAAAATAAGAAGCAACAAACAGTAAAGCATTACCTTATTTTAGCGGCAAGGATTTTAGCGCTGAGTGCTCTAATTTTGTCCTTTGCCCAGCCGTTTATTCCAACAGATAACACTAATCAATCTGCAGGAGGTAAACGCGTGAATATTTATGTAGACAATAGCCCAAGCATGGAAGCCATGGCCGGAAATGGTAACCTCTTTAACCTTGCTAAAGAAAATGCCATTCGTTTAATGGAGGGATATTCCGATAAAGATGAATTTCAGGTTTTAAGCAATGATTTTGAAGGCAAGCACCAGCGTTGGTTCAAGAAGAAAGAAGCTATTGCCACCTTAGAAGCTTTGAAACCTTCTGGTGTTTACAGAACTGCCAATGAGGTTTTAGCTAGGCAAAAATCTTTATATGCGGGTGCCGCCTTTGGCGAGGCATTCTGGTTTTCAGATTTTCAACAAAATTTTAATTTAGGGCAGCTTTCGCTTTCAGATTCGCTTTTGCGCCTGTTTCCCGTGAAGTTAGAAGCTAGCAAACAAAACAATGTTTGGATAGATTCTGCCTGGTTTCCCGAGCCTGTGTTAAAAATAGGTTCAAGCAATAAAATTAAAGTTAGGGTTAGAAATGGGGGTGAAAATGCATGGGAAAACCAAGCGGTTACCTTGAAAATTGAAGGGATTCAAAAGGGTTTAAAAAACATTACTTGCGCGCCAGGCAGCAGCGAAACTGTTGAATTAGATTTTAGCCTAAACCATAGCAAGCCACAGGCATTCGAAATTTCAATTACAGATTTTCCAATTGTTTTTGATGATACCTACTTTTTAACGGGAGCAGCTGTTTCTAAAATAAATATATTAGAAATAGGGGCAAAGCAACCTATGGCTGCCCTAGGTTTGGTATATAGTTTAGATTCTGCGTATGCGTATGCCTTCCAAGAGTTAAATCAGTTAAATTTTAGTGCGTTTGGGCAGCAACAATTAATCGTTTTGAACCAAGTTGCCGAAGTTAGTTCAGCTTTAGCAGATGCCTTATCCAATTATTTACAACAAGGTGGTTTATTGCTTTTTATTCCGCCTACACTGCCAAGTGCAAGCTTAACTTTATGGCTGTCAAAAGAAGGAATTGTGCTGAACCAACTGCAAAATAGTATTCAAGTTTTAGACAAACCAGAATTAAAGCACCCCATTTTAGCAAAGGTTTTTGCTAAGTTTCCGCAAATGCCAAATATGCCTTCGGTAAAGCAGTGGTTTGGTTATCAACTCAATGTGCCGCATAAGGCTATTCTTAGTCTTGGTAATGGTACGCCTTGGTTAAGCGAAATTAAAAAAGGAGCTGGTAGTCTCTATCTTTTTGGTTCAAACCTAAATACAAGCAATACAGATTTTACCAGAAATGCCTTGTTTGTGCCTATTCTGCTTAATATGCCCTTGTTGGCTAGAAATCCAATTCCTAATTCTTTCTATTTAGGTAAAGAGACCCAATGGCACGTGGATAATACAATAGACGCAAAAGTTATACAACTTAAAGGGGAGGGGAGAGAGTATAGAGCAGATGTTAGAAATTTCAACAATAAGCAGTTTGCCAGCTTAAATGATAGGATTGAAAAGGCAGGCGTTTATGAAGTGCTAGTAAATGAAAAAACCGCTGGAAAAGTGGCCTTTAATTACCCAAGAGCCGAGTCATTACTTAATTTTTACAGCGCCACAGATTTAGAGGAAACCTTCAAAACCAGTCTAAGCCTAGCTAGTTTTGATAGTTTTTTAGTATCGCATCAAGCTGCTAATAAGGGTAATTTTCTTTGGCAATATTTCCTTTGGGCGGCCCTTTTATTTCTAATTACAGAGGTGCTAATTATTCGTTTCATGAAATAATCAGTTTATAATTATAGGTTTCACCACCGAATTAAATATATTTGTCAAATTCTGTTCGCAACGGTAATGAAATTACGATTAAGTCAAGTATATATCTGCGATAATAGCTCCAGTTTTAATGGGAAGGTTTGTGATTTACTAATAGAGGAAGGCGTAATTATTGATATTGCCACCAGTGCCTCTTCCAAAATTACAACCCCCAAAGGATTTAAGGAGTTGGTATTGAAAGGGAAAACCATTAGTCCTGCTTTTGTGGACATGCGCGCCGATTTTTGCGACCCAGGTTTTGAGCACAAAGAAACATTAAGCACAGGGGCCGGCGCTGCCCTCAAGGGTGGATTTTCTGATGTGGCACTATTACCTGCTAAGAATCCAGCTTGCGACAATAAATCTAGCATACAATACATAGTTAATGCTGCAAAAAATTTGCCTGTTAAATTGCATCCTTATGGTGCTGCAACCATTAATCTGGAAGGTGAAGAAATGGCAGAATTGTATGATATGCAACAATCTGGGGCCATAGGGTTTACCGACGGAAATAAGCCGCTATCCAACGCAGGATTATT
>JBIKKC010000309.1:0-3498 GCA_044360615.1 Bacteroidia bacterium | reverse complement strand
CTACAAATTCTGGCACAACAACATCATCTGCCATGGTTGGTATTTTGGTTAGTAGTTTTGCAACTTCACAAACTATTAGTAATAATTCGGTTTATAATTTTAATAGTAATTCTACGGCAACTGTTGGAACAAAATTATATGGAATTTTAGCTACAGGTGGCGTGAATAATGTAACAAATAACCAAGTTAGAAATTTAAATAGTAATCCAGTTTCTACTGGAAATACCACAAGTGCCTCTTTATGCGGAATCATGGTTTCTACTACCACAGCTGGGCAAGTAATAGAAAATAATTTGGTGGATACACTTAATAATAATGCTGTTGGTGCGACGCAAACTATAGGAATTTATTTGGGTGGCTCTACCTCCATGAGTTTTAAAAACAATATTGTTAGGAATCTAAATACGAATACAACTTCAACTTTAACCACTTCAAGTAGCGGATTGGTTGGCGTCTTAACCCTAAGTACCTTACCACAAAACGTGAATTATTCTGAAAATCAGATATTCAATTTAAACCATACCAATGCTTCTGCACCAAGTGGGGTAAACATTTTAGGATTATACATGTCTGCTTCAACTATTGGAAATAACTTGGTTGTAAAAAATAGAATTCATTCTATTTCAAGCAACTCGTTATTAGCAACTAATATTCATGGTATTTACATTAATTCTGGAACCTATGTAATTGCCAATAATATGGTTAGATTAGGTTATGATAAAGATGGAAGTCCACTAAATCAAGGCCCTTACAATATTTCAGGAATTACCTTAGGCACAACTTCTGCAAATAATGTTTACCATAACTCGGTTTATGTAACCAGCAGCCATACTCAGCCTGGTCCAACTTTTTTAAATAATCATTTTACTACAGCTTTCAATGTGAGTCAATCAGGAGGTATTTTCTCTCAACTTAATGTATTGAATAATATCTTTATGAATGCTGGTACTAATTTAGCTACTGGTAAATATGATGTAAGCGGCGTTCATTCGGCCATACGATTGCCAGCAATAGGAAATATTACCGCTACACTATTTAATTGTAATAATAATATTTTACATGTTGCAGATACAAATGATGGCGGAGTATATGTTTCGGCCGGTAATAATGGAAGCAATAATGTTACCTTTAATAATTATACTTTCTTTACTGGTGCCACTGGTATAGGAAATTTACCAAGTTGGCAAGCAGCATTTCCTACTTCACCCAAAGATTTTAATTCTTCATCTGCGAATCCAAATTTTATTAATCCAACTGGAAGTGCAGAATTAGGAAGTTTATTTTTAACTGGAAATACACCAGCAGAAGGTGCTGGAAGTTCTGCAATAGCCTCAATTGTTGTAGATGATATCCAAGGTTCTTTACGCGCAGATTCTGGCGCGGTGGATATTGGTGCTGATGCAGGGGTCTTTACAATCAATCCAGATGGTTTTGCACCTGTAATAACTTTAACGCCTTTAACAAATACACCGAGTATTACCAATAGAACTTTAAGTGTTAGCATAACCGATAATGTTGGTGTGGCTAATACAGTATCAACTCGGCCTGTTTTATATTACAAAAAATTTGCCGCTACAACCTTTACAACTGCTGTAGGTGCATTAAGCACTGGAAATGTAAGCAATGGAACTTGGGATTTTACAATTGATCATAGTTCTTTAAGTGTTGTTCAAGGTGATACTATTGTTTACTTTCTAGTAGCAAGAGATGTTGCTGGAAATATACGTGTAAGTCCATTCCCTGGTTTTGCGTTAGATGTTAATAATATTACGGATACACCAGATGTTTTAAATTCCTATAGAATTAGCTCTCCATTATCTACGGTGTTAAATGTAGGTCCTGCAGAAACTTACAAGTGTTTAACTTGCGCAGGGGATACAGGTGTATTCAACGCCATTAACAATGGTTTCTTAGCAGGAAATACCACCATTAATATTGTGGGTGATACTTTGTACGAGTCTGGTGCTGTGGCATTAAATAGATGGCTTGAAACATCTTCTGGTGTTTTAGGTAATTATAATTATACCTTAACTATAAGGCCAGGAACGGGTGGCACAACAGCTAGAAAACATCTTTATGGCGACGTTGCCTCAGTTTCGCTAATTCGCCTAAATGGTGCATCTAATGTAAGTATTACTGGTATAGCTGCAGGTGGCGCAGCAACGGATACAAACCTTGTTATACAGAATAGAAATTCAGCGGGTGGTGGTTGCATAACTTTAATTAATGATGCGAGCAATAACAATTTAAATAATCTTATTCTAACTGCAAGGTCAGGTGATCTTATTAATATTTCAGCAGCTTCTGTTTCTTCTGGGTCAGATAATATTTTGATTAAAAATTGTTATTTCAGACCAGATACAACCACATCTCTTTTTCGAAGTGGATTTTTAGCTAATGGAACCGCTGGAAGAGAAAATGACAATATTACCATAGAAAATTGTTATGTTAATGGTTCTTCATTATTAGGATTTGGTTTTAGTGGTGTTGGACATGGAAATAATTTAAATATTAAAAATTGCCATATTTATAATAGCACTAACCTGCCAACGAGCGCCGCAACGGCCTATGGTATTTTCTATGGCCCTGGTTTAACTTCCAATAATGATACCATTACAGGTAACTTTATAGGTGGCACTGCTCCTTTTGCTGCCGGTTCTAATTTAACTGCAACAAGCGGTACTAATTTTATTGGAATTCTTACCAATGTTGGTGCAATTACAGGTGCTTATTTGCAAAACAATTTGATTCAAAATATCAGTACTACCGGTGGTTTTATCGGTATAAACCCGCAAGGTTCTGGTACTTATTTAATTGAAAATAATACTATTGGAAGTTCTGCTGCTGCAAGCATAAGTTCTATTGGTAACTCGAGTGTAGTAGGTATAACTTCTACAACCACAGGTAATTTAACTATAAGGAATAACACTGTCCGTAATTTATTTAGTAATAATACTGGAACTTCAGCCGCTGCTAGAGGTATTATGGTTAGTTCAGGTTCTTCAAATACCACAATTGTAAGTAACAACACCATTGAGAATTTATCTACCTATTCTACCAGTTCTAGTTCCACAACTACTGCAACATTGGTTGGAATAGGAGTTTCATCATTTTCAAATAGCCAAACTATTAGTGGTAATACTATTAGAAACCTAATCGATAGTAATACTTCAGTTTATAGCGGAATTGCCCATGGAATTTTTGCTTCTGGTGGCTTGAACACGATTACAAATAATACCATTGATGGAATAGTAACTAGATCCTCAAGTACAGGAACTACAACTTCGGCAGCCATGCAAGGCTTAACAGTTTCTTCTTTTACAACTGGACAGGTAATAACTGGAAATACAATTCGCAATCTCAGCATATTACCAATAGTGCCTGCTTCAACCCAAACTTATGGTTTATATGTTTCTAGCGCGGCGGGTGTAACTGTTAATGATAATATAATTAGTAATCTAAATTCAAATTCAAGCTCAACTAATACTTTAATTAGTT
>JBIKKC010000064.1:0-11077 GCA_044360615.1 Bacteroidia bacterium | reverse complement strand
TTATACAGCGCCTTGCATCGGCCCTTATCCAACCAACAGCTTTGGTTTGCACCATATGGCGGGTAATGTTTCAGAATTTACAGCCATGAAGCACATAACTAAGGGAGGCGGATTTTTTAGTCCTGGCTACTATCTGCAAGTAAAAAACAATGAGCCAGAATTTCCTAATCTAGAAAAAGGAGCTGCCTTTGTTGGCTTTAGACCTTTCATGTATGTGTTAGAAAAATAAAAAAGCTGCACGACTTTTAATCGTACAGCTTTTCTCTGTGGAGAATATCGGATTCGAACCGATCACCTCTTCACTGCCAGCGAAGCGCTCTAGCCAAATGAGCTAATCCCCCATTGTCCACCGAAGCTTTAGCGTAGGTGGACCAATATTTAATCCGAAGCTTAAGCGTAGGTGGACTAATAATCTTATCCGCGGAAAACTAAGCTTCAGCTGCTACTACTTTCGCAGCAATCGGCTCAACAGAAACAAATGAACGATCATTTGCTTTCTTCTTAAATACCACTTTACCGTTTACCAAAGCAAATAAGGTATGGTCTTTTCCAATACCTACATTTTCTCCTGGATGGTGCTTAGTGCCTCTTTGACGTACAATGATATTTCCGGCAGTTGCAAACTGACCACCAAATATTTTTACACCTAATCTCTTACTATGAGATTCACGACCATTTTTCGAACTACCTGCCCCTTTTTTGTGTGCCATTTCTTTTCTCTCCTATTTTTAATTAAGCGTTGATAGCATCTATTTTAATTTTGGTAAAAGATTGGCGATGGCCATTCTTCTTTTCGTAACCTTTTCTGCGTTTCTTTTTGAAAACAATTACCTTGTCTCCTTTTAAGTGATTTAACACAGTGGCGCTAACTTTAGCTCCAGATACAGTTGGTAAACCAACTTTAACACTTCCGTTGTTGTTAACTAACAACACTTTTTCGAGTTCAATGCTGGCGCCTTCAGCTTGTGGCAATCTATGCACATAAACTGTTTGGTCTTTTTCAACTTTAAATTGTTGGCCAGCAATTTCAACTATTGCAAACATTATTTATAAATTTTAAGGACCGCAAATATAGACCTAAGTGCAATAAATACAAAAGCTTATTGCTAAATACTTAGAAAATCTCACCTACCCTTGCCCTGAATTACAGTTAAAACAGTGTAAATCAGTATTCTAAAGTCAACCGCAAGGGATCTGTTTTCAATATAAAGGATGTCAAATTTAAGCCTTTCTACCATTTGTTCCACATTTTCTGCGTAACCAAATTTCACCTGCCCCCAGCTAGTTATGCCAGGTTTAACCCGCAATAAATGTTTGTAATGAGGCGCTAATAACACAATTTGGTCTATAAAAAATTTTCTTTCCGGACGTGGCCCCACTAAACTCATTTCGCCAATAAGCACATTGAAAAACTGAGGTATTTCATCAATTCTGTATTTCCTAAGTAATTTCCCAATTGGTGTAATTCTGTTGTCGTTTGCACTGGAAAGCTGAGGGCCATCTACTTCTGAATTAACCACCATGGTTCTAAATTTATAAATATGAAAAGGCTTGCCCTTGTAACCAATCCTAATCTGCTTATAAAAAATTGGTCCTTTTGAACCCAATTTCACTAAAAAAGCGGTAATGAGAAAAATGGGAGAAAATATAACCAAAACCAAAACCGAGGTAAACAGATCTAATAAGCGCTTGGCAACCTTCTGCCACTGGGGCATATAATCATGATTGATTTCAATTAAGGCGGTTCCAATAACATTGTTCATGCGAACCTGCCCACTCATCATATCATAAATATCGGGAACAATTTTTAGAATCACCCTCTGGTCCTCTAAAATATTGCTAACGTTATTGATATCTGTATGTCTAGAACTTTCTATCCCAATAATTACTTCTTCTACATGATATTGTTCTATAAGCTTTGGTAAATCTTTATAATTACCCAAATCTGGAAGTATATCTTTTAAAATATGATTGCTAGCATCGCCATTTACGCTTACATAACCAACAAATAAATTCCCTTGCATGGTATTTGGGTTCATTAACTCTTGAACCGCAAGAAGACTCTTTTGATTATTACCTACCACTATGGTTTTAAACCCTAACTTTCCCTTCTTAAGGTTATTCTTAATTAGTGTTGCTTCTATTAGCCTAAAGAAAATGGTAAATCCAAAGTTGAGTACAAAAAGGGTAATAGTGCTTTTATAATAAGATTGGTAAGACTTCACCTCATCATCCAACAATAAAAAGAAAAACAATAATACTACCCCAATCACGGTAATGCTAAATGTCTTAGATATTTCGTTGATGCGAGACTTACGCCACACATCTTTGTAATTACCCGCCAGGAAATACAACACAATCCAATACAAGGGAATGGCAAGTAACGCTAAGTAAAAATTGCGGTCGAGTTCAACCGGAATCTTATAACCAAACTTATCCGATTCGATAATGTATTTGCGGTAGGCAAAAAACAAAGCCCAGCTAATTCCAGCAGCCACAGCATCAAAGACTACAAATATGGCAGTATGAATTTGACGCTTCTTAATCAAGGTAAACAATTTTTATATTATCTAACCAAGCCTCTGGATTAGCCACACTGCCTTTGGAAAATCTAAAAAACAAACGGTATTGAATGCCCGCACCACGTTTATTAATTTCAGCTTCCATGTTTAAGTATAATTTGTTCCAATTTTCGATTGGCCTAGTAATAAACATGGGAAACTGACTGGTTTCACCGGCAGGATTGGTAGCATAAAGTCCTACGGTGATAGGAATATTCCCCTTATAATCCATTTCCAAAAAGAAAGGAGTAAATTGAGGCCATTTGGTATACACCTGCGAATACATTTCTAAAATAGCGCCTTGTGCAGCACTTTTGAGTTCAATCCTACCAGAATTATTACCAGGCAACCAGGCCCCAGGACCATTATCCCTTATTACAGTATCGCCAATTTGCTTGAGCGTAGGATTAAATTCAAATCGGGTTCCATTGCCATCATAATCTTCTATAAATGGAAAAACGGCATTCTCTAAATAAGTAAAGGTGGCTGTTACTGTATCTGTTTTATTTGGAACTAGGGTATCTACTTGCGTATAAGAAGTGTACATAGGATAAATTATTCTTTGCTCCCCATTTCCATCTCCCTTTACACCATTGGTTAAACGAATATTTGTAATCCCTTCTCTTTGCACCGGCACCTTAGCATTTACTGCATACAATCCTCTAATAATTTCATTGTCAAATAACCATAAATCATTTATCATGGCAGAGGCAAAACCCTGCGAATTATCTGAATTAGTAACAAACTTGGGCTTATTAATATAAATATAGGCGGGCACCATAACTTCTCTTTCAGAGAGTTTACAAGAGCTAAGGCTTGAACCCAATATACATAATAGAATTATTCTAAAAACCATAATAAAGCCCTTTAAGGCTTCGGCAAAAGTATTATCTTTTATTGATATTTAATTTATCAATGATTTCATGCGCTACTTCTAAGGTTTGATAATTATCGTAATGGGTGCGCAGGTTTAAGGAATGGTTGGTAATAGAATTGGCAAAAAAAGACAACTCGCGTTTTATCATATCTGATAAATTCTTAGACTTGGAAACATTTATCTCGTGCTCTGTTTGATCTGGAATAGACGAATTGAGCATGCTCACCTTAAAATTATCTAGGTTCAAACTAAAGGTTCTGTTCTTTTGAAAAAAGCGAATGGCATTTTTCTGTTCTGATTTAAAGTTGCCGCAAACTAGGTTCAACACACAGCCATTGTCAAATTCTATTCTGGCATTAATAAAATCCATATAGGTGTGGTGCAAGCAAGCTCCGGTTGCTCTTACCCTTTTCACATTGGCCTTCACCAAGTTTAAAACCAATTCTAATTCGTTTAGTAACATATCAAAAACCAAGTTTTCTGGACTATAATTTAAGATACTTTCATCAAAACGAGCGCTCTCAATATAAAAGGGATTATCTAATAAGCGCTTTAGCATTTGGTAATTGGGATGAAATTTCTCGTGGTGAGAAACATACAGATGAATATTGGCCTCATCCGCCAAGTTATGCAATTCTTTAGCTTCCTCTAGGTTTTCACTTAAAACCTGTTTCACAAAAACATGCTTGCATTTTCTGATGGCACTTCCCACAAACTGATAATGTGAACCAACAGGCGTAAGAATATCAACTGCCTCTACCCTATTAATCATGTCCTCATAAGAATCAAATCGAATAAGATTATATTTCTCCTGAATAATAGAAGCACTCGAACAGTCGTGGTCGTAGAAACCCACCAAATCGAATTCCTTAAGCTCTTTAAGCTTTTCGATGTGTTTCTTACTAAATTCGTTAGCGCCTGCTATCCCTATTTGGATCATTAGGTGTTTTTAATTGATGTACAAATCTATTTTACCATCCCCTCTTAAATGCGACATCCAATATTTAGATTTAAACAAGTATGTCTATCCTTATCATAAAAAATATACACCTTGCATCAATTAAATTGCAGGAAACAAAATCTGCCCTTAAATTCGCCAATCATGTTACAACCCGATTCATATAAAGAAAAAGGCGCTCGCAAACTTTTAGTAAAGGAGTTAAAAGGCAAGGGCATTACCGATGAAAGGGTATTAACTGCTATTGGGGAAGTTGCTCGACACCAATTTATACACAAAGACTTTAAGCACCTAGCTTACCACGATAAAGCCTTTCCAATTGGCGAAGGACAAACCATTTCTCAACCTTATACGGTTGCCTACCAAACACAAATGTTGCATCCAGAGGTGGGAGATAAAGTTTTAGAAATTGGAACAGGTTCGGGCTACCAAGCAGCCATACTTGTGAAGTTGGGCGTAGAATTGTTTAGCATTGAACGCCAACCAAAATTATATGCTAAAACTAAAAAACTATTCGAAGACTTAAACCTAAAAGCCAATCTCATTTTAGGAGACGGTTCCTTAGGACTTCCTGCTGAAGCCCCCTTTGACAGAATTATTGTAACCGCTGGTGCTCCTAAGATCCCAGAAACCTTAATAGATCAATTAGCCTCTGGAGGTATCATGATTATTCCCGTTGGAAATAATACCCATCAAACCATGCATATTCTAATAAAAAAACCTGATGGTAGCTTAGAAAATATCAGTTTAGATCAATTTAGCTTCGTTCCGCTCATAGGATCTCAGGCTTGGTAAGCGTTCTTTTTATTAACTTTTTAAAAGTGCATAACTCATAGAAATCTGTTTTACAGAACTTTACATTTAGACACAAATTAAAGTAAATTAAATTTACGAATTTCCTAAATTATCTACTTGACATTGCGAAAACAATTCCGTTTAAATTTGTGTAACCAATTAAATTAATGATTGACATGAAAAAAACATTACTTCTAGCCGCGTTTGCATTAGCAGGTACTTTTGCATTCGCACAAAAACCTGCTTCAGGTGACAAAACGGTTGAAACATCTATCTTGTTACAAACAGGAACAGCTCCTATCAGCTTTGCAACTCCAAACTTAAGGTTACGTTATTTTATTGCTGATGATTTAGCAGCACGCGTTAACTTTTTGTATGAAAGTTCTAAAGTAGTAGGTAATTTTACTGAGAATACCGATGGTACAGGAGGTAAAGGCTCAGCAACTGCAAAATATTCTAACTTCACATTCTCACCAGGTATTGAAAAACACTTTGAAGGAACTTCTAAATTATCTCCATATGTGGGTGGGGTTTTAGCTTTGTCGTTCATGGGTGCAAGCGAAGAATGGGAAAATTCTGCAAATGGAACATCTTACACTAAAGATGTAAAAGCAACTATTGATGGAGCGAACACAGATGGTGATAAGGCAGGTTCTGCTATTGGTGTTGGTTTAGTTTTAGGTGCTGATTATTATGTTACTGATGCTTTATATTTAGGAGCAGAAATTTTATGGGGTTGGGAAACAGCTTCTCTTAAAGAATCTACTACCACTGTAACTGCTGCTGGTGGCGCATCTACTAAAACTGTAGCTCAAGGTGCTTCTGCAAGTGGTTTTGGTATTATGACTTCTGGCGTTCGTCTTGGCTGGAAATTCTAATTCAAAATAGTTTACATAAAAAATCCCGCTTGGCTAGCCAAGCGGGATTTTTTTATTCTATTCTTTTCATCGAGCGCTCCACATCACGCTCTTTAATGGTCTCTCGTTTGTCAAATGATTTCTTTCCTTGCCCAATGGCAATTTCTAGTTTAATAAAACCTCTTTCAGATTCAAATAATTTTATAGGCACAATAGCAAAACCTTTTTCAGAACCCTTCACTTTTAGCTTATGCAACTCCCGCTTCTTTAACAATAACTTCCTCAATCTAAAAGGCTCATGGTTATTGTAACTTGCTTGCTTAAAAGTGCCAATATTCATTCCTTTAATAAATAATTCTTCTTCTTTAAAAAAGCAATAGGCTTCCCCAATGGTGCAATTACCCATACGTATACTTTTTACTTCTGTACCTCCCAATTGCAGCCCTGCCGTGAACTTCTGAATGAGATTAAACTCATAGCTCGCTCGCTTATTTACAATATTTATATCTTTTATACTTGCCATATCAAGGTTGCAAAGATAGCTAGGATCAAGACAAGTGGTTAAAAAGAGTTTCTAATTTAGTTTTCTTCAAAATTTTCTGCCCTTGCTCGCCCTTAGCAATAACCCTATCTCCCACTTTTGCCTCGTAACTGCAAATGATTTCGTTGCCTTTTACACTTAATACAGTTGCTGTAAAATCTACCTTAGAGCCTAATAAAGCAGGCGAAAGATGCTCCACACTTAAAAAAGTTCCTATTCCTTCTTCATCTGCCTCTTTCATCTCCAAAACAAACAACCTACAACACCATTCGGCATCTCTTCCAAGTGCAAAGGTGGCATAAACAGGGTGTACCTCACCCGAATCAAAACTAGCTGTATCTTTAGGTTCAACCAGAATGGAGTACTTTTTTTCAGAACCAACCTCAAATGGATTAATCATATTTACTTTACTACTAAAACTGGAATGTCTACCTTATGTCTAACTGCATCAACCGTGCTACCAAAAATTAAATCATATATACCCTTATGCCCATGTGCGCCCATTACCAATAGCTCTACCCGAGAATCTTTTACAATCTTACTAATGTTCTCTGCCCTATTGCCAAATCCCATTTGGTATTGCACTTGGTAGCCTTCTGAACTTAACTGATTGGTATACCTTTGAATGGTTTGGGTATCAAAATATGTTTCCTCATCCATTACTTCTGCGCCATGCTTAAGAGCAGCTGCCGACTCAACAATATGAATTAAGAAGTAGTGCGCTTTGGGTCCGCCTAAGTTTAAAGCATGCCTTATACTCGCTTCATCTTTAGAACCAAAATCTACAGTAATGGCCACGCGTTTAAAGGCATTGGGCTTACCCAAATTTAGATTAGCTCCAATTAAGTGTGGTACTAAAGCTTTCTTTCTGGTCTTCTTGAACCAAGGATGAAAGGCAACATAAACCAATAAAAAACTAATATAAACTAAGAAACCAATCAATAAGAAAACAAGAAATACATTTTCTCCATACTCGGAAGTAAAGAAACTTTTTAACTCCTCGCCTACCAATTTAATATTTAACCCAATAATAATAATAGCCGAAGCCCAAGCCAATATTTTAAGCCAACGCTTGTTTTTAAACTTACCCATTAACTCTGGACTATTGGTAAAATGAATTAAAGGAATAACTGCAAATCCTAATTGTAAGCTTAAGATTACCTGACTCAAAATTAACAACTCGCCCAGTTCATCATCACCAAAAATTAACAGGGTTATTACAGCGGGAGCAACAGCAATTAAACGGGTAACAATTCTTCTAATCCAAGGACTAATTCTTAAATTTAAGTACCCTTCCATTACAATTTGTCCAGCAAGCGTACCAGTAATCGTAGAGCTTTGTCCAGCCGCAATTAAGGCTATTGCAAACAAGGTGGGCGCTAAGCTTCCAAAAATACCATCCAATAAATGATGCGCATCCGAGATATCTGCCACACTGTATAAACCATTTTTATGAAAGGCCGTAGCTGCTAAAATTAAGATGGCAGCATTCACAAAAAAGGCAGCATTTAAAGCAATAGCAGAATCATAAAAGTTAAATCGTAAAGCTTTGCGTATGCCTTCATCATTCTTTTTTATACGTCGGGTTTGAACCAAAGAAGAATGCAGGTAAAGATTATGAGGCATAACCGTTGCACCAATTATACCAATGGCAATATACAAAGCCTCGCCACTTAAACCCGATGGGATAAACCCTTTTGCAACTTCAGTTATTGCGGGTTTTACAATAATCATTTCGGCGAGAAAAGAAAGTCCAATAATGCTTACCAAACTCACAATAAATAATTCAATTTTTCGAATGCCTTTATTGATAAGAAACAACAATAAAAAAGTATCCAAAACGGTAATAAGAACTCCGTATAAAAGAGGGAGGTCAAATAGTAGGTTCAAACCAATGGCCATACCAATTATTTCTGCCAAATCTGTGGCAGCAATGGCCACCTCTGCTAAGGAATATAAAGAAAAATTTACCCATGTTGGGTATTGCTGCCTGCTGGCTTGAGCCAAATCCCAACCCTTTACAATTCCGAGTTTTGCAGATAAACTTTGTAATAATAAGGCTATCCAATTGCTAAGTAACAAAACCCAAATTAAAGAATAGCCAAACCTACTTCCGCCAGCAATATCTGTAGCCCAGTTGCCAGGGTCCATATAACCTACACTTACCAAATAAGCCGGACCAATAAACGCTAAAAAGGTTTTCCATTTGCTTTTAGGCATAGTAACATCTACGCTTTCATGCACCTCACTTAATGATTTATCTGAACGATTCATAAGAATACTTACATTTTAATTAAGATGTTACTTGCTACCTCAAAACTAATCACCAATTGCCCTTGTCTATTCACTCTCACTTTAACAGATTGGTCAAATTCACTTCTACTAATAACTTCAATTTCTTTGCCCAAAACCAATTGATTTTTTTCTAGATGCTGCAAAAAAACACTGCTATGGTTAACCACACCGCTTATTATCCCCCTATCTCCTAAATTTAATTCACTCACAGAAACCAACTTATTTCTTAAAATAGCGCCATTCCTTCCTGGAATTGGGTCGCCATGCGGATCGTGGGTAGGAAACCCTAAAAACTCTTCTAACTTATCTACCAATTTACTCGATTGAATATGCTCCAATTGCTCGGCTATATCATGCACCTCATCCCAAGAAAAACTCAATTTATTATGTAAAAAGGTTTCCCATAAACGATGTTTTCTAACGGTATCAATAGCTACTTTATTTCCAGCTTCGGTTAAAGATACCCCTTTATACTTTTCATATTTTAACAGCTTTTTATCCGACAATTTTTTCACCATATCGGTAACAGAAGCCGCTTTTGTTTGCATCATTTCTGCAATGGCATTCGTATTTATGGCATTCTCGCTGCGCTCTTGCAGCTTGTAAATAGCCTTAATATAATTCTCTTCTGTAAAGGAATACATAATGCAATAATACAATTTTTAGACAAGTCTAAAATTATTTTTTAGGCAAAATAAAAATCTATTTCGCTCAAATCCCGTTTATTTACTAAACTTGAACCATGATGTGGAAGAAATTTGTTTCTTATATTTTATTCTGGAGAAAGCCAGATCCTGACAGTCCGTCATCTTTTAATTTAAAAGTTATGCATGGCATTAATAAGATTAGCATACTTATGTTCTTAATTGCGCTAATTGTCATTATTTCTAGATTGGTACGTACTTTGTAAATTTGCAACTATAAACTAAAATTTATGTTATTGTATATCATCGTTCCTCTCTTATTAAGCTTCTATGTAAGCTGGAGATTTAAATCAAAAGTGAAAGAGTATTCACAAATTGGCCTAAGTAACCACCTAACTGGGGCAGAAATTGCCCAGCAAATGCTAAGTGATAATGGCATTTACGATGTTCAAATTTTTAGCGCAGAAGGAGAACTTACAGACCATTACAATCCCGAAAAGAAGACTGTAAATTTAAGTCATGATGTATATTACGGAAGAAGCGTAATATCTGCTGCCGTTGCTGCACATGAGGTTGGTCATGCAGTGCAGCATGCAAAAGGATATGCTTGGTTAAAGTTTAGGTCGGCAGTAGTGCCAGTAGTAAGTGTAGCTTCTAAATATGTTCAATGGATATTATTAGGAGGTGTGCTTTTAATCAATACCTTCCCTCAGTTATTACTTATTGGTATCTTATTATTTGCGGCTACAACAGTTTTTACGGTTATTACCTTACCAGTAGAATTTGATGCCAGCAGAAGAGCTTTGGCTTGGTTAGATACCAAAGGAATTGTAAGGAAAGAAGAGTATCCAATGACAAAAGACGCCTTAAAATGGGCTGCTAGTACTTATGTAGTTGCTGCAATTGCTTCTATTGCAACATTGCTGTATTACTTACAAATCTACATGGGTAGAAGAGATTAATAGCCATTAAGTTAAAATCAACCTTTGGTTAAAAGCTTAAAGGGTTAAATTTTTACAGTATTTTTAGCGCATTATTTTTCAATCATCTTCATTAGATGTATCCTAGCTAATTTAGGTTACCGAGATAACTTTTTTAGTAATTTGGTAAATTTTACTTCAAATATTTTAATGAAAAAAAATTGGGCACTTTAATCCAATTTTGTATTATTGAAATATAAATTAATATCATGAAAATACTTATTTACACATCTGCATTAATCTTCCTTTTTCTTTCAAGTTCATGTTCATCCAAGCATTATGGTCATTTATCAAAAGTTAAAGTACACAAAAATGAATCAAGTTCAAATGAATTAGAAATAACAAAGAAAAAGAGCAAGGCCAATAATGAAGCTTCCAATAAAAAGGATAACGAATATCAATCTCAAATTATTAACAATGATCCTCCGAAAGTAATTGATAATAATGAGGCATCAACAAAATTAAGTTATGATTTGGGTATTGAAAATTCTATTCCAAGAATCGGTGATAAAAAAAATAGCAATAAATCAGAAGCACCCGCAGCAAAAAAAAGTGTTTTCAAAAAGATA
>JBIKKC010000240.1:0-3515 GCA_044360615.1 Bacteroidia bacterium | reverse complement strand
GTCAAAATAAAACCCTGTATTTATTACTGCAAACTCTACCCTATCATAGTATCTATAAATATTAAATACTTTATTGTCTCTAAAGCTACCTCTAAAATGTCCGGCAGCCACCACGCCATCAACGGTATAAGAAAAATAAATATAATCTTTGTCTAATTGCTCCTTCTTTACAATAAGGTAAACACTTCCAGTTGCGGTATCTTGGTAAAGCGGAAATAGGCCATCTATTTTCTTGCAAGATTTAACCTTGTCTGAAATACTAGCTGTTTTGGTAGCGGTGCTGCTGCTAGCTGCTGCGGCAGGTTTCTTCTTTTTTGAGCTACTTGCGCAAGATAAAAGGTTTAATACGGCAAGAGCAATAAGTAATTTAACTTTCATTTGTTGGGATTATAGCGCAATTAAATTAAAAGGAATAACTTGTAAAAGGGAAATCTTCGCGCATTGATGAGCGGTTATATCCGCGCCCAAGAAAAACTGTTTTGGATGTATTCTGCGTTTATGGGAGAATAAAAAAATATAAAACTACTGAAAAGTATATTTGTATTTTATATGTATGATTTTTATTTTTGTTGTACAAAAAAATTATTAGTTATGTCAACCTTCACCAGTACATTACCCGATGAATTACTTAAGCAGTTGCAAGAAGCGGCAAACCAATTGTCTATGCCCAAAAACAAGTTGATAGAAAAGGCCTTGCGTATCTATTTAGAGCAACTCAACAAAGCAGCTTACATCAAATCCTATAAAGCAATGGCAGATGACACAGATGTTTTAATGCTGGCAGAAGAAGGCATGGAAGCCTACCTTAGTGAGGTAAACAAGCAACTATGAGGCAAGGCGAAATTTGGAATGCCAACCTTAACCCTACCGAAGGCAGCGAACAAGCTGGTTTTAGGCCTGTTGTAATTATAAGTGGAAATTTGGCAAATACTTATGCCCCTGTTGTTTTATGTTGTCCGCTTACCACTAAACTTAAGCGTTATAAAGGCAATCCAATTTTAGAACCCAATGCGCAAAACGGCTTAAAAAGTATTTCGGAAATAATGGTTATTCATTTAAGAAGTCTTTCTAAGAGCCGACTTAAAGAGAAAATGGGTGAAATACCCCCAGCCGTAATTTTGGAATTAAAGAAAACTATCAACGATTTGTTAAATTACTAAGGCTTTATTTTAGTTTGCCTCGCCACTACTATTTTTACTTTGCTCTACCATTAAATATTTGCCTACCAAAATAGCAACTATAACAGAATTACAAATTTGACCACTTAAGGCTACAAACTTGGCAAAAGTTTGCGAAATGTCGTTTATGGGAACAATATCTCCATAACCAACGGTAGTGTAAGTAATAAAAATAAAGTACGAATGATCTGAAAATTGCCCTGGACTGGCCGTCATTGGCACCCCAGATAACAAAAAGGAATTGGGTACAAAAGCTACAATTGCGTTCATAATAAAAACCAAGGCTATTCCAAACAATGCCAAATAGGAGATACAAAAGCGATTTGTTTATTTAAATTTAATTAATAAATTTGAGTTAAGTTATTAATCAACTTGTGTATGTCATTAAACCCACTGATTAAACTTGGCGAATTACATAATGAAATCTTGGATTATGTTATTTCACAATCACCTACCAATCCACCTGAAATTACTCAAATGGCAAATATAATTTCTGATTATTATGCAGCAAATTATGCACCTACAAACAATTTAACTGAAAAAAATAAGTGCTATTCACTTTTGATGAATTATTATAATGAATTTTATGGTTTAACAAAATCACAATTAATAGCAATTGCAAATTCTAGAAATGGAGCAAATCCATTTGCTAGAAAATTTATAGATAACGTTTTTATAGATTATTCAGGTTATAATTTAGACTCCCTAATTATATATTTAAATGGATTACTGGATGATATTATTATAAATTCTGATGTTACAAACCAGATGAAACAATTGCCCTTTTTTTCCACTTCAATTGGTCTTAAATCAGCTGAATATTGGAAATTTCAGTTTCAAAATCAAACAAATTGGTACCCATTTATTTCAGCTAGACCAATTGGAGCATCATTAGCCGATTTAACAATGACTTTATTAATTTGGGTAGCAACAATTGAAATGGAAAATAAAGGAATTGAACCAGCAAATGGAGATATTATTCTGATGGTTTTTGCTGTATCTCTTGCAAGTTCAATGGGTTCCGCATTTTTAGATCAAGTGTAAAATTAATTCACCACCAACCTTTTACAATCAGATGAAAAGAGTATTATTTATTTTATTTGCGTTCGCACCTTCCATCCTAATTGGTCAAAATAGCAAGTATTGTATTTCAGGATCATTGGCATTTGGGAAAAATAACTTAGAACAATTCCCTGTTCAATTTGGTAAGGGTAATTATCAATTTTCACAAAAAGTTAGAACAATAGAAATCGAAATTGGCCGCGAAAAAGTAAAAAATTATTTGGGTGCATTACTGCAATTAAACACTTCAAGAAAAGGCATTGTGAATTTAAATAATTATGCTTTTTTTTATGGAGATGCCTTCCAAATAAAGTACGCAAGAATTCTATATCATGAAAATAGATTCAATTTTTGTCCTTTCATAAAGGTAGGGTTTCAAAATAATACTTTTATATATTCAAATGATACCAATCACTCCAATTCAAACATAAGTTCTGGTTCATCAAATGAAATTTCTATGCTACTTACCAATCCAAAAGGCAGTATCGGAGTTCAATTTAGGTATAAAATTTCGGAAAGAAGTATTATTTCTGTATTTATGGAAATGTCAAGTGGAATTATTTCATCTGAAATAAAGACCTATTCAAACAATCCAATAGGAACTAATACTTTCACACCAAATTTTTTTCAATTAGGATTAACATATACAAGATGTAATGAAGTAAAATTAGTGAGGTAATTGCAAGTTAAATCCAAGTTAACTATTTAGATTTTAGAATCGGTTGAACGTTTTTAAATTGATATTGGCCTCGCTATTAACCCATTTTGTTTTGCTCTACCATTAAATATTTGCCTACCAAAATAGCAACTATAACAGAATTATAGATTTGACCACTTAAAGCTACAAACTTGGCAAAAGTGCGCGAAATGTCGTTCATCGGAACAATATCGCCATAGCCAACAGTGGTATAAGTAATAAAAACAAAGTAAGATAGATCTGAAAATTGCCCTTGACTAGCTATCATCGGCGCCCCCGCAATTGTAAATGAATTTGGAACAAAGGAAACAAGTGCATTCATTACAAAAACCATAGCTATTCCAAATACTAGAAAGCCTCCTATAGCTTGAAGAATCATTTCTAAACCTGGCTTTTTATGCAATACTTGTTTAATAAGAATTAGGGTAATGGCAATAAAGAAAAGTACAGATAAAGCGCCAGTAATTACTTCTAATCTGCGCCAATACATTATTTTGCTCACACTAAGCAACCCAATCAAAATGCTTACGGCAACTACATAGTTTTTCTTTTTGTTCTCTATCATTAAGGTAGAGGTA
>JBIKKC010000239.1:0-3545 GCA_044360615.1 Bacteroidia bacterium | reverse complement strand
GACGATATACCTTTGTTGGCAGAAAAGTTTGTGAAGGAAGTTTGTGAAGATGGAGGATTACCTAAAAAATCTTTCCTCCCACAGGCCTTAGAAGAATTTAAAAAATTAAACTTTTCTGGAAATATAAGGGAATTGAGAAATATTGTGGAACGCTTGGTTATTTTGGGTCAGACTAGAATTACATTGGAAGACATTCAAAAATTTGCTAATCCAATTAATGCTAGGGATGAAGAAAAATCTGTTTATGAAAGATTTAGCACCTTGCAGGAATTTAAAGAATATGTAGAGCGCATTTTCATAGAGGAAAAGCTAAAAAAGAACGGTTGGAATGTAGCTAAAACAGCTGCTGAGATTGATATTCAAAGAAGTCATTTATACAACAAAATTGAAAAATACAGTTTAAAACGCGGCGAAGGTTTAGACTAATTCTCAAACTCAATCACAATTCCGGCGCCTTGTCTTAAACCAAGAAGTTGCGAGCTTTTGCCTCTGTACATTGCTATTTCTAAGTACCCATTTTCATTGAAAAGTAGGAGTTCATCTCCCTCACCGTTTTCGTGGTAATGGGTACTTATTTTTTTGATAGTTTGTTTGCGCTTGTAAAAAACTGTAAAATTTCTTCCTGCCCTAACTTTCTCGAAAACCTCTTTGCGAATATTAGTAATAGCATTTTGATATCCATCAATTAATAAAACAGTGCCGTTAATGCCATTCTCTTCAATAGTTGGATGCAGACTCTTTTTAATTCCTTTGATTGAACCAGCAACTGCAAACCCATCAAAACTTTTTTGATCTAAATATCTTTGTAAAACTAATGGAAAAACATTTTTCTCTGGAAATAAATCATCTTGCTGATACATGCTTTCTTGAATGCAAAAAACCTGAGTAGGCAATTCATCAAAAAGTAAACTAAAAATGCCATTATCTGCACCTACAAAAAATTGGTTACTACACTCCACTACCAAAAGTTGTTTGTGCAAGGAAAAGCTAGTATCTACACAGATAAAGTGCCAAGTACCATCTGGGAAATTAGCATATACTTGTTTCAAGAAAAAGGCGGCTCCTGTTACATCAAAAGGTTCAATATGATGGCACAAATCTAACACCTTGGCAGTAGGAAGCACCGTGGCTATTTTCCCCTTTAATGCAGCAGTATATTGACTACCATAGCCATAATCAGAAATTAAGGTAACAACAGAGTTCAATTCTTTTTATATTTTCGTACAAATTAACAACAAGCAAACATCATTTGAACACAAAAGAAATTCTTATAGAAGATATTAACCCAGTAGAAGCGCTAGGGGCTAATAATTTAAACTTAAATATTCTCCTCAAACATTTTCCAAAACTGAAGGTGATTTCTAGAGGAAATCAATTAAACCTAAGCGGAACCAAGGCTGATATAGAATTATTTGAAGAAAAGTTTGAACAAATGGTTCGGCACATTGTAAGATTTGGCGGCATTCAATCTATCCAATTAGAAGGTATTTTGGCGGGTTCGGTTCAAACAGAAAAAGAAAAAAACACCCCTAACCAAACAGAACAAGGAGATGTGATTTTATATGGTAACAATGCAAAAGTAATTAGAGCCAAAACACCTAACCAAAGAAAAATGGTTGAGTTAATGCAATCTAAAGATATACTGTTTGCCATTGGGCCTGCGGGTACGGGGAAAACGTACACAGCCGTTGCCTTGGCGGTAAAAGCGCTAAAAAACAAAGAGATTAAACGTATCATTTTGGCCCGCCCAGCAGTTGAAGCAGGAGAAAATCTAGGCTTTTTACCAGGAGACTTAAAGGAAAAAATAGATCCTTATTTACGCCCCTTGTACGATGCTTTAGACGACATGATACCGGCAGATAAATTAAAATCTTATATAGAAACGCGTGTGATTGAAATTGCCCCAATGGCCTTTATGCGCGGTAGAACCTTAGATAATGCCTATGTTATTTTAGATGAAGCACAAAATGCCACCGATCTTCAATTAAAGATGTTCTTAACCAGAATGGGGCCTGCAGCAAAATTTATAATTACTGGAGATTTAACGCAAATAGATTTACCTAGAAAAAGTATGAGTGGTTTGGTAAAGGCGGTTAAGATTTTAGAAGGAATTGATGGGATTTCATTTGCCTATTTAACCTTTGAAGATGTGGTAAGACACAAATTGGTTAGAGAAATAATTAAGGCTTATGATAAAAGTGCAGATAATTTAATGGAGCAAAGCAAATACCAGCCCAATTCATGAAACAAAGAAGTACCCTTTTTATTGTTTTAAACCAAGTGCAAGAGAGTGCCATTTCTGCCCTAGAAGCCCTAAAGGCAAATAGAGTGAGAACTTTTCTCTCTACCCTAGGTATTACTATTGGTATTTTTTGCATTATTATGGTATTAAGTATTGTAGATTCTTTAGAAAAAAACCTACAAAATAGCGTAGAAAGTTTAGGGAAAGATGTGGTGATTATAGAAAAATGGCCATGGGAATTTGGTGCCGATTATAAATGGTGGAAATACATGAATAGGCCTAATCCTACCCTTGAGGAGTTGGCAAAATTAGAAGAACAAATTACGCAGAGTAAGGGCATGTCATTAAATATTGATTTAAACGCTTCAACTGTAAAATATAAACAAAATAATGCAGAGAATGCATCTGGAATAGCTGTAAGCTATGGTTACCGAGAAGTGAGAGATTTTGAAATTAAAGACGGCAGATACTTCACAGAAAATGAGTCGAGAAATGGAGAACAGGTGGCCATTATAGGTTACGAGGTAGCTAATAATTTGTTTCCTGGATTAAACCCAATAAATAAAGAGATAAGCATTAAAGGTAAACGCTTTAATGTGATAGGAGTTTTTGCAAAAGAAGGTGAAAGTTTATTGGGAAATAGTACTGATAATTTATTCATAATACCCGTAAAAACTGCAAGTAATTTTGTGCGATTAAATAGCAATATGGTAAATGGTCGCATTCAAATCAAAGCCAAGGAAGGCGTAACTGTAGACCAATTAGAAAACGAAATTAGAGGCGTTATGCGAACCATAAGAAAACTTAGACCTAGTGAAGAACAAAACTTTGCGTTAAACAAAACTACCTTACTTTCTAAGCCCTTAAAAAGTTTATTTAGTGTAGTAAGTTTTGCAGGTTGGATTATTGGCCTGTTTGCTATCTTAGTAGGTGGATTTGGGATTGCCAATATTATGTTTGTAAGTGTAAAAGAAAGAACCCAGCAAATTGGTATTCAAAAATCTTTAGGAGCTAAAAATTATTTTATATTAATAGAGTTTTTGGTGGAGGCTGTAATCCTTTGTTTGGTGGGTGGAGCATTAGGTTTAATAAGTGTATACTCCATAACTCTTGTGGTGAAAGCAACTGCTGGTATTAACTTATTCCTAGGTTTAAACAATATTGTAACAGGAATAGTAGTAAGTGTTTCTATAGGTTTAATTTCTGGTTTTATACCTGCTTACAGTGCCTCAAAACTCGACCCTGTAGAAGCTATAAGAGCAAAATAATTAACTCAGATGAATTTCAATACATTTAGATACTA
>JBIKKC010000238.1:0-3552 GCA_044360615.1 Bacteroidia bacterium | reverse complement strand
TAATATTAAGAAACTTTTCGCCGCCAAGGTCTGAACCAAACCCGCTTTCGGTTACGGTATATTCTGAGTGTTGCAGAGCTGCTTTGGTGGCCATAATGCTATTACAACCGTGGGCAATATTAGCAAAGGGGCCGCCATGTATAAAAGCTGCGCCCCCTTCTATAGTTTGAACCAAGTTAGGTTGAAAAGCATCTTTTAAAAGCGCCACTATTGCTCCTGCTACACCTAAATCGCGCACATAAAATGGGGTGTTATCATATCTATAACCTAAGAGTATATTTTCAATTCTTGCTCTTAAATCTTCCATAGAATTTGATAAGCAGAAGATGGCCATAATTTCACTGGCAGGAGTAATGTCGAAACCAGTTTCTGTTGGAATGCCATTACTACTTCCATTTAAGCCACTCACTAAATATCTTAGCGAGCGATCGTTTACATCTAATACCCTTCGCCACAAAATTTGGCGCAGTCCTTTAGTGGTGTTTTTATTGAAATATTGATAATTATCAACTAAAGCTGCGAGGGTGTTATTGGCAGAAGTTATGGCATGAAAATCCCCAGTAAAATGAAGGTTGATATCTTCCATAGGCAGCACTTGTGAATAGCCTCCACCTGCAGCGCCACCTTTCATTCCAAAAACCGGACCTAAGCTTGGTTCACGCAAAGCCACAATTGCTTTTTTGCCGATTTTATTAAGTCCCTGAGCCAAGGCCACCGATGTAGTAGTTTTACCTGAACCACTTTTATTAGGTGTAGTAGCTGTAACCAGAATTAAGTTGCTCTGTTTTATTTTTGCCTCATTAGGTTCAAAACTTATTTTTGCCTTGTATTTACCATAAGGCTCCACAGCATTCTCCGAAATGCCAATCTGCGATGCAATTTGTTGAATAGGTTTTAAAATAACCTCATGTGCAATCTCAATATCTGATTTCATAAGTTTAATGAAAAATTAAAGCGACAAGATAGTATTTTCAATAATATCGCAAGCAAAATTCATATGCTCTTCTGTAATGGTAAGAGGCGGGGCAAAGCGAATAATGTCGCCATGCGTTTGTTTGGCCAATAAGCCTTTGTCTTTTAAAAGCAGGCAAACATCCCAAGCGGTTTTGTTATCAAAAGGTTTTATCACAATGGCGTTTAATAAGCCTTTGCCTCTTACTTCACTCACTAATTTTGTTTTAGCCATTAAAGCTTGCATACGATTTCTAAATACTTTGCCCATAGCTTCGGCATTGGCGGCTAAATTTTCCTCACGCAATACTTCTAAAGCAACTGTAGCCACCGCGCAGGCCAAGGGGTTTCCGCCATAGGTTGAACCATGCTCGCCTGGCTTAATGGTTAACATAATTTCATCGTCGCACAGCACTGCAGAAACTGGTAATAAGCCTCCAGAAAGGGCTTTGCCTAATACAAGAATATCTGGTCTAACTTGCTCATGGTCGCAGGCAAGCATCTTGCCTGTTCTGCATAATCCGGTTTGCACTTCATCGGCAATCATTAATACCTTGTATTTATTACACAAGTCTCTTACCCCTTTTAAATAACCCTCATGCGGCACAACCACACCTGCTTCACCTTGAATAGGTTCAAACATAAAACCTGCAATATTTGGATTTGCTTTAAAGGCTTCTTCTAGGGCTTCTAAATTATTGTAAGGCACCAAACTAAACCCTGGCATAAAGGGGCCAAATCTTTCGTAACTGCTAGGGTCGCTGCTAGAGCTAATGGCTGCCATGGTTCTTCCCCAGAAATTGCCTTCTACAAATAGTATATGGGCTTGGTTCTCTGGAATATTTTTGATGGTATAACCCCATCTTCTGGCAAGTTTAATAGCAGTTTCTCCACCTTCTACTCCAGTGTTCATAGGAAGTACCTTGTCGTATCCAAAAAACTCAGTTATAAATTGCTCGTATTCTCCTAAAACGTTGTTGTGAAAGGCTCTACTGGTAAGGGCAATTTTAGACAATTGCTTTACCATGGCTGCTGTAATTTTTGGGTGGCAATGCCCTTGGTTCACTGCACTGTAGGCAGAAAGAAAATCGTAATATTTTTTACCTTCCACATCCCAAACAAAAAATCCTTCTCCTTTTTCTAATACAACTGGAATGGGGTGATAATTGTGAGCTCCATATTGATTTTCTAGTTCAATATAATATGCGCTGTTTTTTTGCTGTATTGCCATCATTTGGCAAAGGTAAGGGTTAAAATTTATAACTCAATCCTACCATAATATGCCTCTGCTCTAAGAACCGAGCAGGGTTATTAGGTGGCGGTCCGCTTACCCCTAAACGCGGGTCAACATAACGTGGGTCTACCCAAGTATCTGGCACATTGTCTCCGGTTTGATAAGCCCTGCCAGTTACAGGGTTTATAATAGCGGCATTTTTATTATTAAATAAATTGGTAACCTGAATATTAAATCCAAGGGTAGAATGCTTTAATTTCCAATACTTACTAAAGGTAAAATCTGCCCAAAACCAAGGTGTTCCAATCTTACTCCAACGGGCATCTGGGTCTGGATTCTCCACATAGATTGGTCTACCTGTTGCTGGGTCGTTTCTATCAAAAATAAAAGGGGTATAACGCACACCTGTTCTAAATACAGTTTCAAAATAAAAACTCATATTGTTGAGCCAAGGCCTATCAAATAACCCATTTTTCTTTTCTATTCTAAAAACGTGGTTGGTTTTAAAATCAAAGGGTACATCCCAAGGTAAATAGTATTCTTTGGTGTCTTCTACAGCACCCGTAGCCAAAATATCTTTTAAAGCTTCATTGGCAGAGGCACTTTGGCCTGTACTAACCATGTAGGTAAAGGCGGCCTGACCTTGATACCAATTCTTAATACGTTTAATATAATTTACTTCAATACCTCTGGTACGCGCATAATCACTGTTGATGCGCATGGTTCTGCTTACTTCTCTTCCCGTAACGTCTTTAATAATTACAGAGGTAGTGGTTACAAAATCATATTTATCTTTAAAGAATGCCGCAATTGTTAAGGCGTCGTTTGAACCTAATGAACTTTTTAAACCAATTTCATAACTAATATCCACTTCTGGGTTTAAGTTAGGATTACCCACACGCGAAAGGGTAGAGCGGTCTTGGTAATTTGGGTTCAAACCTGGGTAAATAAAACTTGGGTGAGGTAAAATAGTGGTATGCCCATAATTGAAGTAGAGCATTTTGTTTTCTGCAATTGGGAAGGTGGCATTAATTTTTGGAAGGAACCTAAATTTATAACGTAGGTTACCTATTTTAGTGCTGCTGTTTAAATAATCTTGGCGCACCTCTTCTAAGATAGGCGATCTAGGATCTGCTACGGCATCATCTACATACTTACCTGGAGCCCAATATTCAAAACGACCGCCAATGCTTGCAATTAAACCTTTATACTTTATTTGGTCGCTTATAAAAAATCCACCGCGTCTTGGGTTAACTTCCCAAACATCGCTTTGTTGCCCTAATCTAAAGGTCTGAGAATAGGTGCCATCTGCCAATTGAATAGGAGCGCCAATCCAAGGGCGCACAATATCTATCCAAAGCATTTCC
>JBIKKC010000237.1:0-3572 GCA_044360615.1 Bacteroidia bacterium | reverse complement strand
CTCCAAGAAATGTATTTACCTGCTACCTGTTGTGATTGAATATGCGTTTTAACGAAGCTTTGATCATAGCCATAAATTACTTTTTCGCATGCGTCAAAGAGGAGCATTTTTTCTTTCAGCTTTTCTATTTTGTTTTCAAAACCTTCGTCGTGGGCATCTCCAATTAAAGTTAGGATACCTATGTTGGGTTTTAAAATAGCTGCTAGTTTTTGCATCTCTTTAGGTTCAGAAATGCCTGCCTCAAAAATGGCCAATTGGTGGTTTTCTTGCATTTGCCAAACAGACAAGGGTACACCTAGTTGTGAGTTATAGCTTTTAGGGTTTCTTACAATTCTAAAATCCTCTTTTAGTAAATGCGTGAGCCATTCTTTAACAATTGTTTTACCATTACTTCCTGTTATGGCAGTTACAGGATAGGAGAATAAATTACGATGGTAAGCTGCCATTGCTTGTAAGGCAGCCAAGCTATTTTTTACAATAAATATACCTGCCTCTTTTAAATGTGTTAAGCTTTGTGTGGTGTAATTTCCCTCTTCAATTAAAAATAACCTAACGCCTTGTTCATATACTTCTTTAAGGTAGAGGTGCCCATCATTTCGTACTCCCTTAATGGCAATAAATAAGCCTTGTTCGGCAAATACCATTTTACGGCTATCGGTAAGTAAATGCAAAATTTCTGCATCATTTTTAGAAGCCTGGAATAAGGACCCTTCACAAATAGTATGGAGTTGGTTAAAGCGCATTTTCTTTTTTATTATTTAGGATCAATACCAAACCAGCAACTCCTAAAAATGCAGAGAGTATTAGAAAGGTATAAATTACATTGGACCCAAAGTTAAAGAAGGGAATTGAAAACAAAAAGATGAATGCACTTCGGGTAAACACATTGCTCATGTTAAATATACTATTTACTCTACCCATTACTTCATTAGGTATATGCTGAAAGAAATAGGTAAGTCGCAACACCCTTATGCCAGCATTGCTAAAGCCTAGTAAAATTGAATACACATATAAAACCCAAACGCTTTTGGCTACAAATAGCCAGAGGAAGATTAAGGAGGCTAAAAAAGTTAAAATGATAATGGCCCTTACGGTTTGTTTTTCCTCAAAAACTTTGCCTACAAATAATCCAGCCCCCAAAGCGCCAATGGCATATATCATATCGGCCAGGGCAAAAACAGAGCCTTCTCTGTGCAGGTGGCGGTCTACATAAAGCGGTAACAAAGAATGTATGGCTACAATTAAGGCTGCAAAAACAGCATAAGAGAAGAGTCCAAATACAAGAAGTTGTGGGTGTTTTTTTAAGTAGCTAAAGCCTGTTTTTACACGTTCAAATACAGTTCCGGTTTGAACCGAATAGTGCTTGGTGGCTTTGTGTTTAATGAAGTAAATAAGTAATGCCGCAAGAAAATACGTGGTGCCATCTAGCAAGAAAATATCCCATATTTCCCACTTGGCAATTACAAAGGGTGTTGTTAAACCATCTAATAGAACAGCAGCTAAGGCGCCAGAAAGAATAGAAGTACTTTGACCTACAATTTCAATCCATGAGTTTACACGTTGGTATTCGTGGGGCTCTGTAATTTCGTGGGCAAAAGCATAGAGAGTAGGGTAGTGTATATTGTAATTAAACATGGTTAAGCCAAATACGAGTATCACCATTAAGTTTGGTAATTCTTGGTTAAGGATACCAACGAGTGCTACGCCAAAAACTACAATGCCGCAAAATAAATTGGTAAATAAAAAGTTCTTTTTTCGGCTATATTTATCAACCAAAGTGCCCGCATACAAACCAAAGAAGAGTACGCCAAAAGTAAGCACGCCGTAAGAAAAATTAAATACTTCGCTTTGTTGTTTTACTGCAAAATACCATGGTACTGCAAGCATACTCATGCCTTGTGCAAAGCCACTGATGGCATTTGCGGTAAAAAGTAGAAAAAGTGCTTGGTTATTTTTCAAGTACCGCAAGATAGGTGAATTAGTCGATAGACGATAGACCATAGTCGATAGACCATAGTCGATAGACGATAGACCATAGTTGATGGACCATGGTTGATTGTCGGGTCCTGAAATATGTTGACCGTTTCAAAGTAGAAACATAAAACAAAGAAATGGCAACAAGACATAAATTCACTTTAAGTCAAGAAGAACGCAGGAGGCGCATCTTTAGTGATGAATTCAAAAAGAAAAAAGTTGACGAGATATTAAGAAAAGTAACAACAATTTCAGAAATTAGTCGAACATATGAGGTTCGGCCCTGGGCGGTTCATCAATGGATTCATAAATTTAGTTCAAGAAAAAATAAAGGAGAACGATTTATTGTGGAATCAGAAAGTGACACTCAAAAAATAATTGAGCTACAATCAAAGATTGCAGAGCTAGAGCGGTTATTAGGACAAAAGGAGGTTCAATTGATATTTCAGTCGAAACTTATTGAAATTGCTGAACAAACCTATGGTATAGACATAAAAAAAAACTCAGATACAAAACCATAATTTGGTTTTGGGAACGTAGAGAGGAGTTGAAGTTAAGTTTAAACCAATTTTATCACTCAGTAGGAATAAGCAAACAGGCAATTCACCAGTACCTAAATCGTCAGATGAATGAGATGGAGAAATATGCCTTTTTAGAGGTAATCGTGAATCAAATAAGGTATGAACATCCTACAATGGCTATCAAAAGTATGTATGAATTAATCAAACCAGAAGGTATGGGAAGAGATAAGTTTACAGCCTACTGTAACGAATTGGGATTGAATCAAGCAAAACGATTCAAGCCAATAAGGACAACAGATAGCAGCGGAGTTATTCGATTTGAAAACCGATTAATAAATCTATCTATTACAAGGGTTAATCAAGTTTGGTCAAGTGACATCACATACTATCAAATTGGGGCGAATGTATTTTATCTAACATTCGTACTTGATAATTACTCAAGAATGATTTTAGGCTGGTCTGTATCAGAAAGCCTAAGAACGGAGAATACAACATTACCAGCATTAAAAATGGCAATCAAAAGCAGAAAGGAGGTAAATTTAAAAGGTTTAATATTTCACTCAGATGGAGGCGGTCAATACTACGCAAAGATATTTTTAGAGTACACCTTGAAATATGGAATTATCAATAGTATGTGTGAATATGCATATGAAAATGGGAAAGCCGAAAGAATCAATGGTATAATAAAAAATGGTTACTTAAAACATTGGAAATGTAATAACCTTAATGATCTAACTAAAAATGTTGACCGAGCATGCACCAATTACAATAAAGAAAAACCGCATAAGGCATTAAAAAAGCTTAGTCCTTTAGTATTTGAAAGGAATTTAATAAACTTGCAACAGCAAACAAAGCCTGAAGTGATGGAGTCATTTTACGGCAAACACAGTTAAATGGGGCGTCGAGCCCCACTTAACTGAGCAAACAAAGCCAAAAGTTCAGGATGTATTTTTGGCAATTAGAATTAAAAAAGATAGTTAAATAACGGTCAACGTATTTTAGGCTTTTACATATGGACTATCGTCTATCGTCTATGGACTATTAACTAAAAACTATGAAATTAACGCTAGGAATAAT
>JBIKKC010000236.1:0-3606 GCA_044360615.1 Bacteroidia bacterium | reverse complement strand
TACGGCCAAAAGAATAAACTTTTGACCTATGCCCCACGTATCGGGAAGTGTGGTTATAAAGGAGCTATTGATCATATACCACAATTCTTTATCGTTTTGTTCTTTCTGTCCAATGATACTATATAAACTGCCACCGCTTTCTCCAACCGTAAAAGAACCAAATTCTGTAAATATATTTGGCTCAGGCACTCCTCTATCCTCACAAATTGCTTTTATGTAATACACAATTTGGTCTATCATATAAGCATAATCATACTCTACGCCTAAGGAAGTATAAATGGGCATGCCACCGCCAATATCTAAGGTTTCTAAATCTGGACAAACCTCTTTAACATCGCAATAAACATTAACCAGACGAGTAAGTTCCGACCAGAAATAGGTAGAATCTTTGATGCCTGAGTTTACAAAAAAGTGGAGCATTTTAAGCTTAAAGAATGTATGATCTTTGATTTTAGAGAGATAAAGATCTACAATTTTTTTACTGCTCATACCCAAACGGGAAGTATAAACCAAGAAATTTGGCTCTTCCTCTGTAGCAATTCTGATTCCTAAATTGGTAGGGTGAGCCGTTTTGCTATGCATTAAATCAAACTCCTCTGGGTTATCTAATACACAAGTAAGATTGTTGAACCCATTGGCCACCATTTTCGACATATTTTCTGCATACGCTTCTGTTTTAAAGCCATTGCAAACAATATGCTGAGATTTGTGAAACAACCCTTTTTCTTCCAACCTGCTTACTATAGCCAAATCGAAAGCAGAGCTGGTTTCAATATCTACTTTATTTTTCAAAACCTCTTTCAATACAAAGCTAAAGTGTGAACTTTTAGTGCAATAACAATAATTATAACTTCCTTTATAGTTATGTTTTTCGAATGCATCTTTAAAATAAGTTCTCGCTTTTTGTATTTGCGAACCTATTTTGGGCAGGTAAGAAAATTTCAAAGGAGTACCATATTTTTCTATAAGCTCCATTAAATCAACATCATGAAAAAATAAATGATGGTTCTTTTCTTCAAACCCATGGCGAGGAAAGAAGAATGTTTGATGGATTAGATCTGTGTACCTGTTTTTTAAATTTGGTCGGTTCAAAGCGTTAAATATTTTTACAAGATTACTAAAACAAAATTTCTTTTAAGTAAACAAATGATGAATTGACGCGAAGGAGTATATTTGCCCACCACCATCCCTTGGAGGTTTTGTGAAAAATGTTGAAATAATAACTATTGAATCGGATTTTGGAGCGGGTAAAAAAGGCGCTAAATTAGGACCTCAAGCTTTTTTGAAAAACATTAACGCATCTTGGAAATCGAAGATCCCTGTTACGCGTGTAGAAAGCAATCATTTGTTTGAGGAAGAGCCGCACCCTGGAAACTACGCAAAAAATATTCAGGCGATACTTTCTGTTCAAGAGCAAGCCATAGCGGCAATTACAGAAGTAGCCCAAAAAGGAGCTTTCCCATGGATAATTAGTGGCGACCATAGCAATGGATTGGCGGGAATTAGCGCTTATAGAGATTTATATCCTAATAATAGATTGGGTGTAATTTGGATAGATGCACATGCAGATTTACATACTCCTTTTACTTCTCCCAGCGGTAATATGCATGGAATGCCCTTAGCTGCAGCTTTAGGTTTGAGTAAAAAAACTTTATCAAAGAATGAAGTCGATAAAACAGCTTTAATGCATTGGGAGGCGTTGATAAATCTCGGAAACAAAAAATTGAGTCCAAAACTGAATCCAAAAGATTTAGTTTTTTTAGAACTTCGTGATTTAGAGGCAGAAGAAATTGCCTTGTTGAAGGATTTAGAAATTTTACATTATGTACCTCAAGAGCGCACAGAGATTGGCATTCCAAAATTAATTGAAGAAGTGGTTGACCATTTGAAACACTGCGACCATATCCTTGTTTCCTTTGATGTAGATAGCCTTGATCCCACTGTTTCTTTTGGCACAGGGACACCTGTTCCGGGTGGTTTATTAAGACAAGATGCTGTTGAGCTTTTAGTTGGATTATTGAAATTGCCTAATCTTTTTGCATTTGAAATTACAGAAATCAATCCGTTGTTAGACAGGATTACTCCTATGGAAGAAGTTGCAGCATCGCTTGTAGAAGATGTTTTTCAAAAGTCTGGATTTATAGCTTAATCCAATTCCTTTAAAAATTTCAAAGTATCTACTCCATCTGCATAATCCCAAAGCTCGGGCTGTTGACTCATACCAAAAGGCACATAGCCACTTTGTTTTCCTACCACGCATTGAATATTTTCCTGATTGGCAGAAATTAACGCTTTAAGGTCCTCTTCGTTTTCATAAAAATCAAATAACAACACGCTTAATGGAGCAGCAAAAGCTGGGTCTTGCTTAAGTAACAAAAAGCCATTGTCAAGATGCGGCGTTTGGTTCATTAAGAAAATAGATTTGTGATAGGTATAGTTATTTGCGTATTTATTATGGTGAATTATATCCTTAAATCTTTCAAAGGCTAAAAACATGGGCTCCAGATTATATCCGTGTGGTAGCAATAGTTTAGAGACATTGCGACAACCCAATCCGAAGTACCAAAACACATCATTAGAAAGTGCTTTTAACTCTTCATCACTTTCCTCTCCTGTTAAAATGGCTAAACTATTTCTGTTTTTGCGCAGCAAGCTTGGCTTGTTTTTGAAGTAATATTCAAAGTAACGGTAACTATTATTACTACCCGTTGCAATAACAGCATCAAAATTCTTAAGCTGCCTATCCTCTGCAAAACTTATATATGCTTCAAAGCCTGGCTCAACACTTATTAATTGGTTAATTACCCATGACATAAGCACAACATCGTCGCTCGAAAGTTTAATTACTGCCTTATGGCCACTTACCAAAACAGAAATTAAATCGTGAAGACCTACCAGAGGAATATTCCCAGCCATTATTATAGCAATGGTTTTGGGTTCTATTTCTTCCAAAAAATGATAAGGAGCGGTCCAATTGGTGAGATTTTCTTTATTTAAAAGACTTGCCCAAGCGGCAACCGACTTTTGTTGCATGTCTATGGTAAACCAATTATTTTTTAAATAGGCTTGTTCAAAAATGGGATTTTCTGCTCCCACATTGGCTAAAACGTCTTCTAGTTTTGATAATGCTGCTATACGTTGTGAATAATTCATACTATTTAGACTCTTTCTATTTTTTTGAATCTGACAACAAAGCTAAACTTGCAGTTGTTAAGAAACTAAAATAATTTTACTACTATGGCAATAATGATAACTGACGAGTGCATCAACTGCGGTGCATGCGAACCTGAATGTCCAAACAATGCAATTTACGAAGCTGGAGCCGAATGGGCTTGGGCTGATGGTAACAACCTTTCAGGTGAATTAACTGTAGACGGTGAAACCGTTGCAGTAAGCAAGCGTTTTTCTCCTGTATCTGATGATACCTACTTTATTGTAACAGGAAAATGTACAGAGTGCGTAGGTTTCCATGAAGAACCTCAATGCGCAGCTGTTTGTCCGGTAGACTGCTGTATTGCAGACCCAGACCATGTTGAAACACAAGAGGTTTTATTAGAGAAGAAAAACAGAATGCACCTTTAGAACTAATAACTATGAATTATTAAC
>JBIKKC010000063.1:0-11387 GCA_044360615.1 Bacteroidia bacterium | reverse complement strand
CTTCAAGTTCTAAATCCTTTCTTGTGAGCGCAGGCTCCTTTTTTATTTTTTGTTCATAGGCCTTTGCTCTAATAAAGGCGTCGTAATAAACTTGTTCAACTCCCATGCGCGTTTGTGGGTAACGTGAGGTTTCTATGCCCCAATTGCTTTGCTTTACATTTTCGCCAAGCGCAAATTTTATGAATCCATCTACTTCTTCAATTTTCATTTCTTCGGGAGATTTGCCCCATCTCAATTTGATAATACTACTTTGCCCACCGATTGGATTGCACGAACCATGCAACTGCTGGCAAGCAATCACACCTCCAGATAATTGTCTGTAGATATTTATATCATCTGCATTTATAACATCGCCTATTCTAACCTCAGCAGTATTATTTTGTGTGCATTCATTCACTCCTCTATAGATGGCTATATGAGAGTGTTCATCAATTATTCCACTGGTAAGATGTTTGCCTTTAGCATCAATTAAAATCGCTCCATTTGCATTAAGGTCCTTTCCTATTGAAATTATTTTGCCCTCTTTAACCAATACATCTGCATCTATGATGCCCTCTTTTTCATTGGTCCAAACCTTTGCATTCTTAAAACAATAGAATTCTTGTTTGGGTAAAACTTCAGATCCATATTCAGAAAATGGGTATAGGGTCGACCCTAATTTGATAGCTTTACTAGAATCACTTTTAAGATTAGAATTTTCGGCACTCAAAAAAGTAGCTGTTAGGTTTTCTATTGTACCATTTGGAAATTGAACCCTTCCATTAATTTGTGTGGCATGATTGTTCGTATTTACTTCGCTTATCCAACAGGTAGCTCTGTAAATTTGATCCTTATTTTTTGGAAGTGTAAAACTTAAATTGAATGTACCCGCCTTTTCAGAAATATTTAACTTTATGGTATCTTTTGAGTTCAGGGAGGCCTCCATACCTTTCTTCTTGGAAATAATAAGTAACGTGTTTTCGAAACCTTTTAATTGGAATTGGTAAGAACCAGCTAACTCTGGTTTAACCCAGGCATGAATTTCATTTCTTTTTCCTTTAATGAAGTGATCTAAGATGATAGCGTCCTTTTCAAAAATATTTTTGTCTGAAATGAAGAAGTTTGCCAATAAACCTTTTTCTAGTTTTCCTGTTAATTGGTTTGCATTTAATAGGGTTGCGGGCAGCAGGGTAAGTGCATTTAAAGCGGCTTCTTGACTTAAGCCATATTGAACAGCCTTGCGCAGATTCTTTAAAAAGTCTTCCGCATTTTGATGGCCTTGATAAGTGAGTGCAAAAGGAATTCCTGCTTTATTAACTTGGGCTGGGTTAGAGGGCGCTAGTTCCCAATGTTTTAAATCTGATAAGCTAATTTTGTCCGCATCAAATACATCTTCTACCTCATAAGGCTTTGGAAAATTAAGCGGTAGTATTAAGGGTGATTTACATGCTTTAATCTCATTAATTCTTTGGTAATCGTCACCGTTCGTTTTGAACCAATAGGTTAACCCAAACTCTTTCGCAATTTTAGCGGCCCTCAAGGTTGCAAATTTATTTTCAGTCTCAAATAGTGTTGGTAGCGTTTTTAGGTTGGAAAAATTCTCAAAACTTAGGTTTACTTCGCTTTTGGCTTTTTGTTTGGTATAAAAATCTGCATCATAATAAGTTTGTCTTATTAGCGCCACCATGCCCATGGCAGATCCTGGATATTCTTGTGAACTACTTCCTTTATTAAAACTCATTGTAGCAGCCGCATCAGAATTTAGGATGGTTTCATGAGGTTCGCCTTTTCCTGTAAGCACTAATGTGGCACTTCCTCTAAAAATTCCATCTTGAACAGCACTTAGAGCAACCCCAAAACCAGCAGCTAAGTATTCTTCGCTTTTCTTTTCGTCAAAGTCAAAGTGGGCAACTGCTCGCTGGTTAGGATGCAAGGCGTCGTTCCAGGCATAAGCACCAGCTTGGTTATTACGGTACTGGTCTGAAGATTTATTTTTATTTTCTTTAGGTGTTCTAATACCATAATTGCTAAAAGGGTCAATAAAAGATGGATAAATAAACTTTCCATTCAAATTTATCTCCTGGGCATCTTTAGGCACATTTAAATTTTTTCCAATAGCCTCTATCTTACCGTTTTTAATAATTATAGTTGCGTCTTGAACCAAAGTTTTAGGATCAATCTGAATATTTGCATGTACCAATGCAAGATATTGAGGCCTTATATCTTCTGGCCCATTTTGAGGAAATCCAGTTTGCCCATGAATTGAAAAAAAATAGGATTGGCTAAAGAGTAAGCCTATAAAGAGAAATAAGTGCTTCATTATATGCAGTTTTGCGGCAATTTATAAAAAAATTTATGTAAATCGTCTTGGGATTTATTTAGATGGTTTTTTATCTTGAATAGGGTTGATTAAGTTTGAACAGTAAAATGAGTATAATAGAAGAAATTCAGTATAGGTTTAAAGCGGGTAATGCCATTGTGCGAATTATCCTGATAAATGTCGTAATTTTTATTTTGGTTGCCTTGCTGCAATTGCTAGGTTTTTTGTTTCAAGCCAATTGGACGAGCAGTTTACTTTCTTGGTTGTCAGTTCCAGCATCCTTAGGCAAATTGATATACCAACCTTGGAGTTTAATAACTTATATGTTTCTGCATACTGGCATATTCCATATACTTTTTAATATGCTATGGTTATACTGGATTGGTCAGTTATTTCAGCAATACTTGGGAAATTCAAAAACTTATCAAGCATATTTTTTGGGAGGAATTTTTGGTGCAATTGTTTACATTTTGGCATATAATCTCTTTCCTGTTTTTCAAAGTCAGGTAGAAATAGCATCTGCCATGGGGGCTTCTGCAGGCGTTTTATCTATTGTTGTGGCAACCGCAACCTTGTTGCCAGATTATAGTATAAGTTTATTGTTTATTGGTGCTATTAGATTAAAGTATATTGCTTTATTCTCTGTTTTAATGGATCTAATCAGCATACCTCAAGGAAATCCTGGAGGTCATATTGCGCATTTAGGAGGCGCTGCATTTGGATTTATTTTTATTAAATTAATTTATAATAAATCATCGGCATCAAATAATCTAGATAGAGTTTTCGAGTGGTTTTCAAAAGGGTTTCAGTCTAGTAAAAGCCCCAAGCTAAAGGTTAAATATAAAGCAACTTCAAAAACTAACAGCAGCGAGGTTGGCAAACCCAGCCAAGACGAAATAGATGCAATTCTAGATAAAATTAACAGAGGAGGCTACGAGAATTTAAGCAAGAAAGAAAAGGAGATTTTGTTTAAAGCAAGTAAATAAAATGAAAGCAATTAAGGCGATTCTTGTTTTAGTTCAAATAGCTAGTGCACTCAGCTTAATCTGCGCGTATTTAGCACCTTATTTTTCGCCAGAGGAGGCTTGGGTTTTTGCTTTTTTTGGCTTAGCACTGCCCTTTTTGTTTGTTGTTAATATTCTTTTTGCCATTTATTGGCTTGCCTCAAAGCAATATAAAATCTTAGTAGGTGTGTTAGCGGTTCTGCTTATTGGCAGCAACTATGTGCCATGCTATTTACAAGCTTTTCCTAAGACACTTAAAGATACATCGGGTATCAATCTTCGTGTTATTGATTTTAATACACATTATATGGGTGCTTATGATTTTCAAGGAAACGATAGTAATTTTTTCTTCTCTTTAATAGATACGCTTGCCCCAGATATTATGTGTTTTCAAGAATTTACCAATATGAGTGGTAGTTTTGAAAAACCCATGTTTCAGCGGTTTTTTAATCATTATAGAAATTATGCAAATGTTAATGCAGATGCTTTAAGTACTACCTTTCCTACAGGTTATGGTGTTTGTATTTTTAGTAAATATCCCATCATCAATAAGGGATTTTTAGAATTGGTTAATCAAACTAGTAACTTAACCGTATTTGCAGATGTGGTTGTTGGTAAGGATACTATTCGGATTGTAAATACGCATTTGAAATCTATTGTTTTTGATCAAACTGATTATAAAACATTTGAAGTTATAGAGAAGGCAGAGAGTACCGACTTAAGGAGAATAGTTGCCAAGCTAAAATATGCTTTTAAAGCAAGGGCAAAGCAAGCAGGTGCCGTGCGAGAGCGATTAGAAAAATCTCCTTATCCATTAATTGTTTGCGGAGATTTTAACGACTCACCAGCGAGCTATTCTTATTACACTATCAAAGGGAAGTTAAAAGATTCTTTTAAGGAGTCGGGTTTTGGTATGAGCAGAACCTATATTGGTAAAATGCCCTCTTTTCGTATAGATTATATCTTACATGATGCCAAGTGGCAAAGCTTTGATTACAAAACAAATCGCTTGAATTTTAGCGACCATAAAATGATCAGCTGTACCATTAAGTTAAAGTAATAATCTAAGGGCGACCAGGAGGTCCAACAGGGCCGCTTGGAGAGATATTATTTTCTTTAGCTGCTTCGGCATTAAATCTTCTTATGTTATAGGTAAACGTAAGCATAAAGTAGCGCTGTAACACATTGCTTCTATTGTCTTCAACATAGGTTTCTGTTACCGTTCTGTTTATGCTTGTATTTTGGCTAAGGATATCAAATACTGTTAACCTTACCTCTGCTACATTTTTTAAAAATTTATACCCCAGCCCAGCATTCCAAAGTAAAAAATCTTGGTTAAAGGAAGAGCCCAATCCCTGATAATTTGTGTAGCTTAAATCTGTTGAAAAAACCCATTTTTTGGTGGGCATTAAATTAGCTTTTAAAGTAGTTGCATTGATAAAGAAATTACTGTTCTGGTTCGCTATTAAAGTATTTTCAACTAGGTTTATATTTGCGTTGTGACCAATAGAAAAATCTATGCGTTCACTAATATTGCTACCTATTATAAAACCTGAGTTTACATTAAAAGTATTTGCCGAGTTCTTTTCTCCATTTACTAAGCCAGGTACTTTAGTATAGTTAACACCTAAGTTTAAATTTAAATTACTTTTCACCTTCTTAATCGGAATGCCATAGGTAATAAAGCTTCTCGAATTTATATAGCCGTTTAGGTTAGTAGGTAAGCTTAACTGAGCTCCTCTTGGCACAAATACTCCATTTATAAATAAATCGTTTTGGGTGGCTGTATAATTAGCGTTAGCTAGGTAATTTTGTGTAAACGTTGCCATGGCAAAAGCAAAAAAAGATTGCGCACTCTGCCAGTTGTTTGATCCAAATCTTATAATACCTGTATGAGAGTATTCTTGAGATAAGTTAGGATTACCTGCACTTAAAAGCAAAGGATTGCTATTGTCTATTACATTTTGAAGCTGATTAACGCTCGGTGTATTGGTGTTTGTTCTATAGATTAACCTTAGCGATTTGGCTTGATTAATTTTATACTGAATAGTTAAGTTAGGTAGCAGGTTGCTAAAGTCTTTTCTAAAATTATCATTTATTGGGAAACTTTGAACACTTTGAAGACTCAGAATTTGTTGTGTAACACCAACCGTAACACTCAACATTTCTTTTATATAATTAAAGCTAATATTTCCTTTATGCGTGGTAACTGTATTGTCGAAGGTATTACTTAAAGTAGTGTCAATAGTTGAATACTCGAGAAGGGTGCTATCAAATTTACTGGTTAGCCTGTCAGAAAAATTGAGTGTGTAAGTAGGATTATAACTCAATTGTAATTGTATGGTTTTGCTTAACATTTCTGTGAACGTTAAATTAGCATTGTAAGAGTTTCCATTGGTTACAGTTTCTGCAAATTGTTTAAAGGACCGATTTTGAATGTTAGCAACACTATCTAAATATCTGTTAAAAGACCTTTGGTATAGTTCAGTGTTTCTTCTATTAATATCCGTTCCTAAGTTTAAACTAATAGTCCTTCCAGGTTTCAAGAAGCGGTGACGGTATAGTAAATTTCCCCCTAAATTATAGCCTAGGTTTTCGGTATTATTAGTTGTTTGGGTCGAATTCAAGAAAGTATCTTGTATAAAATTTTGCGCATATTGGTCACTGAAAAGAATAGCATTTTGAAGATTTAGTTTTGGCGTAAAAACAAAAGAATTCATGCTATCAATTACGCACTCTAATCTTAGGTTAAAGCGGTGGTTAAAATTGTTGTTATCACTTCCTGTAGAATCCAAGTAAAGTTGTTTAACTTCTGGGTTCACTAAGAAGTTCCTATTCACTACTTTTTCTGTATAAGTATTGCTGTTATTAAAAAAGTAGCTGCCTTGTACAGTGGTTTTGCTTCCCCATTTGTCTGTATAGTTTAAACCAATAGAATTGGTTGTAGCAATTCCAGCTTGTTGACCCACAAAGAACTCTCCAGCCCCACCCATTGGGGGCATACCTAGAGATCTTCCACTACCTCTATTCGACATCATTGCACCCATTCTTCCAGCCCCACTTCCAAATAAATCTTGCATTGAAAAGTTTTGCTGATTGATATTATTTGAAATACCTAATAATGTAATTCTTCTATTAGCTTTAAAATAATTCATTGTAATACCAGCTTGGTAACGGTTATCTGTTCCATAACCTGCATAGGCTTTACCAAAAGTTCCTTGGTTTTTCCCATTGCGGGTTGTGATATTCATCGTTTTTTCAGTATTTCCATCTCTAAAGCCCGTAAATTGGGCTTGATCATTCATTCTATCAAAAATTTGAACTTTATCTACAACCTCTGCCGGAAGGTTTCGCAAGGCCATTTGCGCATCATCTCCAAAAAATTCTTTACCATCCACTAGCACCTTTTTTAAGTCTTCGCCTTGTGCCTTTACAGTGCCGTTTTCAACAGTAATACCCGGCATTTTCTTAACTAGGTCTTCAGCTGTTGCATCTTGATTAACTTTATATGCACTTGCATTTATGCTGGTAGTGTCGCCTTTTTGTTCAACCCTTATTTGCTTGCCATCTATGGTAACTTCCTTTAATTTATTATTGTCTGTTTCTAATAAAACCAATCCAAGAATTTTATTTTCTGATCCAATTACAATAGGCATCTTTTTAATTTTATACCCAATAAAACTAACTTGAAGCAAGTATTCTCCTGAAACAAGGTTTTTTATTTGAAAACCACCAGCCGCATCGGTAGCTGTTCCTGCAACTAATTTATCATTCTTAAGAAGAGAAATGCTTACACCTTGCAAGGGTTCAAGCGATGCTTTGTCTGCAACTTTACCAATTAAACTATAGTTAGATGCTTGGCCTAATAGGCTTAAAGAAAAGAGCGTAAGTAGAAAGACGAATAAACTTCTGTTAAATATTTTCAATGCGAATAAATTAAGGGCCTCAAAGTTGCAAAATCTTTAGACAAGTCAGCTTAAAAAAGTTTAATTGGTCATTTTTAAAGATGAGAGTTGCTTTTCCCTCAAAAATTTTTTTACATTTGAAGCGTCTTTAGGGGTGCTATTTGTGCAAACAATGGCTGAGAACAAACCCTCTGAACCTGATCAGGATAATGCCTGCGAATGGGAAAAGTATGAAAAAAAGAAAATATATAGCAGCGTTGCTGTTAATGCCATTTTATGCAATGGCACAGCAAGACACAAGTTCGCAACCTATTGGTTTGCAAGAAGTGGTAGTTAAGGAAATTAAACCATCATTACAAAAGCCACTCACATTTAGTCGTATTGATAAAAAGCAGTTGCGGCAAATTTATTATGGTGCAGATGTGCCAACAGTCTTGCAGCAATTACCCGCTGTAAATGCCTATAGCGATAATGGAACAGGAATTGGTTATAGTTTTTTTAGGATGCGAGGCATAGACCAAACAAGGATTAACACTACTATCAATGGTATTCCTATTAACGATCCAGAGAACCAAGGTGTATTTTTCAATAATTTTGCAGATTTACTAAGCGGCACAGATGCAGTAGAAGTGCAAAGAGGTTTAGGTACCTCAACTAATGGGGTAGCAGCTTTTGGCGGTTCTGTTCAAATGCAAACTACGCAGGTTAAACAATCTTTTGAAACAGATATAAATTTAGGGCTTGGTTCTTTTGGTTCAAGCAGAGTAAGTGTTGGAGTGCAAAGTGGGCTTATTAATCAAAAATGGATGAGCTATATTAAATTGGGTCAAGTAAGAACAAATGGTTTTAGAAACAACTCTTCTGCGCAAATAGAATCGTACCAATTGAGTGTGGTGAGACTATTAAAAAGGGGCTCTCTCCACTTCAATGCTTTCGGTGGATTTGCAAAGAGCGAACTGGCTTATTTAGGAATAGACAAAAGCACTTTTGATGCGAATAAGAAATCAAACCCTTTTGTTAATGGGGAGTCAGATGCTTTTCAACAATTTTTTAATCAGTTGCAATATTATGTCGCCTTAAATTCTAAAAGCACTTTGCAAGCTAGTGCTTATTTTATTAAAGGGGCAGCGCCAAAGTTTCAATTTTTGTTTCCAGAGTCGTGGGGTTATGGCTACGATTTTTTTAATATGCCTCCTTATATCTCTGGTTCAGATACCTCTCTTTTTTCTGGCGATATGATGAGTTCTTATCGCTTGGATCAAAAATTTTATGGTGCTTTTGTAACACATACTTATAAAACCAATAGGCTTGAATTAAATTCTGGGGTGCATGCCAACTATTTTAGTGCCGATCATTTTATGGAAATAATGAGTGGCAGCAGAATTCCTGAAGGCATTAAACCTAATCACGAAGTCTACAGAAATACAGGCATAAAGCAGGAGGCAAGTGCTTTTGTTAAAGGCCAAGTTGCTCTAAATAGCAAGCTTAAGATTTTTGCTGATTTGCAAGCCAGAACTACAAGCTTTTCTTACTTAGATCAACCCATGGAAATAAGACCTTCGTATGGCAAAGTAGAGGATATGAATTGGGTTTTTGTAAACCCTAGAGTGGGCTTAAATCTAGAGGTTGCTCAAGGCCATATGCTTTATGCTTTTTCAGGCCTAGGACACCGCGAACCAACCAGATTTGATTATTTGCAAGATGATTTTGCGCCGAGAAACATTAAACAAAATGAAATTAATCCAGAGCAAGTTTGGGATACTGAAGTAGGTTATAGGCTTAGCGGAACACATAAGTTGTTTATCAATGCTTATGCCATGGAATTTAGTAACCAAATAGTGGGAACTGGAGCTGTTAATTCCTTTGGATATGCTGTTACAGGAAATGTTGGTCGTAGTTGGCGCCGCGGTTTAGAAGTGGAATATGCATTCCAATTAGATAAAATGTGGTCTCTCTATGGAAGTTCTGCCTTTAGTAATAATGGCGTTAAGTCCTTTACACAAACGTTTAATCCTTTTGATCCTGCACCGGTAGTTGTAACCTATAACAATACTTCGCTTGCCTTAAGTCCAGAGCAAATTCATCTTATTGGAACAGCCTTCGAGAGTTTAGATCACAACTGGGAAGCCGCAGTTCAATTGAGATATGTATCTAAGCAATACTTAGATAATACAGAAAACGAGGCTTTGAGTCTTCCTTCTTTTTACACTATTGATACGAGGTTTTCTTACCGCTTCGCACTTGAGAACAATAAGCATCAGTTAAGGCTATCCTTTAGAGTAAATAATTTATTAAATGCGAATTACGCCCCAAGTGGAAGTTTAGGAGGAAGTAATACAATTGATAGTCAAGGAAACAGAGGGCATTCTGCTTTGTTTTTACCAGCAGCTGGTATGAATTATTTCTTAACTTTATCTCTCCAATTTAAGGATAGGTAAACTAGAATGGAATTAGGAATGTGAGTTACCTTTGAGGGGTAACTACGGCTAACATACTTTTTAATGGATTTGAGGCTATGTCTATTTCTTTAATAATATTTTGAGCTTGGTAGCGCTGTGGGGCTTTTAGTTCAACAATTTTATTTAGAGTTTCAACGGCCTCTTTCTTATTTCCAGTTTTAAGGTAAGCCATGGATAGATACCATCGACTTAATTGTATTAGTTCAAATTTATTACAGAGTTGCGTAGCGTCCTTAAATTTAATTATGGCCAAATTATCCAAATCAGATTGAAGAAGGCAAATTCCTGTGTATAAATAATAAAGGCCTTCTTCTTTCTGGTTTGGTTCAAACCTTTGAAAAGCTTCCAAGGCTAATCCATATTCATGTTTATCGTAAAGGCGCATGGCTTGCATATGCATGCTAACTGTGTCTGAATAAGAGGGATCTGTGGTCCAATAGTTCATGCACGGCATCATGTTCTTCTCATAAATTGTGCGCAACTCTTCTTGGTTCGCAAAAGTATCGTTTTCGCTAACCACCATGCTTATCACAAATGAGAATAAAACGATGAATACAAACGTTAATATCCCTGAAATAGACTTCATAATTCATTGCAAATTAGGCAGTTCAATATAGCTATCCACATGTTTTATACGAGCGCTCACTTTTTTGTACTTAAGAGGTGTTTACTTGTTTAAGTGGCTTAATAGATTAAACACAAGAGACATTTTCCCATCTTGGAAATGTTTCCACATTTTAATCTTTTGTTTTTCAATTCGGAATAAGAGCTTAGTTTTGCATAATTTATACCTACACCTACACCAATTAAGATTCAAATCGATTATGCCTAAAGACACTAGTATTCAATCTGTACTTATTATTGGCAGTGGCCCAATTATCATTGGTCAAGCTTGCGAGTTTGACTATAGTGGGAGTCAGGCCTCGCGTTCTTTAAAGGAGGAGGGAATTAAAGTTATTTTGATCAATAGCAACCCTGCAACTATTATGACAGATCCTGTAACTGCAGATCATGTTTATTTGTTGCCCCTTAATCCTCAGTCTATTGAGCAGATATTACAAGAGCACCAAATAGATGCGGTATTACCCACCATGGGTGGCCAAACCGCCTTGAACCTAGCCATAGAATGTGATGAAATGGGGCTTTGGGAAAAGTACAAGGTGCGCATGATTGGAGTAGATATTGCAGCGATAGATACCACAGAAAATCGCGAAAAGTTTCGCCAAAAGATGATAGATATTGGTGTACCGGTGGCCGATTCTAAAGTGGCCAACTCGTTTTTAGAAGGAAAAGAGATTGCACAAAAAATAGGATTTCCATTGGTAATACGCCCAAGTTATACTTTAGGGGGTACTGGCGGTGGTTTTGTTTGGGTAAAAGAAGAATTGGATGCAGCCTTGCAAAGAGGATTATCGGCTTCACCTACCCATGAAGTGTTGGTTGAAAAGGCTGTGTTTGGTTGGAAGGAGTATGAATTAGAGTTATTAAGGGATAAGAACGATAGTGTAGCCATCATTTGTACGATAGAGAATTTTGATCCGATGGGTATTCATACAGGAGATTCTATTACGGTAGCTCCTGCTATGACGCTGAGTGACACGGTTTTTCAACGCATGCGCACCATGGCCATTCATATGATGCGTTCGATAGGCAATTTTGCAGGAGGATGTAATGTTCAGTTTGCCGTTAACCCAGAGGATGAGTCAATTATTTCGGTTGA
>JBIKKC010000235.1:0-3624 GCA_044360615.1 Bacteroidia bacterium | reverse complement strand
AGGACTAGGCGCGCTGCTTTGCGCTTTAGGTTCAAGACTTTCTGGTGCAACCATAGCAGTTGCTGGCATTTCACTTTTCTTAGAAACAATTTCTTTGCTAGCATCTTGTTTTTCTGCCTTAGCAACAGATTGGTCTACCTTTACCTTTTGGCGATAACCATACATTTGATTGCTGCAAGAGGTTAAAAACAAAGTTGAACTTAACAATGCCGCTGTAATAATTAGTTTAAATTTTTTCATATAAGATTTGTTTGATGTGGTTAAAATAGGTAGCATATAACAAATTAAAAAGAGATTTTTTAAGCCATGCTGTATAGTGTTGATTTCATGCAAATTTAAGTTCTTTGCAACTTTGGGATAACTACCTAACATGAAGAAAATAATAGATTTTAAAGCGAGTCCAGAACAAGCCGCAAACCCAGCACTAATGCAACAATTAGTGCTTAAACAATTTGGTATAAAAAGCGAAGGCCTTAGCCATTTTAAGATTTTACGCAAAAGCCTAGATGCCCGCAGAAAACCTATTCATTTTACCATACAAGCAGAACTTTGGTTGAACCAAGACCTAGACGAAGCACCCTTTGAAATTAACTGGCAAAAGGTTGATTCAGCGCCTGAGGTTGCTATTATTGGAGCCGGCCCTGCTGGTTTGTTTGCAGCTATTAAATTGATAGAATTAGGTATTAAGCCAGTAATTTTTGAAAGAGGTAAAGAGGTAAGAGAAAGAAGACGCGACCTTGCTGCCATTACCAAAGAAAATGCCGTAAACCCAGATAGCAATTACTGCTTTGGCGAAGGTGGTGCAGGCACCTATAGCGATGGTAAACTCTATACCCGTAGCAGCAAAAGAGGAGATGTAAAACGTATCTTAAACATACTTGTTTACCATGGCGCAGATGCTAGTATTTTATACGATGCCCACCCGCATATAGGCACCAATAAGCTGCCTCAAATTATAACTAAAATAAGAGAAAATATTATTGCTGCGGGTGGGGTATTTCATTTTAATGCGAGAGTTACTGATTTTAAAATCAATAACAACGAAATGCAAGGCCTATATGTAGGAAATGATTTTTATCCTTTCGATAAAGTCATCTTAGCCACAGGTCATTCTGCTAGAGATATCTATGAATTATTGCATCAAAAAAATATTCTTATTGAAGCCAAACCCTTTGCGCTTGGCGTAAGAATAGAACATCCGCAAGCACTTATAGATGAAGTGCAGTATAAATGTGGAACAGATAGGGGCGAGTTCTTACCTGCTGCGAGTTATAGTTTGGTTCAACAAGTAAATGGCAGAGGCGTATTTAGTTTTTGCATGTGCCCGGGTGGCATTATTGCACCCGCCATGACAGCCCCCGGAGAAATTGTAGTAAATGGTTGGAGCCCGAGCAAACGCAATAACCCTTACGCAAATAGTGGGATGGTGGTCTCGGTTCAAACCGAAGATTTTAAAGCCTTTGAGAAATTTGGACCCTTGGCCGGACTCTATTTTCAATCTAAAGTTGAAAGAGATTGCTTTGAAAATGGTAATAAAACCTTAGAAGCACCGGCGCAGCGCATGATAGATTTTGTAAACAAAAAAACTTCACAAAGCTTGCCAACAAACTCATACTTACCCGGAACAGTGAGTAGAAATTTGCACGACATTTTACCCGACTTTGTAGCCAAAGGATTACAAGGAGCCTTCCAAGAATTTGGCAAAAAAATGAAAGGCTACTTAACACAAGAAGCCATTATTTTAGGAACCGAATCAAGAACCTCATCGCCTGTAAGAATACCACGTAACAAAGAAAGCTTTGAACACCCTCAAATAAAAGGCTTATATCCCTCGGCAGAAGGCGCAGGCTACGCAGGTGGCATAGTAAGCGCTGCCATGGATGGTGAGAATTGTGCGGTGGCTGTTACCAACAATTAATATTGCTATCTTTGACCAGTGTTAAAATTTAAACTATTTCTGATATTTTATTGCCTTATAAGCTGGGTAAAAGCAGGAAACATTATTGTTTCTACCAATACCCTTCCCACTTTTGGCAATTGCCCCATTTATTTTGTGAGCGACCCGCAGCGCTACACCCTTAGTGGAAATGGCTTAACGGGTGCCATTGAAATTGTAGCACCAGAACATTTCGAAATATCTTTAATATATAATACAGGTTATGCCACAAAAATTGCTTTAACTCCTGTGGCTGGCAATGTACCAACTACAACTATTTTTGTGAGATTTAGCCCTTATAGCAGCGGCGCTAAAAGTGGAAATATTCTTCATACTAGCGTATCCAGTGTTACACAAACCAAAGCAGTTTTAGGCACCGCAACACCAACGCCTGCAAGTGGTACCAATGCCGCTACTTATTATAATTTAATTGGTTCAAGCACTGGTGCAACTTTAAAAACTGCCCTATACAATAAAATACTTGGGCATAGCTCCACCAGCTATAGCGGACTTTGGTCTACTTATAATAATACCGATAAGTTTTATAATGGCAAAGTGTGGGATATTTACTCAACACGTTTAGACGCTGCCTCTCCTTTCGAGTTCACTTTCTCTACCGACCAATGTGGTAGTTATGCTGTAGAAGGCGATTGCTATAACAGAGAACATAGCTTCCCGCAAAGTTGGTTCAACCAAGCCTCCCCTATGGTTTCGGATATGTTTCATATTTACCCCACCGATGGAAAAGTAAATGGCATGCGCAGCAATTTTCCCTTTGGAGAAGTAAGTGTGCCAACCTATACCTCTATGCAAGGCAGCAAATTGGGGCCAAATACCACTAGTGGGTTTACAGGTACCGTTTTTGAACCTATTAATGACTATAAAGGAGACTTAGCCAGAAGTTTTTTTTATATGGCCACTAGGTATCAAAATTTATTGGCGAGTTGGAATAGCCTTGGCAATGCCAATGATGTATTAGATGGCAATGCTTTCCCAGGTTATGATGCTTGGCACCTTGCCTTGCTTATTAAATGGCATAACCAAGACCCACCCACAGCTAAAGAAATTGAAAGAAATAATGCCATTTATGGGTATCAAAATAACAGAAACCCTTTTGTTGATAGTCCGCAATATGTAAACAGAATTTGGGGAGGCGCCACTGCCTTAGAACCTACTTTAGCGGCCAATTCGTTTTATGTAAAAAACAACACCAGCAGCACAGCCTTGGTAAGTTGGAAAAGCGGCAATGGGCAACGAAGAATAGTTATTGCCAGAGCAAGCTCGCCTGTAAATGCTTTGCCATCAGATTTTCAAGCCTATGTTGCCCAAACAAATTTTGGTGCAGGCGCACAATTGGGTTCAGGCAATTTTATAGTTTACAATGGCATGGGAAGCACTGCAGAAATTAGCGGTTTGAACCCAAGCCTTACCTATCACTTTTTGGTGGTAGAATACAATGGAACAGGCGCCGCAACCAATTACCTTACAAGTTCTGCCTTAGCTTCTGGTGCCATTAGTGTGCCTGTAACTTGGTTTAGTTTTACAGGCGAACCCACAAATGAAAAAGCGGTTTTATTAAAATGGCAAACTTCTCAAGAAGTGAATACAGCTAGCTTTGAAATTGAAAGAGATTTGGGCAATGGCTTCGAAAAGATGGGCGAAGTAGCAGCCGCTGGCAATAGCCAAAC
>JBIKKC010000234.1:0-3637 GCA_044360615.1 Bacteroidia bacterium | reverse complement strand
TAGACCTGTAGAACAAGTAATACAAGTTGGCAGCCCAAAAGGAATTGCCAGATTTATACAAAGGGCTGGTAGGAGTGGGCACCAACCAGGCGCTGTTTCTAGAATTTATTTTTTGCCAACCCACGCTTTAGAATTGCTAGAAGTAGAAGCGTTAAGAGGAGCTATTGCCAATGATATTATGGAAAGTCGCTATCCAGTCTATCGCGCATTTGACGTGCTTTGCCAGTATTTATTAACCCTAGCTTGTGGACCTGGATTTTACGAGGCAGAGCTGTTTGAACAGGTGAAAAAAACCTATTGTTTTGAAACGATAAATGAAGAAGAATGGCGGTGGGTAATGCTACATTTAACAAAAGGCGGTCACACTTTAGAAGCCTATGATGAATATAAAAAGCTTTTGCAAGAAGAGGATGGCAAATGGGTAATGCAAGGTCGAAAAAATAGCATGCAGCACAAATTAAGCATGGGTACAATTGTTGGAGACCAATCGGTTCAAGTAAAACTGATGAAAGGAACATTCTTAGGAACGCTAGAGGAATACTTTGCAACCAACCTAAAAGCTGGTGATGTTTTTGGGTTTGCTGGAAGGAATTTAGAAATGGTGCAACTCAAAGGAAATGTATTAATGGTGCGAGTAAGTAAGCAACAAAACACCAAAATTCCGAGTTGGCAAGGAGGGAGGATGCCCTTAAGCACAGAATTAGGAAGTTTATTAAGAGAGAAGGTTAGTTTAAAAAGAGAAGAAGAGTTTGCAGAATTTATTAAGGTTAAACCATTGCTGCTATTGCAAGAAAACCAATCTGCACTGCCAACTATGCACCAATTTCTAATAGAGGAATTGCGGAGTAAGGAAGGCTTTCATTTGTTTATTTATCCTTTCGAAGGGCGTTTGGTTCATGAAGGATTGGCTGCTTTGGTGGCATATAGATTGTCTTGTATTTTACCCATAAGTATTTCTATGGCTATGAACGACTATGGCTTTGAGCTTATTAGTGACCAGGTATTAGACGCAGAAGAATTGCTGAGCTACAATATTTTTACAGAAGATAACCTAAGAAACGACTTGTTAAATAGCATAAATGCAGCAGAAATGGCTAGGAGAAAGTTTAGAGATATTGCGCACATTTCTGGCCTTATTTTTAGAGGTTACCCAGGAAAACCTATGAAAGGCAAACACTTGCAAGCCAATAGTGCCTTGTTTTTCGAAGTTTTTACTGAGTACGACCCCCAAAACTTACTCTTACAGCAAGCATACGAGGAATTACTTCAGCAACAATATGAAGAAAATAGAATGCGAGCCGCCTTAAAAAGAATTTCTCAGTCCGAGATTATTATCAAAAAAATAGAAAAACCCTCACCTTTAGCCTTTCCGTTAATGGTTGATCGCCTAAGAGGGGGAAGCCTAAGTTCTGAAAGTTTAGCAGATAGAGTTAAGCGGTTGGAACTAAGTTTTGACACTAAATTGCATAAAAAGAAGCAAAAGGTTTGAACCTATAAAATAATGGCCTTACTTTTGTCACATTGGTTAAAATAACAAACTCATACACCCATACATGAAAAAACTCTTGTTTATTGCCCTTACCATAGCGAGTATTGGGGCATTCGCTCAAACTAATCGTGTAAACGATGCTGCCATTTATTTAAGAAATGGTGAGGTAGAAGAAGCTAAAAAAGCAGCAGAAGAGGCTGTTGCACATCCAGATACTAAGTCTGACCCCAAAGCCTGGTTTTATTACGTTTCTGTGTTAGATACTGTTTTAAGAAACAAAGGTACTTACGGTAAATTGATAGATGATAATACCAGTACAGCATTTTTTAATGCATGTATTCAATGCATAAAAACAGATGTTAAAAAGCGTTACGATTTTTATTGTCAAGAGCAAGCACTAATAACAAGTTCCTTTGAAAATGTAAATAAAGGAATTGCTGCTTATGACGCAAAGGAATATGATAAGGCTATCAAATATTATCAAATGGTAATAGATGCTATTCCGTACGACAAAAATGAGGAGTTAAAGAGAAATAATCTTTCGGAAAAGAATATCTATTTGTACATGACTTACTCTGCAATTCAGGCAAAAGATAATGCAAAATCAAAGGTGTTTCTTCAAAAATTGATGGATTTAAACTACGATGATCATTTAATTTACCTTCAAATGGTGAATATTCATCTGGAAGAAAGGGATACCACAGCAGCTTTAAAAGTATTAGACAATGCAAGAACTAAATACCCAAGTGAAAAAGATTTGATTAACCAAGAACTAAACATTTACTTAGCTATGGGTAAGCAGGATATTTTGGTAGAAAAGATTAATGCGGCCCTAGAAAGTAATCCGGATGATGTAACCTTGACCTTTGTTAGAGGTAATGTGTTTGATAATTTTAGCAGTGAAAACACAAAAAGATTTAAAGCCCAGCGCGATTCTGTAAGCATTTGGAAAAGAAGAGCTAGTGCAGAGAAGGCGCCAGCAAAAAAGACAATTTATACAACTAACGCCATGACAGCTCAGAAAAAAGCTGACGAATTATATGCAAAAAGCAAAGAATTTGCGGCTAAGGCAGAAGCAGACTATAAAAAGGTAGTAGAACTAAATCCAGACTACATTGATGCTTGGTATAACTTAGGAGCGTTAACTAATAATAAAAGCACAGAAATTGTTGAGAAGATTAACAATATACCAAATAACATTACACAAGCAGATTATGATAAAAGATTAGCGCCTTTAAGGAAAGAGCAAACAGCTGTGTTAAATGAGGCTTTAAAATATTTCCAACAAGCTTTAGCAATTGCAGAAGCTAAAGCAGATGATACCGAAGAGAAGAAGAAAGAGAAAAATGCTTACATGAGAGATATCCTTTACAGTATTCAACAAGTTTATGCCAACCTTGGCGATGAGAAGAGGACGGTTGAAACTATGAATAGGCGTAAGGATTACGAATAAATATAATAAGGCAGGTAGTTATCTATCTGCCTTATTATTTGACACTTCTATTTAACATAATATTAATTATGAGTTATATTATTCTATTGAAGTAGCCTTTACACTTTACATTTAGTTTTGGTTATGTTATACTATAAATATTATAAAAATACTTAACTCCTTTGACTTTAATAGAATTATAATTGTTTCTTTTATACTTTAATTAAAATAATTTTGTGCTATGGTTATTGATTTATTAGAACATAATCGCCAAACCTACAAACGTGTTCAGGCCTTGTGGAAGCAAACAAAAGAAGTAGCGGTTGTGCAGGCTACAGGCACAGGTAAAAGCTACTTGATAGCCTCCATTTTAAATGATTTTAAAAAAGATAGAAAGTTAATAATTGCCCCTTCAAAATACATTCTCCACCAATTAAGAGACAAGTTTGGATTTAACGATGCCCATACACTTTACTTTACCTATTCTAAATTATACAGGCTAAATCAAAAGGAAATTAAGGAATTAAAACCCAAGTTAATTGTGTTGGATGAATACCACCGCGCAGGTGCAGAAGAATGGGGCAAAGGAGTGAATAATATTTTAAAGCAATATCCAAAAGCATACAAATTTGGGACAACTGCCACCCCTATTCGTCATTTGGATGATGCGCGAGACATGAGCAAAGAGTTATTTAGAAGCAACCTTGCCAACGATA
>JBIKKC010000062.1:0-11447 GCA_044360615.1 Bacteroidia bacterium | reverse complement strand
GCAGCTAAAGCATACAAACTAAAGCCACCCGAGTAACTAAAAGTATTGAGTACATTTTTACCTTTAGACCAAGCCCCAACCAATTTTCTATTTTCGCGTTGATCCAAAAAGAAACCAGTTTTTTGTCCGGTTTCTACATTAACAGAAAAGGCCACCCCATATTCTTTCACATGAATTGGCATAGGACAAACTTCGCCAATCCAGCGGCTTCCCTCTTCTACTTGTTCTAAAAGCTGTGTACTTTGCTTGGTTTTTACATAAATATACTTGAACCCAAGTTCTCTCAACGCTTCAAAAATGGTATCCGAAATGCGTTCAGTGCCTTTGATAAGCAGTTGAATAACGGCCACATCTCCATAAATATCTATGATAATGCCCGGAAAAAAATCTCCTTCGGCATGCAATAAGCGGTAACAATCTGTTTGCGCTGTAATTAATAACTTACGCAAGGCAAAGGCATTGTTGAGTTTAGCTTTCCAATACTGCTGGTTTAGCAAAACAGGTTCTTGGCCAAACTCAAATAGCCGGCAAGTAATTTGGCTATTGGGAGAAAAAAAACCGTAGCCTAACAAATCACCGTGGTTGGTATGAACCGAGATAATCTCGCCATTTTCTGCATTGGGCAAAGATTTAACAGCACCACTAAAAATCCAGGGGTGTCGGTTTAAGATAGAACGCTCGCGGCCACTTTTAAGTAGGAGTTGTTTTAACATGGGATTTTTGGAGCCGCAATATAATGAAAAACTTCTGGGGAATGCAGGGAATTGCGCGGTAGGGCTCGGTATGGCTCGGAGTTGATTGGTATAGCACAGATTTGCGCGGAATGGCATGGAGTTGCGCGGTTTGGCGCGGAGTTGCTCGGTTTAGAATTCGAATCCCTGCTACTCCCCGCTATTCCCCGCTACTTCCCCGCTTCACTTCATTTTTTCTTGTCCTAGGCCAATTTTTCTTTAATTTGCGCATTAATTAAATAAACAATTTCATGCAATACGACGTAATAGTGATTGGCAGCGGACCTGGAGGTTATGTAGCAGCCATAAGAGCAAGCCAATTAGGACTTAAAACCGCTGTAGTAGAAAAAGCAGAGTTAGGAGGAGTATGTTTAAACTGGGGTTGCATACCTACCAAAGCTTTGTTAAAGTCTGCTCAAGTATTTGAGTATATTAAACATGCCAAAGATTATGGTATCAATGTTGGCGATGCTTCTCATGATTTTAACGCAGTGGTTAAAAGAAGTAGAGATGTTGCCAATGGCATGAGCAAGGGCATTGCCTTCTTAATGAAGAAAAACAAAATTGATGTAATACAAGGTCATGGCAAATTAATTAGCGCCTCTAAAGTTGAGGTTACAGATGCCGCTGGAGCAAAAGTTACGCATGATGCCAAACATATTATTTTAGCAACTGGTGCGCGCAGTAGAGAATTGCCTGCCATAAAAATTGATGGCAAAAAAATATTAGGATACCGTGATGCAATGGTTTTACCGCAACAACCTAAAAGTATGATTGTTATGGGAAGCGGCGCCATAGGTTGCGAGTTTGCTTATTTCTATAATAGCATGGGTACCAAAGTAACCATCGTAGAATTTATGCCAAACATTCTTCCTATTGAAGATGAAGAGGTAAGTAAAGAAGTTGCTAAATCCTTTAAAAAAGGTGGCATAGAAATACTTACCAATGCATCGGTAGAAAGTGTAGATACCGCTGGCAATGGCTGCAAGGTAAAAATTAAAACAGCAGAAGGTATCAAAGAAATGGAAGCCGATGTAGTATTGTCTGCAGTAGGTATTCAAACCAATTTAGAGAACTTAGGCTTAGAAGCACTTGGCATAAAAACAGATAAAGGCAAAGTAACGGTAGATGATTTCTATGCTACCAGTCTTAAAGGTGTTTACGCTATTGGTGATATTGTTAAAGGACCAGCTTTAGCACACGTATCTAGTGCAGAAGGAATTATTTGTGTAGAGAAAATTGCTGGACATCATCCAGAGCCATTGAACTATAACAACATTCCAGGTTGTACGTATTGCTCTCCAGAAGTTGCTTCTGTTGGTTATACAGAGAAAGCAGCCAAAGAAGCAGGCTATGAAATTAAGGTTGGTAAATTTCCTTTTTCTGCAAGTGGTAAAGCGAGTGCTGGCGGAGTAAAAGAAGGATTTGTAAAACTTATTTTCGATGCTAAGTATGGTGAGTTTTTGGGCGCACACATGGTTGGCGCCAATGTTACAGAAATGATTGCCGAGGTTGTAGTAGCTAGAAAATTGGAAACTACAGGCATGGAAATTATTAAGTCTGTACATCCACATCCAACCATGAGCGAAGCCATTATGGAAGCTGCAGCTTTAGCTTACGGCGAGTGTATTCACTTATAGAAAATTAAAACAAGCGAGTACCACTTGCCCATTGCAATTGGTACTTTGCTTTTGCATACTTAGCTACCAATTCAACTTGTTTTGCGCGCGCCTCAATCAATCCGCGTTCGCGCTGGTTTACCAAGAACAAGGAACTTTCCCCTGCTTCAAATCTAGCAATCTCTGCTGTTAACAAAAGATCTGCATTGCGCACAAGGTCTTGTTGAATCCCTAATAATTGTGCAAAGGTATTTAGTTCATTATAGGCTACTAATATATTATTAAGCACCTCCCTTTTGCCTTGTTGAAGTTGAAATTTACCTTGTTGAATTTTAAAATTTGTGAGGGCTAGCTTTCCTCTTTCCTTTCTTAGAAATACAGAACTGTAAAACGTGGCTCCAAACTTATAATTCTTCATAAACAAACCCTCTACTTCATCTCTACTTCCAGCGGTATAGGTTTGGAAAGGATAATATTCTAAATTCAATTGTGGCTTTAAGTTTTCAATTGCTAGCTTTCTCTCTAGCTCTGTTTGGTTCAGCTTAACTTGTAACTTTTGTATTTCTGGATGCAACTCTTCGGCCGATTTGCTGAGGCGTTGCACAGAATCTAAGGAAATACTTTGAAACTCGGAACCTCTTACACTTGGCTTAACAGTGTTGGCCAATAGCAAAGCATTTCCATCTTCATCCCATAAATAATTGCTTAAAACAAGTGCAGAATTTCTCTGCTCAATGCTAGCTTCTGCCAATAAAGATTCTCTTCGTTTATATTCTACCCAAGCCTCTACACTATCGATAGGTTTTTCTTCACCACCTGCAATTCTACTTTTAATAAAATTGAGTCGTGTAGTAGCTAAAGCCAAGTTCTCTACCATTAACAAATACTTTTGGTAAGACTGCTGCCAATCCCAGTAATCTTTAGCGCTAGCCAAGAATAATTTATTAATAGCACTTATTTGTTCGGCCTCATTTAAAGTTTGAAGTAGCTGAGCTTGTCTAAGTGCATTTCTGCGAGAATCGGTAATTAAATTACGCAACACTGGTACACTTACACCCGCATAAAACAGTTGGTATTGCACTTGCTGGGTACCTTTCGTAATAGGATCATACTTACCCATTTCATCGCTTACTTGCAAACCATCACTTTGGTCTAAACCTGCTTTTATATCTACTCCAACAAAAGTTGGAATTTTTAATTGAGGCTCAAAATAAGTATAAGAATTATCGCCTTTAGTTCTCTTACCATAATAGTTAGCGCTAATGGTTGGATCAAAAGCACCACGAGCCGTGCGTATTTCCATTTGTGCCATATCTGGCAAAAGATTAGCCGACCTTGCAATGGGATGAAAGCGGAGCACTTGCTCATAGAATGCATCAAAAGTTAAGGTAACAGAATCCTGCGCAAACGTATGCACAAAAGAAAGTTTCCAAAGTAGCAGAAAATAAAATGCAACAATTCTCACCTTACTCATTTCTCTTTGTCTTTGGTTTTACTTTCGCCTTCTTTAGCACTTACTGCCTCTAAATTTGTAATAAAATCTGGTGGGAAGCCATTAAACTGGCGCCACAATTCATAACCAATAGTAACATTTTTAAGCATAGCCCAGCCATACACACCGCCACCAGCTCTTACTAATTCTGGCCAAGCATCATCGCTAGGGTCGGGCACCACCAGCACCCTAAATTGGCCATTAGCGCTATTTACTTTATCAACTGCTTGAACCAAACCGCCGAAAGTACCCACGCTAACATTAGGCCATCCACTAAAGACTAAAGCAGGCCAACCATCAAACTGCACGCGAACTTGAACCCCTTTTTGCATCAATGGTAAATCCATAGCTCTAACATATAATTCTACAGCCATTTTAGCATCTGCAGGAACTATAGAAATTAAATCTTCTCCTTCTTTAATATTTTCGCCAATACCAGATTTAAATGCCTTAACAATGTAACCATCTTGAGGAGCACGAATCACATAAAAGCCAGAGCGCAATTCTAAATTAGATAACTCAATTTGCATCTTGCTCACTTCTGCTCTACTTTCAAATAGTTCGCCAGTAGTTTCATTTATTACTGATTCGGCCTTAGAAATTTTATCAATATAATCGGCTTCTACAGAGTTTAATTCTATCTCGGCATTTATTAATTCGTTTTGAACCGAATTGTATTTATTCTCTGCCTCTACCATTTTAGCAGTAGCTTCCTGGGTTTTGTTATTGCGGTTTTGTAACTCGGTTAAGCTGGCTAAACCCTTGTTATATAAGGCATCTAATCGACTGTATTGATCTTGCGCTAATTTAAAATTAATTTGTGCTGCTTCCATACCAGCCTTTTCTGCCGCCACTTTAAAACGCATTTGTTTTACCTTGTTACGACTTTGCTCTAATTTAAATTTCAAGCCATCTTTTAAAGCCTCAACTTGTCTTTGGGTAGCTTGAATCTTTTGTTGCTTGGCACCAATAGCATCTTGTTTATTAGCAATCTGATCAGAAGTTCTACTAAGTAACTTAGGGTCAAAGAACTTTTCTTTCACCTCCGTTATCACGCAAATGGTATCACCGCGTCTAACCAACTGGCCTTCCTGAACCAACCAGCGATCAATTCTACCAGCAATTACAGAAGGGATAGTTTGTGGTCTATCGGCTGGACTATAAGGTGTTACTTTACCTTTTCCTTGTACATTTTGTTGCCAAGGCAAAAAGAGAATAATGATAAATAATCCTAATAGAATCAATAAATAATTTCGAACAATTCTATACTTTATAGGCGTATTAACTAAAGTTAACGCATGTAAATACTCCTCAGAAAATGTCTGTTTATGCTTACTCATTACTTAACTATAAATTTGGTTATCTAAAGGTAAAACATTCCGCTGGGTTAATTCTTCAAAACTACCAGAATCAAGCACCTTGCCATCTTTCATAATATAAATTAAATCACTTCGCTTCATTACCTCGGGTATGGAACTAACAATAAACATAGCATAATCGCCTTTAAACAATCTCTCTATTAATTCTATTTTCTCTGCAGATTGTACATTGTGAAAGAATTCATCTATGAGCATTAACTTAGGTGGTTTTACTAAAGAGCGTGCAATTAATATTTTCTTTACTGCGCTAGATGGAAAATTGCTTCCAGAAGGCAAAACATGAGATTGTAATCCGTCTTCTAATCCTGCGATAAATTGGTTCAAACCAACCTCCTCGCAAACTTTTAAGATATCTTTAAGTAAAATCCCATTTCTACCTAAAGTAATATTTTCTTCAATGGTTCCTTCAAATACATCGGCTAAGGTAAGGTTATCTCCAATAATATCTCGGTAACTATAAGGGTTCATTTCTTTAATAGAAATTCCATTTAAACGTATGATGCCATCATAATTTTCATATAAGCCTGCAATGGTTTTAATGAGTGTAGATTTACCTGCATCATTAAACCCAGCAATACAAACTTTTTGTTTATCTTTTATCTGAATTGAAACATTTTGATAACTGTAATTCCTAGCTGCTTTATACTTGTAAGAAACATTTTCTAGAATAAGTTCAAACTTATTATCAATATCTAAATCTAATGCCTCTCTTCCAGAGTTATTCTCCATTTCTAAATCTGTTACATGCCCAATTTTATCAAGGGCTGTAAGCACATCATAAACTACTGCAACGCTGCTAATGAGTTTTTCTACAGATGAAATTACCAAGACAATAATTATTTCGGAGGCAACAAACTGACCCAAATTAATTTGACGATTAAAAACAAGTGCACCCCCTAAAACTAGTAAACCTGCGGTAATTAATGTTTTAAAGGCAATGATAGCAGAGAATTGGCGAACCAAAACTGCGAAATGTTGCTTACGGTAAATAATATACTTATTAAGCAATCGGTCTGTTTTATGCATAGGCAAATTAGCAAACCCTGCAAGTTTGAAAGATTGCACCGCCCTACCCAATTCTTCTAACCAAAAAACAACTTTGTATTTATATTTAGATTCATAAATACTGGTTTCTAAACCCTTTTTACTGGTAAAATAAAAAACAAAAAAGATGATTAGAATAACCAATAACCCAAAAAGAATAAAATAAGGGTGGTAAAAAGAAAGCAATAATAATCCAAAGATAATTTGAACAATGGCAGAAGTAAAATCAATTAGAATTTTTGGTAAGGATTTTTGAACATTGAGCACATCAAAAAAGCGGTTTACCAATTCTGGCATGTATTCATTTTTCAGCTTTTCTAATTTTAATCTAGGAATACGATAAGCAAAATCGAAAGCTATTTTGGTAAAAACGCGTTGCTGCAATATTTCTACCATAGCCAATTGTTGCACTTGCAACCAACCTGCCCCAACTGTTGCGGTTACCACTAAAACCATCAAAACAAAAACACTTTCTAAAAGTAAACCACCGCTCATAAGGCCAATAATAGCTTGAATGCCCAGAGGTAAAGTTAAATTTATCAAGGCAATCATGATGGCAAAAAAGTATATATTATAAATATCTTTTTTCTCTGATTTGAGGAGTTGAAAAAAGCGCTTTAAAGGCGTCAAAACACCCTTGCTTCCTAGCTCCGTAAAATCTGCATTGGCTTTAAATCCAGCTACAAACAAAATATCATCGTTTCCACAATTTTTGAGATGTAAGTAAACTTCCTTATTAAAATTATGATTTTGCCTCAAGGAGGCAACAGTTTGAATAGCCTTAACTAAATCATCCTCATTATTAAAATTAGCTTCTACACACCCATTCTTTGTATCCTCAACATAAGAAATTCCATGGCCATTTTTGCTTTTTATAATAATCGGAATTAAACCTTGGGCATCCTTTTTAAAAACTATAATTGGGAATTTTAAGTCTTTTGCTAATAACTTAAACTCAGAAACAGGTAAGGTGCGCATATCAAAACTGAAATGCACATAATCGCCCACATCTAACAATTGGGTAAAGAAAGAATCAAAACTATCATCAAACTCATCAGCATACCTAAACTTATGATCTTGTAAATCAAAATGGTCTACTTGATGGCCTGATGCGTTTGCATAATGCTCAAGGAGGTCGATTATTTGTTTTCGTAGCATAAATTAGTTTTACAGAGTAATAGCAAAAATGTTTAGCTAAATATTTTTTTTACAAAAAAAGTCTATTGTAATGACTTTCATTATTTTTATTTTAATTTTTTTACTAAAATTTTGCGGGATAATTAAAGTATTTTTTTTAGCCAAAGTAAAGTTTAACTTTGCCGCTGCTTAATTGCTAATCAACTGATTATGACAAACAAAGAAATTTCAGAAAAAGTAATGAAGGCTGCTTCTGCAGCACATTTAAACCTTACCCCAACAGATTTAGTGCAGCATGCCTTAAAAAATGGAGAAGGAGTATTAAACGATACCGGCGCTTTAATGGCAGATACCGGTGAATTTACAGGCAGGTCTCCAAAAGACAAATTTTCGGTTTGTGATGCCAAAACTGAAAATACGGTTTGGTGGGGAGATGTGAATTTAAAATTTGACCCAAACAAGTTTGAAGCCTTAATGAATAAAGTAATTAAGCATTATGAAGGTAAAAATGTTTATGTGCGTGATGCTTATGCTTGTGCAGACGAGCGTTACAAACTGCGCTTACGTGTTGTAAACGAAACAGCTTATCACAATTTGTTTTGCAATAACTTATTTTTAAGACCAACTGCAGAAGAATTAACTAATTATGAGCCAGAATGGTTAATCTTAAACGCGCCAAGTTTTAAAGCCATTGCTGCCGAAGATGGAACTCGCCAACATAACTTTTCTATCATAGATTTTACCCGTAAAGTAATTTTAGTAGGTGGTTCTGGTTATACTGGCGAAATGAAGAAAGGTATTTTTACCGTTCTAAATTATATCCTACCAGAAGAGCGCAACACACTTTCTATGCACTGCTCTGCTAATATTGGCAAAAATGGAGATACTGCAATATTCTTTGGATTATCTGGAACAGGAAAAACAACCTTAAGTGCCGATCCAGAGCGCAACTTAATTGGAGACGATGAGCATGGTTGGGCAGATGATTCTGTGTTTAATTTTGAAGGCGGTTGCTATGCTAAATGTGTTGACCTTACTCAAGAAAAAGAACCAGAAATTTTTAACGCCATTAAACCAGGAGCATTATTAGAAAATACACGTTTTATTCCTGGAACAACAACGGTTGATTACGCAAATATTAGCGTTACAGAAAACACACGTTGCGCCTATCCAATTAATCATATTCCGCATGTTGCGGTTCCATCTGTAGGTAAAGCCCCAGAAAATATTTTCTTCTTAACAGCAGATGCTTTTGGCGTACTACCTCCTATCTCTAAATTGAATGTGGGTCAGGCAATGTACAGCTTTATTAGTGGTTATACCGCTAAGGTTGCTGGAACAGAAGCTGGTGTTACCGAGCCTCAAGCTACTTTCTCTGCTTGTTTTGGAAAAGCTTTCTTACCACTTCACCCTGGTAAATATGCTAAATTACTAGGCGAAAAATTAAAGGCTAATCCAAATATCAATGTTTGGTTAATTAATACAGGTTGGACAGGCGGACCTTATGGAGTAGGTTCAAGAATGAAACTACCTTTAACCCGCGCAATGATTACTGCGGCTTTAAACGGAGATTTAAATAATGTTGCTTATGAGCAACACCCTGTCTTTGGTTATATGATGCCAACTACTTGCCCTAATGTACCTGCCGAAATATTAAATCCGCGCAATACTTGGCAAGATAAAACTGCTTACGATGCACAAGCCAATAAATTGGCCAATATGTTTGTAAAAAACTTTGAGCAATACGCCTCAGGAGTAGAAGCAGAAATTATTGCTGCTGCACCTAAAGCAAATCAAGAAGCTTAGTTATTTAAAAAAATAAAAAAAAGCGATGCCTTGCATCGCTTTTTTTTTATAAATAAACACATGGATAGCCAAAACCAAGATAGCAACACAGAGGGATTTTTAGTCTCTTTTAACTTAATGCTAATTGGTGGCTTGCTCTTGCTAGGTTGCATTGTTTCGTTAAACAAACTAATCAACCACCACTTACATAAATATGGGGAAGAAGTGGGAGGCATACTTACTTCCATAGGAAAATTTGAAGCAGATACGTTTAAGATTTCATCCCTTTCAGAATTATACATCACCTGGTTTTCCTTTCTATTTTTTTTAGTGGGCTTAATACTGGTTATTGTAAAATTGGTTAAAACTTGGAGATTGTAAAATGCAGTTATTCTATTATCCAAACCTAAGTATAGGGGCTTTTTCGTTTAACGAAGAAGAATCTAAACATTGTATTAAAGTACTAAGACACAAAGCAGGAGATACCCTTCAACTCATAGACGGAAAAGGCAGTTTGGCGCAAGCAGTAATTACAAAAGACCATCCCAAAAAATGTGAAGGAGAAATAACACAAGTAACACTTTTTGAACCAAACAGAAGTTACCAATTAGCCTTAAGCATTGCCCCTACTAAACAACACGAACGCATAGATTGGCTGGTAGAAAAGGCTTGTGAGATAGGCATAGATGAAATCAATTTTATTTCTTGCGATAACAGCGAAAGGGAGCGGGTTAACATAGAGCGCTTGCAAAAAATTTGCATTAGCGCTATTAAGCAAAGTAAACAATATTATTTACCTAAGCTTGGGGAGTTAAAACCATTTAAGGAGCAACTAAAAACACAACCCGACTGGCAAAAATACATTGCTTGGTGTGAGACAAGCGCAACAGAACAGCTGGCACTGCAGCTAAATCAAAGTGCAAAAAAAATACATCTACTTATTGGGCCCGAGGGAGATTTTTCAGCAAAAGAAATAAGTCTTGCCCAAGAGGTTGGGTATAATCCAATATCTTTAGGTTCAAATATTTTAAGAACAGAAACAGCTGCAATTGCTGCTGTAGCAACCGTTGCAGCTGTTTTATCTAAATCTCTTAAGAGATAATCACAAATTTAACATTACCCTTTATTTCATTGTTCCGCAAAATATAGGGTAGGATAGCCGCGGTATATAAATATATCCTCACAATTACCAAACAGTATTTTATATTTGATACATGAAGCGGTTATTTTTTCTTTTACTGAGTGGGATAATTTTGAGCTCATTTATTGCACCCTCTATTAAAATTGCCAGATTAAAGTACAACGGCGGAGGCGATTGGTATGCCAATAAAACTTCTCTTCCCAACCTCATTGAATTTTGTAACCAAAGCTTGGGCATGTCTTTGGCAGCCGAAGAAGAGGTAGTAGAGCCAGGAAGTGCAGATTTATTTAATTATCCATTTATACATTTAACCGGACATGGTAACATCATTTTTAATGAGCAGGAAGCGCGTAACCTAAGAAATTATTTAATAGCAGGAGGCTTCTTGCATGCCGATGATAATTATGGCATGGATAAATTTTTAAGGAGAGAAATGAAAAAAGTATTTCCAGAATTAGATTTTGTTGAGCTCCCATTTAACCATCCTATCTATCATCAAAAGTTTAAATTTAACAATGGGCTGCCTAAGGTGCATGAGCACGATAATAAACCTCCGCAAGGCTTTGGACTTATTTATGAAGGCCGAGTGGTTTGCTTTTACAGCTTTGAATGTGATTTAGGCAATGGCTGGGAAGACCAAGAGATATACAATGACCCAGAAACCACCAGAACCAAAGCCCTGCAAATGGGGGCAAATTTGGTGCAATATGCTTTTACCAAGTAACACCAAGAAACGAAGAAACGGTTATGATTCACTAGAAAGCAGAATTATCTACCTCATAAAATTATAACCGTTGCTTTGTTACTTTGTGTTAGTAATTACCCCAAGGCCTTAATTTCACTAACCAATTGGGTCAAGGCTTTTTTGGCATCACCAAACAACATACTGGTTTTGGGTTTATAGAAAAGTTCGTTTTCAATGCCCGCATAACCAGCTTTCATACTGCGTTTATTTACCACCACATGGGCTGCATTCTCTACATCTAAAATAGGCATACCATAAATTGGAGAATTAGGATCGGTTTTAGCAGCAGGATTTACCACATCATTTGCACCCACAACCAACACTACATCAGTAGTTGCAAACTCTGGATTAACTTCTTCCATTTCTACCAATTT
>JBIKKC010000233.1:0-3649 GCA_044360615.1 Bacteroidia bacterium | reverse complement strand
ATGAAAACAATAGCGATTTTAAACGCGAGCAAAATAAGTTTTATATTGGGGGCAAGGAGGTAACTACCTACACATTTAAGTATAACTATTATTTTATGATGGGTGATAACCGCCATAATAGTTTAGACAGTCGTTTTTGGGGCTTTGTACCCGAAACCAATATAGTAGGAAAGGCATTATTTGTTTGGATGAGTTGGGATAAATATGCACCCAATATATTACAGAAAGTGCGCTGGAATAGAATTTTTATGGGGATAGAGTAGTTTTAGAAACTAATAACAACAAGTGGTAACTCTTTCCTAATTCTATCTTTCTCTTTTTCGCTTAAGGGGTTGCCTGTTAAGTTAAGCACTTTCAACTTTCTTAGCCTGTAAATGTAAGGGGGCAATGAACCTAATTGATTGTTCTCTAAATTTAGTTCTTCTAACTTGTTTAAGCCCGTTAAGGTTTTAGGTAATGCCTTTAGTTGATTGTTAGATAAATCAAGCATTTTGAGCGATTTTAATTGGTGAATTTCTATGGGAATTTCCTCAATTTGGTTATCACTCAAGTCAATTATTTTAGCGGTCTTTAGTTCATTAATTTGGCTAATTTGTGTTAGTTGATTATGCGATGCATTAAGGTATTTTACATAATACATAGAAGGAAAAAAGTTGCTTAAATTTTCTAAATGGTTATGACTTAAATTTACATTTTCCAAACCTTTTAACTGCTCCATAGTGCGGGGGAGTGCCTTCAATTCGTTTTTAGAAAAGTCTATATCTTTTAAGTTTTCTAATTTCTTTATGGAGGCCGGTATTGCTTTTAATTGATTGTGGGAAAGGTGAAGCTCATAAAGCAATTTCATCTTTATAATTTGCTTAGGGAATTCCTTTAAACCTTGTTCATTTAGCGCTAGTTTTCTAACCTTTACTCTTTCCATGTTGGCAGTGTCTAAATTGGTATAGGTTTTAAAAACATCCTTGCCAAATTTTACTTCATAGCCAGAATAAGGGGTGCAATTCATAGGACTTACCAAAAATCTGCGGTCGTTATGAGAAGCTAATTCTCCTTTATTTCCCAATTCAACCTTAGGGTTTTCAATATCCTCTTCAAGGGTATAAAGGCCACCTTTTGTTGCTTTGGCTAAATACACCAAGTGTGGGTTGATACCTATTTCTGGTATATACCCGCACACCAAAACTTTTACAGGTTTGGTAATTCGTTCTGCCATTTCAATGTCCCTAATGCAAGCATAATTATCGGCTACTAAAATCACCTCTGTTGCATCTGGTTTTTCTTTAATTGCTGCTAAGATAGCCTCCACATCATTCTCTGGTCTATCTCCTCCATTACCATTCATCCTAACCAAATTAAAGAGGTTTATTATTTTCGGTATTTCAGATGCTTCGGCAGAATATATTCCACCTGTTTCTCCAATAACTTTTTCTAATTGTGTTTTCCTATCCCCATCATTAAACAGGGTAATCTGCCTTAGCCCAGAATGCTTATAATTTAACAAATGCCAATGCACAATTTGAGCCCCATAACCGTACATAGAGCCTGTCCAATCGTTTACCACAATGGCATTGCTCCATTCTGGATGTCGGTTCATTACCCGCCACACCACTGAGTCTGAGAAAGGATTATTTTTTAAGAACTCCGTAACTTGCCTTTTAAACATAAACATTTCTTGTGGTGTTCTTTCTTTAAGCGGTATAGGTTTACTCTTGGCAATTTCTTGCTCTAAGTGTTTTGCAATAATTGTTTTTTGTACATCAATAGGCCTTCCCGCAATCACTTGTTTTATCGAATCGCTAATCAATTCAGATGCTTTGGCCTCTTCAATAGCTTTTGTATATTCTTTAAAACTTCCTTGTACTTCCTTTTCGTTTTGAACCTTTGGAGGAAAGCCTACCGAATCTTGTTTCGATTTACTTAAAGCTTCTTCTTCGGCAGGCGTTCTATACCAAATTACAACGCCATGAAACAGCGTATTTACTTGGTCGTCTGTTTCGCAATGGGTTTGTAGTACTTTGTTAAATGCTATTTCTTCATCGTTTAAATCTGGGTCAAGTTCAAAGGTTCTAATTAGTCTGTTGCAAAGCAAACCGTAAAATTCTTTATAAACAGTATCAATTACCGGGTATCTAGAATAAACAATATCTACTCTGTAAGGGAAAATACTATCCTTTACTCTTGTGTAAACGTTAGGGTCAAGAAAGGAAGAGCTTCTTAAGCCGTTAGGCAAAAAAATGGCATGCTTTCCAGGGGTAACTTTATATTCATAAACCCTTTTTTCTTTGAGTTGATTTGCAATTTGAGGCCCAAATTTTTTAGGGTTTTTTAATTGATAGGGGTCAAATTTTTCCTGCGCATAAAGCGTATGCATGGAAAGACAAATAATTACAAATAAGGGAAATCGCATCTTATTAAAAGATAAAACGACTACTTGCTAAAAATGTTATTGAGGGGCAATCAATGCGCAATTTCAATTGTTAATTTAATGACGAACCAACAACTTCTCGGTTAAAAAGCTGGTTGAATTGCTTACTTGAATTAAATAGATTCCGTCAATTAAACCTATGGTTGATACAGTAGTTTCCTTTACGTTTTGCTGGGTTGAAAAGGTATTAGAATACACAAATTCTCCTTTTAAGTTTAGAATTTTAACATCCTTTAAAGGAGTGGATAAATTTGTTGTAGAAATAAAAATACCTGATTCTCCAGAAAACTGACGAATTGAAATTAACTTCTCTGAATCTGTAAATTGGTTCAAACCAGTAAAGCCATTTTTAAATACTCTTAAATTACTTACCGTAGTCTTATCAGAGAATTTATGGCCATCATGGTTGCTATTAAACGCTCCGTAAAATGTAACTTCATTCACGGTATCAGATGGAGCTACCCACTTAAAGGTCCATGACTTTACATCTTTCCCATCTACACCACCAGAAGTGTAGGTTATGTATTTGTTATTTCCTACCAATTGCGTTTGTTCGAAATCTGTTACAACTAAAGTTCCTAATAAATCACCTTTCTTATTTTGTGGAGATACTTGGAATCCAAATCTATTAAAGCCCGGACTAGAATTAGTTGCAGTTATGGTATAGGTGTTTCCTGGAATATAACCTGTGCTTGGAATGTCAGAGCTTATCCAATCAGGTTGCCATTCTTCATTGCCTCCATGACAAACCTTACATGTTTTTAAGGAATCTCCAGGCGAACCAGTATGCCCAGGGTCTGTTCCATTTCTTCGCTTGCCTAGTTCAAATGATTCAAACGTAATTGTTGCTGTAAAGGCTATCAAAATAAAGAATATTGTTTTTTTCATGTTAGGAAGTATTCAAACGTAAAAGTAATCAGAACTTTTATCAATTCAAAATAAACTACTAATTCTGAGGCGGTAGTATTAAATAGTACTCCGACCAGCAATTTTCATAACTAATACGTTTAAGCAAACGCTTATTGTGGTCTTGAAGAAAAGTCATCAATGCTTCGTCTTGCTCAATATTGCTAATGATAACTACTTGTGTGTTTTCGCCTGCTTTTGTGCTAACATGGGTAAAGGGTTTCTCATTTTTTAAATACCCTATGTCTGAATTTTCTAAGTTGGCTTTCATTAAGAAATGCGTGGCAATGTGAGTTTCTAAATTTATTTCCTTCTCAA
>JBIKKC010000061.1:0-11503 GCA_044360615.1 Bacteroidia bacterium | reverse complement strand
ATCAATATAATCTGTTACAATAACTCCCGCTTCTGAACATAAATGCAAATACCAAAGCATGTGACAAGAAGATAATGAAGAAACTAAAAGGTCTTCTGGATTATGTTTCGACTTATCTCCACGAAATGCTGGGTCAGACGACCCTAAGATATCAGGTTTGTTTTCAATAACTATTAGATGACTTCTTTCATAATTGCTATAATTATCAGTTCCTTTCCCGTTGTTGCCCGTCCACTTAATTGTCGCTTTGTAATGATGTTGTCTGCTCATATTAATAGTTTCAATTTATAGTTTTGTATTTTCAATCTGATTGTGTTGTATATACGAATGACCTTTATTTATAATTTCATTACTATAAACTCTTTCGGGATTTTTGGGAAATTATTAATCTTAATCAATCATACAGTTTCAATAGTCATGAGCAATTATGCTAGGTAAATAAAATTTCTACATCCTACAATCAAGATGGGGGTAAATTGTCTTTTGGTTCCGGCCCCTCATACGTATACAAAGGCTTTCTATAGGGGCTGTCGGGTAACGGGTTGCTAGGTGGGTTCAACATGATATTAAACGTGTTTCTTACCCTATTGGAGTTTAATGTATACGGAATCCAAATAGCCGCCGCAACAATGGCCTTAAAGAAGTTTTGATAAATCTCGTCGTTTTCTTCAATGTTCAATTGCTCTATCATCAGAATTTGAATGAGGGTAAGTAGCAAATTGTATCCTAAATAGGTGATATACATAGATGGAAAACTACTGCGCTTTTTTAATAGTAGTCGCAAACAAAGAATGGTTAGTATAAATAAGGGAATGGTTAAGGCAATTTCTAAAGTGAAAAATAATCCCCAAAACGGACTATAATTTGGATGCTCGGCTGCACTTAAAAGGTTTAAGGTATCTTGGTTATAAAATCCGGCTTCAAAAAAATTATAGGCTTGCAAGCCAGTGGAGGCAAATAGTCCAATCATTACTAAAATTAACCATCCACCTAAGTCTTGCGTATCATTTGGTATGCCATACTTTGGAATGGGATCATATCTATAATATAACCTAAAAGCCACAAATACGCTCGCAAAAAACAGCAGCAAACTAAAAAATACGAGCGCCCAATTGGTAGCGCTGTTTGCATTGCCTGTTATGCCGTTAGCATTCCCATTCCAAGTAATACTGTAGGCATATAAGTCGAGTACTTTTTTGGTGTCATTTACATATTGCTCATACTCGTCAACAGCAATATAATCTCTACCTGCTAAGTAATGATAGCTAATGCTAAATTGGTTGGGGTTATCGCCCTGCTTAGATTGGTAGGTGTAAATAAACGCAGGATTTCTAATTTCTTTTGTTTCTTCCTTTAAGTTCCAAGATTCTGGGAGGTCTAAGAAAAGCGTTTGCTTTACCTCAAAGGGGTAACGCATTCCCAGTGGAAATTTTCTTAAGGCAGGTTTAGGTTCACTAATCATCGACCTTAAAGTTTGCGCATACACACTTAATTCAAATGCTTTAGTACTTTCAGTATAGGTCCATGGTTTAAGAATGCTATAATACTCGGTAGTAGTTAAGATATTATCATCTTCATCATCTTTAACTTCCATCTTGCCATTGGTGTTCACAATGCCGTATAGATTTTGATAAAAGTTTAAATAATTTTTTTGAATATCAGAAACGGCAGTATTGGCAAGTTCGTCTCTTATTTGATCGGCTTGTTCTCCAAAATAACGCGTAACTACTTTTAGGGTGGCTGGCGATAAGGTATCGCTAATGCCAAAGTATTCTTCTATTTCTCTTTTATTAAGGCGTTCGTTAATAAAGGTACCAGTTAGGCCGGTATTTTCGGATTTAATAACCAAACCACTTCCATAATTTGGAAATTGTAATAGGGGTAATTTACCTCTCTGATACGCAATGGTAGCATCTACAAAATAATCTAAATTGTTAAGGTTAAAGTTGAGTACAACATGATTAAACACTTGCGGGCCTGGTAGCAAATATTTAATGCCATCTCTTACTTGAGTGTTAACTAACATTGGGTAAGAAGTAATACCTACCTCATGCAACATGGCACGTAATAAAACTGTTTTATCTTTACAATCTCCAAAGCGCCTTTCTAAGGTGGCTTCTGGAGCATTAGGTTTGTGCGAACTCTCGCCTGTTTCTATTCCTAAGTATCTAATTTCATCTTGCACAAATCGTATCAATTGTTGTGCTTTTTGCTCTTTAGTGGTAGCATAAGCCGTTAACTCTTTAACCTTTGCTTTAATGTTGGCGGCATTGTTTTTAGGTTCAGGATAGAGAGGCAATGCCCAATATACTACCTCACTCCAGTTTTCAAATTCGGAAAGGGTAATTACCGGACTTACAGGCTCATGGTCATAAGGAATTTCTTCTTCAATTTCTTGGTTTGTTAATTGGCTACTTTCAATATAAAGAGATTTTTCATTTCCCTTTTCAGTAGTTTTAGGCGTATAAATAGGTTTGCCTTGAACCGAGTAAAACATTTTTCTATTTGCACTCCAAGTGTAGCGAAGTTTTTCTGAAACAACAGGTGTGCCAAAGGATAGTAACCTGCTGGTATAATACTTGTTTTGGAAGATGGGATTACGACCAATAATACTGTAGGCATATTCTAGAACATCTCCTTTGCGCACATCTTTTAAAGAAATTAAAGCCGTATAACTGCCATCCAACATCTTGTAATCAAGGTCTGTTTCCCTTTGTAAGAATTGCACTTGATTGGCAATAGGTTGAACAATTGGTTTGCCATTTCTTATTAGTTTTACATAATGAAATATTAACTGTTGATAGGAGGGATGATATACAATGCTAATTTCTGAACCATTACTTACACCAGCTTCATTTAAGAAATGCAGGGCATAGTGGTTATAAGAAATGGCTTCCTCTATTCGTTCTTGTTCATCTAATAAAAGATAATAATAACCATTGCTTACTTCGGCAGCATCTACTTTATTAGTTGCAGGTACTTGTTCTGTACTAACCCAAGAAGGAACAGGTTTTATGACAAGTTTTTGCGCATAAATACAAGAAATGTTTAACAATAAAACAAGACTTAATAGACGCAAATTTTTCATGATTAAGCTCGAATTACTCCTGGTCTAAACTCTTTGGTAATAGGGGCATGATTAGCAGCTTCAATACCCATGCTAATCCAAGTGCGGGTTTGTTTAGGGTCAATTATAGCATCTACCCAAAGCCGCGCGGCAGCATAATAAGGGCTTGTTTGGCGTTCGTATCTTTCTGTAATTTGATCCAACAATGCTTTATGTTTTACCTCATCAATTTCTTCTCCTTTTGCCTTTAAGCTAGCTTCTTCTATTTGCAATAATACTTTGGCAGCTTGGGCACCACCCATAACAGCAATTTTTGCATTGGGCCAGGCTGCAATAAGGCGTGGGTCGTAGGCTTTGCCACACATGGCATAATTACCTGCACCGTAACTGTTACCAGTAATAATAGTAAATTTAGGTACAACAGAATTGGCTTGTGCATTTACCAATTTAGCACCATCTTTTATAATGCCACCATGTTCACTTCTTGAACCAACCATAAAGCCAGTTACATCTTGTAAGAAGAGCAATGGTATTTTCTTTTGGTTGCAATTCATAATAAAGTGAGCTGCTTTATCTGCGCTGTCGCTATAAATTACTCCCCCAATTTGCATTTCCATGGGGTTATCGGTAGCACTTTGTTTAGGTTTTTTAGCTTTAACCACCAAACGATTATTGGCTACAATGCCTACTGCCCAGCCATCAATTCGGGCATAGCCACAAATAATTGTTTTACCATATAAGTCTTTGTATGGGTCAAAAGTATCGGCATCAACTAATCGCTCAATAATTTCCATCACATCAAAAGGCTTGGTAAAGTTGGCTACTGCTTCATACACATCGTCCATACTTTTAGCCGGGGCAATTGGTTCAACCCTATTAAAACCTGCTTTTTCGTAATCTCCAATTTTATCAAATATCCGTTTGATCCTATCTAAGCAAGCTGCATCATTTTCAAACTTGTAATCGGTTACCCCACTAATTTCGCAATGGGTAGAGGCGCCGCCTAGGGTTTCATTATCTATATCTTCGCCAATGGCGGCTTTTACTAAATACGACCCAGCTAAAAAGATAGAGCCTGTTTTATCTACAATCATGGCTTCATCGCTCATAATTGGGAGGTAAGCACCACCTGCTACGCAAGAGCCCATTACCGCAGCAATTTGGGTAATGCCCATACTACTCATAATTGCGTTATTCCTAAAAATTCTTCCGAAATGTTCTTTGTCGGGAAAAATTTCATCTTGCATTGGAAGGTAAACACCTGCACTATCTACCAAGTAAATAATGGGTAGTTTATTTTCCATAGCAATTTCTTGTGCTCTTAAATTCTTTTTGCCGCTAATAGGGAACCATGCTCCGGCTTTAACAGTGGCATCATTTGCAACAACTATGCATTGTCTGCCGCTCACATAACCCATTACTACTACTACGCCGCCGCTTGGGCAGCCACCGTGTTCGGCATACATTTCATAACCAGCCAAGGCGCCTATTTCTATTTGAGGTTTTCCTTCATCTAATAAGTAGGCCACCCTTTCTCTTGCCAGCATTTTGCCTTTTTCTTTTTGTTTGGCAGCAGCTTTTGGGCCTCCGCCTTGTGCTATTTTTTCTAAACGATTGTGCAGTTCTGTAACTAAATTGTTCATTTTTTGGTAATGGCTGTTATTTAACGCAATGATACATAAACGGCCATAATTACAAAAGGCTAATTGCCAAAGGCCAAAGCTAAAGGCTCAGTTTTTGTTTGCATGGTATTCTATTAAAGCTTACTTTCGCGCTTGGGTGAGCCCTGTACGACTAGCTCCCTCTAATCCCCCAGGTCAGGAATGGAGCAAGGGCGTGAGGTTGTAGCGGTGCGATGCAGTAAGCTTGCCCTTTTTTTGTGCCTTTTACTCTGGGTATTCAACTTTGAGATTTTAGATTTCTTCCCTACTATTTAATTATTCTAAAATAAAAAACGGAGCCAGTAATAAAACTGACCCCGCTTAGCCTATGAAACAAATTGCACTCTACCCCTAGATGCAATTACTATTTAAACGCAAGAGTATGAAAAAAGTTGTGGCCTTTTTAAATTTTTTCAAAAAAAACGGAGCCAGTAATAAAACTGACCCCGCTTAGCCTATGAAACAAATTGCATTCTACCCCTAGATGCAATTATCGTGAGCTTTATTCCTTGTGTTTTTTAACTAAAGGAATATTTAGCTTTATCTTCAAATTGTTTGACAAAAATAACATAACAGGAACTAATATCAAAGTTAAAAATGTTGCAAAGCTTAGTCCAAAAATCATTGTCCAGCTTAATGGCCCCCAGAAGGCCACATTGTCTCCACCAAAGTGAATATGCGGTTCAAAATGACTAAAAAGAGACACAAAATCTATGTTAAATCCTACAGCTAGTGGGATTAATCCCAATATGGTTGCAGACGCAGTAAGGATTACTGGTGTCATTCGTGTTTTACCTGCTTCTATGATTGCTGCCCTTTGCTCCATTCCTTGCTCAAGTAATAAATCTGTAAATTCAACTAGCAAAATTCCATTTCTAACCACAATTCCTGCTAATGCAATTACCCCAACTCCTGTCATTACAACGGAGATGGTCATATTGAAAATAGATAAGCCCAAAAGCACACCAATAATTGAAAAGAAAATTTCAACAAATATGATAAGTGGCTTAGAAACTGAGTTGAATTGTGTAACTAAAATTAAGAAAATTAATCCAAAGGAAATGAGCATAGCATTACCCAAAAAGGCACCCGTTTCTGCTTGTTCTTCTTGTTCCCCTGTCATGTTAGCAATAACGCCGCTCGGTAATTGGTATCTGCCTATTGCGTTAGTTATTTTCCCAACAATTTCGTTGGCATTATAACCACTTAAAACATTAGAAGAGATGGTTATCATTCTTCTTTGGTTTTTACGTTTTATACCTCCAAAAGTATTACCATATTTTATAGTGGCAACAGAAGATAAAGGTACTTGTCTTACCATTCCACCCATGTTCATATCTCTAAAAGTAATTTTAAGATTCATTAGGGCATTGATGTTGTTACGTTGGTCAAAAGCGTAACGTAATTGAATTGGGTAATCATCTTTTGCATCTTTAAATTTAGAAACCTCTGCACCAAAGATGGCATCTCTAAGTTCTTTGCCAATAATGGCAGTTGAGATACCTTCACGATTTGCACGCTCTCTATCAATTTCCACCACAATTTCTGGTTTGTTAGATTGCAAATCAGATTTTAGTTCTTCAATTCCAGGTATGCCTAAAGAATCTAAATACCGTTTAATATCTTTTGAAGTTGCAGTTAATTCGGCAAAGTTATCTCCAGTTATTTCTATATTGATAGGTTTACCAGTTGGTGGGCCTCCTTGTTCTTGTTCAACGGTAATTTCTGCTCCTGGAATTCCTTTTACAGCATCTCTTATCTTATCTAAATAATCAACTGTAGATTGACCATCACGTTCGCCAAAAGGCACAAAGGCAACTGTTACTTTACCTAAGTGTGGGGCTGTACTAAAATCAAAACTTTGAGGATTGCTTGCACCAACAGCCACATTGGCAATTACAGATTCAACAATTGGATTGGAATCTCCTACCACCTTGTAAATTCTATCTTCAACAAGTTTGGTTATAGAATCTGTATATACTTGGTCTGTTCCAATTGGCAGAGCCAAATACGTAAAGATAAAGTTAGGATCTCCTTTAGGGAAAAACTCTACTTTAGGTTGGCGTATTCCAGTAAGTACTATGGAAAAAATAAATAAGCCAATGGTACTTACTAAAATCCAAACAGGTCTTGTACCAGTGAGTGTCCATCCAATTACTCGGCTATATTTTTCTTGGATATTAGGCCAAGTTTTCTCTTGAAATTTCAAGATAACACCATGCAATACAAATTGGTTCAAACAGTATAAGGCGTATAAAGTTAAAGTTAATGAACCTAAGCCAATATTACCTACAATAAATGAGAGTAAAGCAATTACACCAAACACCACTGTGGTTATTTTAAAACCTTTGGTAACTTTTGATTTATGTTTGTCTTCTTCTTCATGCGGCTTCATGAAGTCTACCGCAAACACTGGGTTGATGATATAAGCAACCAATAAGGATGCCAATAAGGTTACAATTAAAGTAATAGGCAAAAAGAACATAAACTTTCCAATAACACCTTTCCAAAATGCCAAAGGAATAAAAGGCGCTAGGGTTGTTAAGGTTCCAGAGAGTACGGGCAAGAATACTTCCCCTGCGGCCATTTTTGCTGCTTTTACAATAGGGACTTTTCCATTGTCGTAAATACGGTGTGTATTCTCAATTACAACAATGGCATCATCTACAACTATACCAAGTGCAAGTAAGAAAGAGAAGAGAACAATCATGTTTAGGGTAAAGCCAATACTTGGCATAATAAGGAAGGCCACAAACATAGAAAGAGGTACAGACATTGCCACAAAAATGGCATTTGTAGTACCCATGAAGAACATTAGAATTAGGGTTACTAATATGAAACCAATAATAATGGTATTGATAAGGTCGGTAAGGGTTACACGTGTAGTATCGCTTTGGTCTCCAGTAATGGTTACTTTTAAACCTTTAGGCAATTGGTTTTCCTCCATATCTTTAATGATGTCTTTAATTTTATCGGAGGCATCAATTAAGTTCTGACCACTTTTTTTGATTACGTTTAAAGTAATTACATTATCATGATCTAGGCGGGCATAACTTTCTTTTTCTTTAAATCCATCTGTTATGGTTGCAATGTCTTTTAAGTAAATGGTAGCACCGCTGCTCGACCTTAAAATAAGGTCACCAATTTTGCGGGCATCTGTATATTGGCCTACTACATTGATGTTTCTTTTAACACCATCCATTTTTATTTGGCCACCACTAATGGTCATGTTTTCATACTTTACGGCATTGGTAATGTCCATCATGGTGATGTCTGCCGCCTGCATTTTATACATGTCTACATCAATTTGTATTTCGCGCTCTAGGGCGCCCACAATATCGCAGCGCGTAATTTCTTTTAAGCCTTCCACGCGGTCTTTTACTTGTTCTGCGTATTCTTTTAATTTGTCTAATTGATAATTGCCAGAAAGATGCACATTCATAATTGGCATTTGAGAAACATCAATATCAATTACTTCTGGCTCACGGGTAAGGTCGTTTGGCAAGTCTTTTTTAGCTTTATCTACGGCATCTTTAACCCTTTGCTTAGCAATTGGCACTTCCACGTCGGTATTAAACTCAATGTTAATCATGCTAAAATCTTGAATGGAAGAACTGGTAACTTTCTTTACCCCATTGATAGATTTTACTTGCTTTTCGATGTGTTTGGTAACCAAGTTTTCCATATCGCCAGGGGAGGTACCAGCGTAAATGGTATTTACCAATATTTGAGGGAAAACAACCTCTGGAAATTGTTCTTTAGGAAGTGAATTATACGTCATCAATCCCGCGAGGGTAATGATGATAGTCATAATGTAGACACTGGTCTTATTATTAATAGCCCAGCTCGACGGTTTAAATTCTTTAAACTTTTCTAGCATACCTTTTGGTTTTTAAGAAATTGGCTATTACTTATTCTTTAATCAGTTCGTTGTTGTTAAGGTCGTTGTATCCAGTAACAATTAGCTTATCGCCCTCTTTAAGTCCTGAAGTGATTTCTGCTTTATCATTATAAATTTTACCTATTGTTACATTACGCTGTATAGCTACTTGCTTGCCATCTACAACTTCTGATACCAAAACATATACTTCAGATTCATTTTTTTGAACCGTATTTATGGGAATTACAATGGCTTTTGGTGATTTATAATCTACTACTTTAAAAACACAAATCATATTTGGTATTAGGTCTGCATCATTTTGCAATTGAGATTCAATGGTGAAGGTTCTTGTCATTTGGTTAATTACGCGAGAGGTGAAATCAATTTTACCTTTAATTGTTTTGTTGTTTAAATCTGGAAACAACAGCATCACATCGTTACCTTCTTTTATTTGACTAGCATAGGTTTCTGCTACATCTGCTTTTGCTTTTAGGTTATTGAAATTAACTACTCTTATGCAAGGCACACCTGGGGCAACATTAGAACCTACTTTAATAAATACTTCATCCACAGTTCCACTAAAAGGGGCTTTGATGCGATACATATCTAGGTTTTCGTATAGTGTTTGCAATTTTTGTTCAAGACTTTCTTTATTATTTTTTGCAGATAAGTATTGCACCTCCGTGCCTACTTGTTTTTCCCAAAGGGCCTTTTGTTTATTAAATACATCTGTAGCAAAAGCTAAGCTGGTTTTTAAGTCGGCAATTTGTGTTTTCACTATTTCTGCATCTAGTTCTGCCAATAATTGGTCTTTAGTAACTCTAGAACCTGGTTTCACATAAATTTTTGTAACAGGTCCCATTGCTCTGGCGCTAATGGTATTGTTTTGATCTCCATCTACTCTTCCTTGCACATCAATAAAATGCAAGAACTCTGTTGGTTCAAGGGTTGTAAGTTTCACGTACTTCACCTTTTCATTTGCGTTGGCATTTGTATCTCCAATGGCGGCAATTTCTGCTTCTAGGCTTTTAATTTCTGAAGCAATTTCTGCTTGTTGTGCTTTAAGTCCTTCAACTTTAGCTTTCTTTTTTTCTAATTCGTTAGATCCTCCGCAAGCTGCAATAAGTAAGAGCAGGCTCATGGCTACGTTAAATTTGATAATTGATTTCATATAGTATTTTTATTTTGTTATTAATTATTTAATCATGCCTAAAGCTTTTTTCAATTCAATTTCTGCTACAAAGAATTCGTAGGCTGTAGTTAGTAAATTGGTTCTAGCATTTTCTAAATCAGATTGAGAGGTAGTTAGTTCTAGGCTTGAACCAACCCCATTTTTATATTTAAGTTCTGCTTTACTATAAATTTCTTCTGCAAGTTTTAAGTTAGATTGTTGGATTTCTAATTGTTGTGTTGTTCTTAAAAAGTTTGTTCTTGCTTGATATACTTGTTGGTCTACAACATTTTCGAACAAGCGCATATTATTTTCAGTTTTGGTTATGCTAATATCTGCTTGTTGTGTTAGGGCATGTTTGCGAAAGCCATCAAAAATGGGTAGGTTCAAGCTAAGTCCTATATTAGTTCCAGGATATAGTTTATTATATAGGTTAGGGAAATTTCCTTCACTAGCAAATGCGTTGTATTGTTGGTTAGCAAAAGCGTAGAGGGTTGGCATATATCCAACTAAATAGCGCTTTTTGTCTAATTGGTTCAAAGAGTATTGTTGCTTTAAAAGTTTGTATTCTACACGGTTATCATATTTGGTTTCGTTTTCGAAAGCTGTAACTTTTTTATTGGCAAATAGATCTTGTAAGTTATCTGTTAAAACTACGCTATCTGTAATAGGCAAGCCCATTTGAATCTTTAATAGCATGCGTAATACATTGCTTTGATCTCTAATTTTATCATGTTGTAGGTTTAGGTTTGATAGTTGAAGGGTAAGTCTATCTACATCTATTTTTTCTGTAAACCCATTATTGAAGAGTTGCTGTAAATCGTCTCTAGTTTTGGTTAAACTTTGAATGTTGCTTTTTATTAAACTTTCGTTGGCATCTAGCAATAGAACGCCATAGTATGCTTTTGATACATTTACTTCGGTTTCAATTTCAGTTCTATTTTCGTTGAGTTTAGATAAATTCACAAATTCTTTAGAGGCCTTTAAACCAAGAAAGAAGGTGCCATCAAAAACAAGTTGGTTAGCTCCAATGGCTATATTACTAGTATAGGGTACACCAAATTTTACTTCTAGAAATTCGCCAGGTGTACCTGGTATAAAGTTGGGAACTAATTGCGAAGGAATTTGTATGTTATTGATAAGATTTGCAGAAGCATTAATTTGAGGCAAGCCGTATGCTGTTACTTCATTCACTTTTTTCTGAGATTGTAGCACATCTAGTTTGGCATTTCGGAGATCATAATTGTGCTGTTTGGCATAGTCTACAGCTTGTTGTAAGCTATAAGAATAAATTTGTTTTTGCTGCGCAATAGCATTAATGCTAAACAGCAATAGGATGAGGATAAAGATTCTTTTTTGCGGGTGCATAGAATGTTTTATTATAAGTTTGATTATTTGTTTATGGATAGAAGTAGGTCACTTTTTTGTAGGGTTTTCATGCCTTTATCAGTGCAGATAGAGCGCAAATGATAGCGCATCATTTCTGTATGTACTGTTTTAAAATCAAATTGTTTATCTAGGTAATTATCTGGATTAAGTATAAAATCTATAAGATGTATGTAGAACCTAGCGGTTAATTGTTCGTCTAAAGTATTGTGGTAAAGGCCTTTTTGTTTTCCCTCTATTAAGTTTCTTAAAACTTCGTTGTAAATAAACTCCACTCTAAATTTATTGAGCTTATCCCAAGATGGTTTAAAGTATTTTTTAAGGTCGAATAGAATACT
>JBIKKC010000232.1:0-3694 GCA_044360615.1 Bacteroidia bacterium | reverse complement strand
AATGGGCTTAATTGTCATTTTGTGTTCTTTTATTATTGGGCTCTCTAGCTTCTCAAACTTAATAGGTTTGCTGCTGCTTACCACATAAGCATATAAACCCATAGAATCTCTCGCTACAATTTTAAACGAACCAGTATCTTGTTGTATAATATTGGCCTCAAACCAAGTGCTGTTGGAATCTCCAGCTATTTCGGTATATGCTGTTCCGTTTAATCTAAAATAACTTATTTGCCCTTTCTCATTTAAAGCAGCCAGCAATTGTTCTCCTTTAAACTTTATCAAACTCATGCTACCTTTCAAATTAGGCCAAACATCTCTAGGATTCCAACCACTTATCAACCTGCCTTGCGCGTTAAATCCGCTTACTTTAAAATATATTCCAGTTAAGAAAAACTGGTAATTCCTATCTTGGTTTGGTTCAATAATACTTACAGGATAATTAGTGCCTGTTGGTATCCATACTGGCCAACCCGAAATGTTATTACCCTTACAATCTATAATAAATAGCTGGTGACTTGTATTAAAAATAAACTGCTTTTCACTGTTATTGTATAATTCAATCTCCTTAATTTCAGAGAGTATTTTACTATCTAATACTTTGTTCCAAAGTATCTTCCCTTCCCTATCTATTAAGTATAGTTTATTTTTATAGTCTTGAACCAAAATAACATTGGTTGCAAATTGACTATGAAATACTACTGCTGGTCTTATAGCCAAGCCCGTGTCTAATTGAATTGCCCAAACTTGTTCGTCGCGTTGCGCCTTACTTAAGTTAAAACGTGTATAAATTTGGGTTGCAAATACTTTATCGTTACTGCCAGCAAATTGAATTCCGGTAAACTGAGCGCGCTTTAGGGTACCCATGTTTTGATGGATTTTACTAAACCAATGGCGTGTAACATAGTTCAATAAATATTTAGGCGTATGTTCATTAAAAAGCAGCATTTCAATATTGCTTTGTGGTGATAATCGTTCTTGAAATGCGCTAAAGTTTGCTTGTTTGCTTTGCAGTTGTTCGTTTTTCCAGCGACTCTCTAACACACTTAAAATAGCAGCGTTATTAGCGAGATATAAATAATTATGATGTATAACATATCTGCTGGCAGAAATACCTTCAACTAAATCTGTAAAATAGAATTTCATTGCATCGCCTAAATGGCAATGTTTAATATAAAACAGGCTGTCGAGGGTTTGCTTTGTGCTATCTTGTGCGTTCCTTTTTCGATGGGCAATATCCATTTCTCTAAAAAGTGAACTCGCTGCATTTACATCATTCAATTCAATAGCAACTACATAAGAACTATCCTTCCATAACCCAGGCTCATCAAAAGACAATAGAGCAGCATGGTTGCCAAAATTAGCAGCTAATTTTTCCGAAAACTTAATTTGTAATGCGTTCTCAATACTATCTACATAAGTTTTGTATGTATTATAATATTTGTTACTCAATAAATATTCGTTTACGTTTTTATGCCAATTTGCATATCCATTAAAGCCTAAGGTAATGGCAAAGTTAAGTCCAATTGGTAGATCATTAACCAATGTGTTTGGGATAGGCGCCTGGGCGTTCATTAAATCTAAGTATTGAAATTGGGTAGCATGTGTTAATGCTGCTCCTTTCAGCATCATATCTTCATCATCTAACTTTACCTCATAAACCGAGCGCTCTGCAAATTTTGCTAGTAAATTCATTTCTAAACCTAGCTCTGGGTTAACCTGATACTTGAGAAATTTTCTAAGATTTTCATAATTGATATGAAAATACATTCCTTCAAGATTACTCTTCACAAATCCTAGTTGGTCTTCCTGAGGCTTATCATAATTTAGCTTATTTAGTTTTAAAATCGCTAATTCAACCAATGAGCCGTCTGGAGAAAAGAACATTAATTTATTTTTGAATGCAACCGTAAAAGTTTGGTTAGTTTTAAAGTCCGTAAAATCATAAAGCGTTTCGCTTATCAATTTTCTTTTACTCATTTTGAACCTACCTGGAAAGTGCTTCTGAAAAAAGTCCAATGCATTTTCGCTATCAATCTCCTCTAATGTTTGAACACCAAGGAGAAAACCTACGGTGCCATTTTCAAAAGAATGCAAAGAATAAACAGCTTTTCCCTTGTTGAACCAATTGCCGATAACACTGTTCTCTTGAAGTAAACTATCTATGAACAAAAGTTCTTGATAACCCGCTTTCAAGGCATCATTTTGCAGCAAGCGATGCATAAAGGTTGGATCGTCTAAGTTTAATAACTTTTGGTGACTTTGGTTTAACTCTATGGCCAAAACCATATTATCGGGCATTACTTGCGCCGGATTAATACGTTTTTCATCAATTCTATTAAAATATAGCCAAGCAGCTAATGCCAAAAGAATAGATATTACCACACTTAATATACTCAGTAATTGTTTGTTCATGAATTCTTCACGAAATTAATTTGGTAACTACATTTCCTTAATATAACTTGTTCACAATTTATTGCTAATTCTTATGAAACATACACATAGAGCATATGTACGGATTGGATTTTTATTAATGGTATTTGCGGTAATTTTTGGCGCATTTGGTTCCCATGTTTTAAAGGAGTTTATTGGCGAAGCCGAGCTAAATACATGGGATATTGGCATTCGTTACCATATGGTTCATGCCATAGCTATTATTATTTTAGGTGTAACACACAGGCATTTTGATGAAAAAAAATTAGGCTTAGCCCTCAGTTTATTCATTTTGGGTATATTTATTTTTTCGGGTAGCCTCTACTTATTAGCCACACGAAATATTTGGGGAAATGATTCTTTTAGGATTATTGGTGCTATAACTCCCCTTGGCGGAGCCTCTTTTATAGCTGGCTGGGTGCTGTTATTTTTTAGAGGGTTTACCCCAGATAAAGACAATGGAGGCATTAAAACAGAAGGGGAAAAAGAAAGAAAAAGAAGCCATAGACGTAGCCGTAAACCGGAAGAAGAAACAATTAGTGAAGGATAATCACTCTTTTTTCTTTCTTATGTTTAATGAAAATGTATTTTCGCAACAAATTTTTCTGAAATGAATATTCACGAATACCAAGCTAAACAGATTTTAAAATCCTTTGGAGTTGCAGTACAAGAAGGCATTGTTGCCGAAACTGCAGACCAAGCCCACGCAGCCGCTTTAAAACTTAAAGATCAATTTGGCAGCGACTTTGTCGTTATCAAAGCCCAAATTCACGCGGGTGGTCGTGGCAAAGGTACCATTATTGGAAAAGAACAACGCGGTGTGGCGGTTGCCAAGAATGCCGACAAAGCCAAAGAAATTGCCGAGAATATTTTAGGTGGCACCCTAGTTACCATTCAAACTGGCCCTAAAGGCAAATTGGTAAGCAAAGTATTGGTTGCACAAGATGTTTACTATCCAGGAGCGGCAGAACCTAAAGAGTATTACATGAGCGTAATGCTAGATAGAGGTCAGGGAAAAAACATTATTGTTTATTCTACCGAAGGCGGAATGGATATTGAGCACGTAGCAGAAACAACACCGCATTTAATACACAAAGAAACGGTTGACCCTAAAGTAGGTTTACAAGGCTTTCAAGCTCGTAAAATTGCGTTTAATTTAGGTTGTGAAGGTGAGGCGTTTAAACAAATGGTAAAATTTGTTACAGCCTTGTACACTGCTTATGATAAAGCCGATGCTGCCATGTTTGAGATTAACCCAGTATTG
>JBIKKC010000060.1:0-11595 GCA_044360615.1 Bacteroidia bacterium | reverse complement strand
TTCAATACTATTTCTGAGTACAAAATAAGCTGCATACATAAGCATACCAATAGCTGCACTGTTTAATTTTGGATCATTGGTCCAATAAACTCCCCAAGTATTTTTTGCCCATAACATACCTGTTGCTAGGCCAATACAGCCGTATAAAACAGCTACAGAAGCATAAGAAACGGCTTTTCTATCACAGCTAAAATCTTTGGTGCTTAGCATTTTAACACTGTGGTAGCCCGAAGCTAACAAAAGCGCTAACATGCCAAACCACATGGGCACATGGTAATATAAATTGCGAATGCTTTGCTCTAAAATAGGTAAATTAGGAACTGGCAAAAGTAAACCTGCAACCAACGCATATAAAACCAATACTATTCCTGCAATTTTCCACCACTTAAGCATCTTGTACACCAATTATTGGCGGCAAATGTAGCTAATTTCCCATCAAAAAAAGGTAACATTTTACATGGTGCTCCCTTTTTTGTTCAATTGCTCAAACGCCATTCTGACTGTCAATTTTGGATATAAATAATTATTGCTAATTTTAAATATAAATGTCTTTTTTTGCAGCCTATTCATGCCGAATTTTTGAAGTAAACTAAGATTAGACTATGCTACCAACTCCCTTACAAGAAAAACTGATTGCAGAAGGCCAAGACCCTACTATTTATTTACAAGGTTTACTATACAATAAACCCATGAACTATTGGGATTACATATTGGTAGAACCCTTGCTAAACTTGCAGTTTCCGCGCACGCATTATAAAGATGAGAAGGTATTTATTGTTTACCATCAAATAACAGAATTGGTTTTAAACCTAATTGTTCATGAGTTAGAACAGCTTTGCTTTGAAGATTTACCCGTTAGTAAGATTATTGATAAATTGGGCAGAATGGACAGGTATGCAGATTTATTAATAAGCTCTTTTAGCATTATGAGCAAAGGCATGAGCTATGAAGATTACAATCAATTTAGATTAAGTCTTGCCCCTGCTAGTGGTTTCCAAAGTGTGCAATTTAGAAAGATTGAGTTAATGTGTACCAGCTTAGAAAATTTGGTACCACCCCATCTTAAAGCAAAGTTACCCGCGGCCCAAACAAGAAGCGAAGTATTTGATTTACTCTATTGGCAAGAAGCTGGGATGGATAGAAAAACTGGGAAAAAAGCTAGAATATTATTAGATTTTGAAGCAAAATACTTAGACGAATTATTAAGACATTCTGAGAAAATGGAGCAGGTAAATCTTAAAATGCGCCTAGACACCTTTTTGAACCAATGCCAAGAAGAAGAAAAAGCTCCCCTATTAGCTGCCTTAAAATCTTTTGATGCTGCCCTTAACATACGCTGGCCAATGGTTCATTTAGAAACTGCCCGCACCTATCTTTTGGCTCAAGGCGAAAGAAAAGCGGCTACTGGCGGAAGTAACTGGGAAAAATATTTACATCCCGCATTTCAGAAAAGAATTTTCTTTCCTTCTCTTTATAGCCAAGAAGAATTAGAGAATTGGGGTAAGGAAAACTAACTTATCTACTTACACACCCAAGTATAAAACTCATCTGAAGGGCCATCAGCATCTGTGGTGATTTTCTTAATTACCTTATTATTGGCATCTAGCACATATGCATAAGTAATTTCTGTATCATCAAAATATACAGATTTGGTTATTAGATGGGCACTGCTAGGCAAAAAGCTTAAGCGCGTTTCAAGAGCTGCTAAAGAATTGGATTTAGTTACATCGTAAGTATGGGTAACGGTAGTTGTATCTCCATCTTGTACGGTGGTTTCATTCGCAATATCGCCATTTAACCACTCGTAGGTGGTGATTTGGTCTAAAACTGTGCCCAAAATTTCACCAGTTATTTCAAGTTGAGTCATTTGACCGCTGGCATTGTAGGTTACTTTTCCATGTATTGAACCTAATGGAATTTCATACACAAGACTATCCATAAAACCTTTGCTATTTAGGTAAACAACTTGTTCTCCATCTTGTCCTTCAATCTTAACAACTACAACATTTCCGTTGTATTCTAGGTTCTGAATGAAGGTATCTGTTCCTATACCAATCGTCTTAACCAATCTATTTTGGGCATCGTAATAATGCTTTTGAATAGAACCTTCCGAAATTAAAGAATCTACCAAACAAATCTGTGCCGAACCTGGCTGTGGGTCATCATTCTTATCTTTCTTACAAGCGCCTAAGGCTAAAACTAATAAAGCAAATAATGTTAGTTGTTTCATGGTGTTTAAAATTTTTACAAAAGTATATTATTTTGAGAAATTGAAAGCTAGCTAATTAACCATTTTTTTAGCCTCTTCTAGCAAAGCATCTAAACCTTCCAATTTATTCCCTCCCGCAGTGGCGTAAAATGCTTGTCCGCCGCCGCCACCTTGAATATGCTTGGCCAAGGCTTTTACCATAGTACCTGCATTTAAATTCTTTTCTTGAACCAAGTTTTCTGAAAGGATAATGCTTACCATAGGTTTTTGGTTAAGCTCGCATGTCAATACACAAAAGAGGTTTTCTATTTCTCCTTTTAATTGAAACGATAAATTCTTCAATTGGTCGGCATTGGGAATTTCTACTTTTTCTACCAAAACATTTATGCCATTGATGGCTTGAATTTTACCCTTTAAGGCCTGCTTCAACACTTGCGTTTTCTCCCCTTCTAAAGCTTCTAATTTCTTTTGTAAGGCTGCCTTTTCTTCTAAAATGCCTTCAATAGATTTTCTTAAATCTTTGCTCTTTAACAAGTCTTTTAATTCTGCTACAATGGCTTGTTCGTTTTTACTTTGCGCCTCTGCTTCCTCTGAGGTTATGGCCTCTATACGACGCACCCCTGCGGCAACAGCGGCTTCTGAGCTAAACCTAAACAAACCAATTTCACCTGTGGCCTTCACGTGCGTACCACCACATAATTCTACACTATAGTTAGGGTCAAACGTTATAACCCTTACTTTATCTCCATATTTTTCTCCAAATAAGGCCATAGCGCCCAAAGTCTTTGCTTCTGCTATTGGCACCTCGCGTTTTTCGTCTAAGGCAATATTGGCTCTTATTTTTTCATTTACGCGTTGGGCCACTGTTGCTAATTCTTCTTCGCTCATTGCTTTAAAATGAGAGAAGTCGAAGCGCAAATACTGCGGGTTTACCAAAGAACCCTTTTGCTCTACATGGGTGCCTAAAACCTCTCTTAAGGCGGCGTGCAACAAATGCGTGGCAGAGTGATTGCTACTTGTTAAATTGCGTTTATGGGCATTTACTTTGGCATAAAACATTGCACTTGGATTCTCTGGCAAGCGCGAAGCCAAATGAATAATCAGGTTATTTTCTTTTTGCGTATCTAGGATTTCAATTTTTTCATTGGCACTTTCTAAGGTTCCGGTATCGCCTACTTGACCTCCACTTTCTGCATAAAATGGCGTTTGGTTCAACACGAGTTGAAATTGCTCTTTACCTTTGGCTTTTACCTTGCGGTAACGTGTAATGTGAACTTCGGCTTCTACTACATCATAGCCAATAAATTGAAGGGCATCATTTTCTTGCACCACTACCCAATCTTCGGTTTCTAAAGAGGTGGCTTTGCGCGAGCGTTCCTTTTGCATTTGCAAATTTTTCTCAAAGCCAAGCAAATCTACTTGCATGCCTTGTTCGCGGGCAATGAGTTGGGTTAAGTCAATAGGGAAACCAAAAGTATCTAACAATTCAAAAGCCACTTCACCATTGATATCTCCTTGGTGGCGCTCTAACCTTTTGATACCGTTTTCTAAGGTTCTTAAAAAGGCAACTTCCTCCTCTTTAATCACATTTTCTATAAAGACTTTCTTCTCCTTTACCTCTGGGAAAATATCTTCGAAGGCATTGCCCACCAGCGCAACCATCTTGTATAACAAGGGCTCGCGGGTATTTAAAAAACTATAATAATAGCGAACCGCTCTACGTAAAATTCTACGAATAACATAACCGGCCCCATTGTTAGAAGGTAATTGTCCGTCTAAAATTGCAAAACTTATGGTGCGAATATGATCTGCCAATACACGCATGGCAATATCTGTTTTCTCTGCTGCGCCATATTTTATGCCCGAGGCTTCCTCTAAAAACCTAAGGTAAGGCATAAATACATCTGTATCGTAATTGCTTTGCTTGGCCTCAATGGCTCTGCACAAGCGCTCAAAACCCATCCCAGTATCAACATGTTGGGCAGGCAATTTTTCTAAGGAACCATCTGCTTTGCGGTTAAACTCCATAAACACATTGTTCCAAATTTCTATTACTTGCGGATGGTCGTTATTTACCAAATCTTTGCCCGGCACGGCAGCTCTTTCTGCATCGGAACGCAGGTCGATATGAATTTCTGTGCAGGGTCCGCAGGGACCAGTATCTCCCATTTCCCAGAAATTATCCTTCTTGTTGCCATTTAAGATACGGCTCTTATCTATCCACAAGCACCAATTATCATAGGCTTCTTGGTCGAAAGCTAAGTTTTCTTTTGCATCGCCTTCAAATACGGTAACAAACAATCTATCTGCAGGCAAGCCATATACTTTGGTAAGCAATTCCCAAGCCCATTCGATGGCTTCCTTTTTAAAATAATCACCAAAACTCCAGTTGCCCAGCATTTCGAACATGGTATGGTGGTAGGTATCTACACCCACCTCTTCTAGGTCGTTGTGTTTGCCACTTACCCTTAAACATTTTTGGGTATCTGCAACGCGTTTGTATTTGGGTTCTTCATTTCCTAAAAACCAATCTTTAAACTGGTTCATACCCGCATTGGTGAACATGAGGGTGGGGTCGTTTTTAACAACGATAGGTGCAGATGGCACTATTTGATGCCCCTTAGAGGCAAAAAAATCTAAAAACTGTTGGCGTATTTCGCTAGACTTCATTATTGATATTCAAACACTTGTGGTTAAACATATAGGTTTTAACTTTAAAAAATTATCTTCGTAGCCCTTTCAATTTTTGCAAGTAAAACCCCGGCATGCAAAGTAGTTGATTTTTGTTGACCCGAAAAAGCTAAAACTTGGCAAAAATAAAATACTTTTATAATCCGCATAAACTCGACTTCGAGAAAGTAGGAACCAATATATGGAGCATAGTGCTTCGTATCTTTGGATTTCTATCTGCCTCGGCAGTTGCGGGGGGCATTATGGTATTTGTGGCCTATACTTTTATAGACTCTCCCAAGGAGCGCATTTTAAAAAGGGAGAACGACCAATACCGTTACCAGATTAACGTTTTGAACCAAAAGCTAACGCAATTGAATGGCGTAATGAAGGAGTTACAAGAGCGAGACAGAAATATTTATCGCGCCATTTTTGAAGCTGAGCCAATGGAAATAAACACGGATAACGAGAAACTTTCCAACCTTAATAAATACAGAGATTTGGAGGGGTTCAACAATTCTGAAGAACTTATTGCCTTGAACCAAAAAGTGGATCATTTGAGCAGTTTGGTGGATGCACAAAGTAAGAGTTTTGACGAATTAACGGAGATGGCTAAAAACAAAACAGAGTATTTAGCCGCTATACCTGCCATACAACCTATAAGTAATAAAGACTTAACGCGGATGGCCTCTGGTTATGGGTATAGAATTCATCCTATTTTTAAAACCCATAAATTTCATTCGGGCATAGATTTTACGGCACCCAAGGGCACACCTATTTATGCCACAGGCAATGGTACAGTTAGCACAGCAGAAAATGGAAGCGGCTATGGCAATCATATTGTAATTAACCATGGCTATGGTTATTATTCTTTATATGCCCACATGAGTAAAATGGCTTGCAGGCCTGGGAAAAAAGTAAAGCGAGGTGAGTTGATAGGTTATGTAGGTTCAACCGGAACCTCTACCGCGCCTCATGTGCATTATGAAGTAATTAAAGGTGAGCGCAAGGTAAACCCCATTAACTATTTCTTTAACGACCTTACCGAACAAGAGTACCAAGCCATTAGAGAGCTTGCTTCGCGTGAAGGCCAATCATTTGACTAAAATTTTTGAGCACACCAGAACACATAGAAAAAATTCATTTCACCATAGGAGAAGTGGCAGCGCAATTAGAAGTTGCTCCTTCCTTGATTCGCTTTTGGGAGAAAGAATTTCCGCAGCTTAAGCCCCTTAAAACAGATGGAGGAACGCGTAAGTTTACCCAAAAAGACATACAGGTATTAAAGAGAATTTATCATTTGGTGAAAGAAGAAGGCTTTACTTTGCAGGGTGCTAAAGAGCGTTTAAAAGAAGGAAACCGAAAGGCAGATTTGCAAGAAATAAAGGAAAGATTGAGCGAAATCAAGAAATTTTTAGAAAACATAAAAGACCAATTATCAGTTTAATTTAGCATGAGTGAAGAAAAAAAAGAGGTAGTAAAAACCTCACAAATTAGAGTAGACGTTCATTTAGACAAAGAGAATCTTCCCATCTTAATTGAGTGGGATGCAGATGATGCCGATTTTAATGGCAAGGAACAGGCCAAGGGAATGATGCTTAGCATTTTTGATGGCTTGCAACAAAATGCAATGCGCATAGATTTATGGACGCAAGACATGAATGTAGAAGAGATGAATTTGTTTATGTTTCAGACCTTAGCTACCATGGCCGATACCTTTGAGAAGGCCACGAACAATAAAGAAGTAAGTGATGAAATGCGTGATTTTGCCCATCACTTTGGCCATAAGGTAAAAGTTTTTGGCGACGACCATAAGCATTAAACATAATACCCTAATTATGCTACACTTTCCAAAACCAGGCGACAATGCTGCCTATTTCGATAAGTATATTTCACTTGTTCCCAAAACCAATGATATCTTAGATGAGCTATACCAGCAACATTTAGATACCATAGATTTAATAACTTCCTTAGATGATGAAACCTTGCTGAGCGCATACGCCCCGGGTAAATGGACTATCTTAGAATTGGTAGTGCATTTAATGGATACAGAACGTATATTTAGTTATAGGGCTTTGCGCTTTTCTAGAAACGATAAAACAGAACTTCCGGGTTTTGATGAAAATAGTTTTGCAGCCCAGAGCGAAGCCAACGATAGAAAAGTTTTGTCGTTGGTAAAAGAATTTTCATTGGTAAGAAGTTGCACCATAGAGTTGTTTAGAGGACTTAGCGAAACGCAACTAAACCGCGCAGGTATAGCAGATGGCAATCCTATGAAAACAAGCGCTATTCCTTATATCCTTTGCGGGCATGAGATACACCACCGCAACGTAATTGAAAGTTTATACATAGGAAAATAAGCATAAAAAAATCCTCCTTAGCCATTTGCCAAGGAGGATTTTTTTTATGTAGCAAACGCTATTATTTTAAGATATACGTGCTTTGGTGCACCAGCGTGCCCTCTACATAAACATCTACTAAGTAAGTACCTGCTTCTAAAATGCGTTCGTCGTTTTCGTAAGAAAGACAAAGGTCTTGTTTAGCGCCAGTATAATTTACTTTCTGACTAGCCGTAGCAAATACAGTTTCACCTTCTACGGTTTTAAATTCTGCCTTGGTATTTCCCATCAAGGGTTTGCCATTTGGCGCGGTAATTACTTGGTACACCATTTTATCTCCATTGGTAGCTACCTTATTGTCCATAATGGTAAAGCAACTTTCAATTTTATTGGTACGTTTGGCCAATACACTTTCAATCATTTTACCGCTGCCACGCTTTTTGTATGAACCAATCTTAACATACTCTACTTTTAACTGAGAGGCGGTCATTACTTTACCCTCTAACAAGTTTTTCTGTTCGTTAAGGTTTATCACTTGGTTATTTAAGTTGGTATTCTCTTTTTTCAAGGCTTCATTTTCTGCCATAAGTCCATCTATCTTCTCCAAGTATTCGTCGCGCAGTTTGTGCAAGGCTGCAATTTCTTTCTTTAGGTTTTTGCTTAATTTGGTAAGGTCTTTTTCGCCCGACATTAACTTGCGGATGCGGGCTTCTTGCTCTACTATTCTTGAATTTGCATCATTTAACAGCGTATCTAAATTACCTGCAATGCCTCTATACTTTTCCAACTCCATGCTCACCGAGGTTAATTCGCGCTCTACCTCTACCTTAGCGTTTACAAGGCTATCTACATCTGAGCCATACTGAACTACAGTAGTAGAATGGTTCTTCCATTGGTAAATGTTTGCGCCAATAGAAGTAATTAACAACAATAGCAAAATGCTAAGGTTGTTGCGATTTGGTTTTTGTGATTCTGCCATAAGTTTATTATTTATACAATATTAACTATTTAATGATAAAGAAAATATTACGCTTTAAACAATTCTTGAACCCGAAGGAATAACTGCGCCCTTTTTTATAATTACCAAACCTTCTTTAATACAATAATGATCCGTTTCTGTGTCTGGCATTTGGTGGCTACCTATAATTGTAACATTTTCCCCTATTCTAACATCTTTATCAATAATACAATTTTCTAGGTGGCAATTAGCCCCATACCCCATTGCAATGCCAAACTTAGGATTGGCCAATTCTGCTAAGGTTTCATAACTATCGTTTCCAAATGTTACACAGTTTTTCATAACTGCGCCTGCTGCAATTCTAGACCTATTGCCCACAATACAATTTTCAATTTCCTTAGCTTGTATCATACAACCTTCAGAAATTACAGAATTGATAATGCGCGTATCGTTTCCAAATTTGCTGGGTGGCAGCATTCTTGCCCTGGTATAAATATACCTATTGTTATCGTATAAATTAAAATTAGGAAGGGCTTGCGCCAAATCTAAGTTGGCTTCAAAATAGCTACGAATGGTACCAATATCTGTCCAATACCCATCGTAGGCATAGCCTTTTACCTTAACCCCAGCATTGATGGCAGTAGGGATTAGTTCTTTGCCAAAATCTGTATGACCAGGATTTTCTTCAAACAATCTATGCAAGGTAGCTCTATTAAACACATAAATACCCATAGAAGCCAAGTACTCTTTGCCCTGTGCTTTTTGTTCGGCACTTACTGGGCTCACCCATTTCTCTAATTCATTGGGATGTGGTTTTTCTACAAATTTATTAATGAAACCATTTTCTTCCACCTTCATAATGCCAAAACCTGGCGCATCTTCCTTGTCTACAGGAATAGTAGCAATACTAATTTCTGCACCCGAAGAAACATGTTGGTTCACAAATTCGCGCAAATCCATTTGGTACAATTGATCGCCACTGAGGATAAGAATATAATCATGCTCATGGTCTTCTAAATGTTGAAAGGATTGCTTCACGGCATCGGCTGTACCTTGAAACCAGCGCTCGCTGCCGGGCCTTTGTTCTGCTGCCAAAATATCTACAAAGCTATGGCCAAACATATCAAAGTGATAGGTATTTTTGATATGTGCATTGAGCGATCTTGAGTTGTATTGGGTAAGCACAAAAATGCGGCGGATACCAGAATGAATGCAATTAGAAATAGGAATATCTATTAATCTGTATTTACCTGCAATAGGCACTGCAGGCTTACTTCTTATGGAGGTTAAAGGATATAATCTTGAACCTGCACCTCCGCCCAAAATGAGGCATACAATTTTAATTATCTTCTCCATAAACTAATTTTGATATACCCAAATATACTGATTTACCGCTTTTTCCCATGAAAAATCTAAATTAACCCCAATATCTCGCACATGGTAAAAGGTAGATTTGTTTTGGTATAATTCTAAGGCCCTGTAAAAACTATAAATAATATCCTCTCTATCTGCCCTATTAAATCTAATGCCATAGCCTTCAAAATCGCCATAATCTTTAACAGAATCTTTGAGTCCGCCCACCGACCTTACAATTGGCACGGTTCCATATCTTAAAGCATACAGTTGGTTCAAGCCGCAAGGTTCTACCAAAGATGGCATTAAGAGAAAATCTGCGGCGGCATATAATTGATGCGCCAAAGATTCATTGTAGCCAATATAATTAACCACGTGTTGCGGAAAAACACTAGAGATATGTCTAAACTGATTTTCTACCTGCTTGGCACCAGAGCCCAATAAATAAAAATTCATGGCTTTGGTTTGGTGCACAAATTCGCCCACCGCAGGCACAATTAAATCGCCTCCTTTTTCTGTAGCCAGCCTGCCAATAAAAACGCAAAGCGGCAAATTTGGGTCGAGCCCATTTGCTTTGCATACTGCCTCTTTATTTAACTGTTTGAACCGAGTCCAACTATCGCCCTCTAATTTTGAGGTTAAAGCCTTATCTTCTCGTGGATCCCAAACCTGCGTATCGATGCCATTTAAAATGCCATAACTTTTATAAGCATATTCCCTGTACAACCAAGTATAAGAACCTGCATCGGCCTGCAATTCTAAAAGGTAACCGGCACTAACTGTACTTACTTTATCGCTGCATTTAATGGCAGTTGCCAATGGGTCTAATGCATTATCCCATTCTAACAAGCCCGCCACTTCTTTAGGAAAATGCGGAAAATACTTAGCATAACTATGTGGAATAGGAGCTGTGTATAAGCCATTGTGTATGGTGAAAACCGTTTTAATTTCGGTTAAAGATTGATACACATAACAGTTTTTAAGCATAAAGGCGGTATAGCCGCAATGGTGGTCGTGGGCATGCACCACCGCAGGTTTCTGTTCCCAACTGCACAACCATTGCAATACGGCTTGCTGGTAAAACAAAAAACGCAAAGGGTCATCGTCATAACCATACACACGCTCTCTAAAAAGCAAACCGGGTATATCTACCATAAATAAATCAAAGCCCAATTCTTCTTGGTGGGCCTTTACAATATGAAAGGGGGTGCTGTAGTGCTCATTCTCGCAAACGCCATTGTACACAGATTCGCTAGCGTGCATGCTGTTCCATTTTAGGTTATACCGCGGCATAATTACACAAGCGTTAAAGCCCGCTTGGTTTAAATATTTTGGCAAAGCACCTACCACATCGCCAAGGCCACCCACTTTGGCAACGGGGTAACATTCTGCACTTAAATGAATGATTTGATACATCGTATTTTAATCTTCCTCGTAAAACTCTTGCAAACTGGCGGCATAAGAGTTGGTCCAACCTTCTGCAATATCAGCATAGGCCTCATCTGGAATATTGGTTTGCCTAACCTCTAAAGACGTGTTTTGCCCATCGGCATGTAGCTTTAAGGTAACTATGCTGGGCGTATCTGTTTCGTCTTCGCCAAAATACCATTGCTGCACAATTTTTTTTCCTGGTTCAAACTCTAAATTCTTGCCAATGATACTGCCATCCCACAAAGTAAATTCGGTGCCCGGTGTTGGGTCAAATGAAGCAATATCGCCGGTCCATAATTGTAAGGTAATTTCTGTAGTTAAAGCCAGGTAAACCTCTTCGGGTGTGGCCGGGATGATATAATACTTTTTAAAATCTTTCAAGTGAATATTAATTTAAGCAAAGATAGCGCTATTGAAGTAGCTTGCAAACCAAATGGATTAGTATATTTGTTACCATGCTGGAAGAAATAAAATTAAAAGCCAAACATAAATCGGATGAACTTATCGCGATTCGCAGACATTTGCATAGCCATCCCGAACTCTCTTTTCAGGAGTTTAATACGGTTGCTTATGTTAAAGCACAGCTTACGCAACTAGGTATTACTGGTATTGAACCCAAAGCCAATACAGGTTTA
>JBIKKC010000059.1:0-11614 GCA_044360615.1 Bacteroidia bacterium | reverse complement strand
AAGAACTCACGTATACGGTCGAATACAACCACCGTATCATTAATTGAGAAACCAATAATGGTTAACACAGCTGCAATAAAGTTTTGATCTACTTCCATAGTAAATGGCAAAATACCATCAAATATAGAGTAGAAGCCCATCATCATTAATACGTCGTGCGCCAAAGCAATGGTTGCCCCTAAAGCATACTGCCACTTTTTAAATCTAATTAATACGTATAAAGCAATACCAAATAAGGCAATGATTGCTGCCCAAATAGAGGCTACTTTAATGTCGTTTGCAATGGTAGGCCCAACTTTAGCAGAACTTAAAATCTCATACTTTAGGTTCATGCCTGCAAAGCCTTCTTTTAATTTACTTTCAACTTGGTCTGCGGCATTTTCGCTTTGGTCTTCTATTAAATAGGTAGTTGTTACTTTAAATTTATTATCTCCACCTACTGTTTTAACCTCTGGTGCTGTGCCAAATGCGGTTGCTAAACCATTGCGTAATTCATCATTACCCATTGGCTTTTCTACTTGCACAATATAGCTCCAACCACCTTTAAAATCTACCCCTAAGGTAAACCCTTTAGTAAACATAGAGAAAATTCCAAACGCAATAATTGCTCCAGAGAACATATAGAATTTACTACGATTTTTTACGAAGTCGTAGTTCAAGTTTTGGAAAGCTTTTTCTGAGAATGATCTGCTGTATTTAATTACCTGACCTTTGTCTAATTGCCACTCTGTAATTACACGTGTTAATAAAACCGCAGTAAACATAGAAGTGATAATACCAATGATTAAAGTGATGGCAAAACCTTGTACCGGACCAGTTCCAAATGTATAAAGTACAAAACCTGCCAATAAAGTAGTTAAGTTAGCATCTATAATTGAGCTCGCTGCGTGTTGGTATCCATCGGTAACTGCATTTTTTAAACTTCGCGCATTTTTCAATTCATCTTTTACACGCTCATTAATAAGTACGTTGGCATCTACCGCCATACCAATAGTTAATACGATACCTGCAATACCTGGTAGGGTAAGCGCTGCTCCTAATGAAGCCAATACACCAATAATAAAGAATACGTTTAATAATACAGCAGCATTAGCTACATATCCAGAGTTGTTATAATAAACAACCATGAAAATTAGTATTACAACAGTAGCAACTAACATACTCCATAAACCGCTGCTAATAGCCTCCGCACCTAAAGTTGGACCAACTACTGCTTCTTCCACAATTCTAGTAGGCGCTGGCAATTTACCACTCTTTAAAATGTTAGCTAAGTCACCCGCCTCGTCATTGGTAAAGCTACCTGTGATATTAGAACGGCCATTAGGAATTTCACCTTGAACATTTGGTGAAGAATAAACTACATCATCTAAAACTATAGCAATACTATGACCAACATTGTTACGGGTTAAGTTTTTCCAGATTTTAGCTCCTTCCGCATTCATGTTCATGGTAACTTCTACCTGACCATTCATTTGGCTAATGTCTCTTCTTGCATCAGTTACTTTATCTCCAGTTAAGGCTGCAGAACCATCTCTTGATGTTTTAATTGCATGAAGGATAACACCTTCTTGGTTTTCTCCAAAGCCTTTATACTCCCATACGTATCTAATATTGCCTGGTAAAGCTAATTTAACTTCAGGGCGATTTAACATTTCGTTGATTTTGGCAGTATCCTTAATTAAGGCAGTACCGCAGCTTGAACCTTTTGCAACAAGTTGACCTTGGTCATCGGCATAAGGACGTAAATAAGCAAACAAAGGATTTTCTTTAGCAAACTCTTCAAAAGTTTTTTGCCCAGCTGCGGTATCAGATTTTGTAGTATCTGTAGCTGCCTTTGCGGTTGCTGTAGAAGCTAAACCAGATAAGGCACTACCCGCAGCAGCACTTGTATCAGTAGTTGCTGGAGCTGCTTCTGCGGCAAGCTTAACTTTCTTTAAAATATCGTTTGCCGTATTTAAATGCTTAAAAGCTTCTGGGTTATCAAAAGTTTCGAAGAACTCTAATTTAGCAGAACCTTGTAATAACTTACGCACACGAGTAGGATTATCTACACCTGGTAATTCAACCAAAATTCTTCCGGTTCCTTCTAATTTTTGAATGTTAGGTTGAGTTACACCAAACTTATCTATACGTGCACGTAAGATTTGGAAAGAGCGATCAATTGCTTGATTGGCTTCTTCTCTGATGTAAACAATTACCTCTTCATTGGTAGAAGAAATTTTAATTCTTTCACGATTTGTTGGATTAGAAAATATAGCAGATAAACGTCCCTCAGGCGCAATCTCCTTATAGGTTTCTGCAAATAAGGTTACGTAATCCTTAGTGCTACCCTTCATTTTCTCGCGAGCCGTATTTACAGCTTCATTAAACTTAGCATCTGGATTATTATTGGCAAGGCCACGTAATAAGTCTGAAAGCGAAACTTCCAAGGTAACATTCATACCCCCTTGTAAGTCTAATCCTAGGTTCAACTCACGTTCTTTACATTGTAAATAGGTGAATTTCTTTATTCCTAAGAAATTATAAACCGGTATACGAGAAACCGAATCTAGGTAAATTTGCTCCATGGACTCATTGCCATTAGCAAATTCTTTGGCATCTTGCTCTACTTGCCAGGATTTCCAGGTAAACGACAGCTGGAAAATACTTACCAGCACCAACGCCACTGCAAAAAACTTAACTGCTCCTTTACTTTTCATTGTATCTGTTGACTATTCTTATTGTGTATATAATATTTTCTAAGGCTGGCAAATATAAGCGGACAAAGTACTAATTACAAAACTGAAAAATTATATTGATTATCAGTCACTAAGCGTTTTTATGCCCAATTTTATTGAATTTAGGGTGCCACAATTTACAATCTGTGGGAAAGTGAAAGCCCTAAATACGCTTAAGCGACTTAATTTCGTTACCTATTTATAGTTTCAAAATTATGGAAAACCAAGGATTAAATTTATTTGAACTCATTCTTAAAGGTGGAATTATTATGATTCCCATTGGATTACTTTCCCTTTTAAGTATTTATTTTATGATTGAGCGATTTGTTTTCATTAACCAAGCTCAGAAATTAGAGAACAATTTTATTCCTAACTTAAAAGATTTATTAAGCAAAGGCGATCTTAAAGCAGCAAGAGCTTATTGCCAGAGAGTGAATACACCCATAAGCAGGGTTATAGAAAAAGGTGTGCAGCGCATAGGCAAGCCTATTAAAGACATTGAGAGTGCCATGGAAAGTGTTGCTGGATTAGAAACCGATAAATTAGAAAAGAACTTGGGGTTTTTAGGCTTAACAGCAGGTATAGCACCAATGCTAGGCTTTATTGGTACCATTTCGGGTATCATTAAAATCTTTTACAATATTTCTGTAAGCGATAATATTAGTATAGGAATTATTGCTGGAGGTTTATACGAAAAGATGATTACCTCTGGAGCTGGTTTAATTGTTGGGGTAATGGCTTATGCTGCCTATCATTTATTAAACTCGCGCATCGATAGGGTCAACCATAAAATGCAGCACACTGCCATAGAATTTATAGATATTTTAGAAAGCTAAACAAAAAAGGAAAGCAATATGAACTTTAGAAGAAAAAAACGTTTTGAAGCCGAGGTTGCCACTTCCTCGCTCAACGATATTATGTTCTTTTTGCTCCTGTTCTTTCTTATTATTTCTACTGTTGCAAACCCTAGTGTAATTAAGGTATTATTGCCTAAAACAAAGAATAATCAAACCCTTAATAAAAAGCAAATTACCCTTACAGTAAATAAAGCCAAGGAGTACTACTTAAATGATAAATTAATAGTGCCAGCAGATTTAGAGGGCGTTATTGTTAAAGAAATTCAGGGTCTGCCTGATCCAACCATCGTATTAAGAATGGATGCAGAACTTACTATTCAAGACCTAGTAGATATTTTGGCAACTGGCACAAAACTTAAAGTAAGAATTGTAATGGCTACCCAAGCTATTTCTTAATTTGACTTTGCAAAAATTGTTGCAAAACCTGCAAGGATGTTTGAAAATGTGTATTGTTATTAATAATCATGTCTGCCTCGGCCATAAAAGGCAATAAGTATTGCTGGTAAGCTGGCTTAACATGGTTTTCCCATTGATATAAAACAAAACTTTCAGAAATATTGCGTTCGGCTACATCTCGGGCCAATCTTCTTTGTAAAGCCAATTCTTCCTTCGCATTAATAAATATCTTAAGGTCGAATTGCTCAAAAATCTTTTCATGATAGAAAATAAACAAGCCTTCGCAAATGATAATTGGCGCAGGTTTAAAGCTTAACAACTCTCCCTTTTGGTTTTCATGCTGAAACAAATACTCATGTCGGTAAACCATTTCTCCCTTAGCCAAAAGTGCTATATCGGTAGCAAATGCTTCCAAATCTACACATTCTGGTAAATCAAAATTGGTATGCCCATTCTCGTCTTTTTGATGCTCATAAGCCAATTTGTAATAATTGTCTTGAGAAATCATACACAGCTCATCCTCTTTGAAAGCACTTCTTAAAGCACGCAAGAAACTTGTTTTACCACTGGCACTGCCACCAGAAATTCCAACCAAATATGGCTTTTGCTTCATGGTTCGCGAAGTAAACCAATTTATGTGTTAAGGCAAAATAGGAAATTTTATCGCTGCACTACAATTTTCCCTCTGGCTGAACCAAACGCATGTTGAAGCGTATAGAAATATATGCCATTGGCGAAAGTTTGGGAGGGAATGTTAAGAAGGCGGCTGGCTTCTGGCCTCTGGCTGCTAGCACTTTTTAATTCAGTTTGCCATACTAGTTTTCCTTGTGCATCGGTGATTACTAAAGTGGCGTTTTCGCTTAGGGTGTATTGTAAGGTAGTATTGCCTTGGGTTGGGTTATCCCTTTGAAACACAATCATTGGTGGCTGTTAAGCATACTCTAAACAAGGTATCAAATGCTGGGAAAGTATGGTAAGGGTGTACTTGGTTGCTTGTGGCACTACCATCCCCAAAGTTCCAACTGTAGCGGTTTGAGCCATCTGTTGGTTCGGTATAGTTTTCAAACACCACTGTGCTATCAAACTGTAATTGCACCGCAAAGGCAACGGTAGGTATGGTATCTACATACACTATGGTTTCGTCTATTTCTGCATATTCTGGCGTAATTACTTGTTGTATATAGGTGGTAGTTCTGGTTGGTTCATCTATGGCAATAGCACTTTCTTGTAAGCTGTTATTAAAACTTGTATCTGCTCCTATTATTTTTATCCAACTCATGCTAACTGTGCTTAATTGGTTAGCTACAAAATCTTCATAATAGTTAAAGAAGTCTGTAAAGCCGCTGCTAAAGTTAGTGTAATTACCAATGCTGTTATAGTTGTTGGCTAAATTGGTGTTTCTACTTAGTAGCGTTACAAAGGTATCTAAGGCATACATATCTGGTTCTGTAAATTCTGTAAGCGTTTCAAAATAGTTAGCAAACCAAGGCTCTTTTATGGTACCTTCTCTGTTTAACTCTTCTGTAAAGTGCAAATACAAATTGCCTGCTCCCATGGCCCAACTTTTAAAGGTATTGGTTTGCATAAACATACTTATAAACCAGCATTGGCCACTCGGTTATATTTAATTAAGGCTGTATCGTAGGCTACACAACTACCTTGGTAAGCTGTGAGTACATAACTTATGCTATCTCCAGGGGTACTAATTACCACCAAGGTATCTGTTCGGTTTAACCAAGTGGCTGGACTCCAACTAAAGCTATCTGCACTGTTTACATACCCATGCAATTGCACAGTTCTGGCTCCATGCACTGGGTTGGCGTAAACTGTTGGGCGTTCGAAGGTAATTAAAGCACCTGTAGGTATTTCTACCTCTTGTTCTTTGGTAACCGTACCGCAATCGTTTAAATAAGTAAAGCTTACTATATATTTTCTTCCCCCTTTAAAGTAAAAGCCAGGAAAATCAAAAGTATCTGGTACTATGCCTATGGTATCAAAACTGTATTCTTCGCTTGGGTTGCCTAATTGGTAGGCCATGGTAGTGGTATCTGGTATTTCTGTTACTTCAAAGGCATAATGAACAGGTCCACTTCGGTTAATGGTGGCTACTGCTTTTAGTGTTCCATAACCTTCGCAAGCATTTGCTGGGGCTGTTAGGGTAATTGTGGGAGAATCTAATACTGCTACTTCTACCAAGGTATCGTGTAACATACCGCATTCGTTTTTAACAGCTATATATACTCTATGGATTGTATTTACTGGGAAATACCATAACCAATCTTCTGGGGCAACTCTTGGGGCCAAGCAACTAGGGTCTGGTGGCATAGAATCTAATACGATGCTATCGTTTATGCAGGTATCTTTCCAATGCCAATTACCATCTTGGTTTTTTCGCCAAACACTATCTACTCTGCATACGCTTATTTCCAATTGGGCATCATTAAGCAATCTGTTTAACTTAATAGAAAATGGCTCCTGAGGGCATAGGAAGCTTCTAGTGAAGACCGTAGCTTGTGGCCTACCAAAATTGGTATAGCCATAGGAGGGGTTGCCAATTGGGTTTATGGTATCTAAGGCACAGATTGCTATTGGGAAGGTGCTTGTTGGTAGAATAGTATCTGCCTTAAGTATAGAATCTATATAAAACTGCACGCCTGCAATTACCCCACCATTGCCAACGGCAAAATTAATGGTATTGTTATCGCTGGTATCTCCTATTCTGCGGCGGTACCTTATTACTGCATTATCTTCTATGTAAATAAAGGCACCAGGTTCTGCTATAATCTCTCCCCAACCTCCTGTGCCGCTATCTCCCACTTCAAGCAAAGCACCACTTTTTACAATTAAGCTACCATTTTGTTTTATATACAAGCCAGCACCTTTTTTAATATAAGTGTGGCTACCTGCATCTAATACCAAGGCAGCATAAGGAGAAACAATTAACATGCTGTTATCGCTGCCCTTAATTAAAGAATCTATTCCTGCACAAGAGCTACTTCCTTCTTTTTCTTTTTGTGCTGGACCTTCAATAATCAATGAATCTTTATTGTGCAGAATTACCCCTGCACACATGTTTACTTTAGTAGAGTTTACAATACTCAAATTACCATGGTTGTTTTTAATTTTTTTAGAGTTACCGAGGGTATGGCGCTCCCCATCATCTGCTAAAAACAGCGTATCAAAATTGGTGCCATTTGGTGGGAAATAGCAGTCTAGGCAAGGGTTGGAGGGCTCTATTTTTATTGCATAATTACCAGGTTTTAGGGCTAAGTAAATATAATTACTTAAAGAATCGTACCTGCCATGCAAAGTGTCTTTTGTACCTGCAATAAGGGCAACCATATCTATTCCTCTGCCTACTTCTGGTAGTTTAATTTTTATGGTATCTAAGGCGTTAACAGTTTCTTTGGTTGATATTTGGCAGGTGTATCTTTCTTTGCCCGAAATAATAAAATCAAAATCTATACTTATCGGAGAACAAAACAGAGTATCATCTAAGTTTAATAGCTTTGAATCTTTGGCAAAGTACCTGCGTATATGAGCGTAAGAAGGTGGGCAATAACCAAAGCGCTTTAACATAAAATCAAGCGTGTGATACTCAAGGAAAATTTTTCTTGCATTGAATAGCAGCTTTTTCTCTTGAACACTCGCCATACCCAATGGGTTTATAATAGAATCTAATTGCCCAGATTCCCATTTTGTTAGGTAAAAATGAACTACAGTATCTTTAACAAAGCTTGGCAATGCTTTACCGTTAATTTTTGAAGATAATGGTACAGTATCCACTCTGTTTATAAATTTAATTCCTGTTACCAATTTATTATCGAAGGTATCCATTTCAAATACCATTGGTAATGTATCAGTGCATGCTTGCGGAAAGTAAACTGAATGAAAAATGGTTTTCTTCTTCTTGGGTTGGAAAAACTCTAGTCGAGTTAAACTCCCTCCTGTTATTGCACTTGCACGTGTGCCATTCTCTGAATCACTTTCAAAAAAATTAGAGTAGGCTTCAGTAGGATGATGTCCACCTAACAAAGCACAATGATGAGAAGATATTTTCCATTTATTCCCTTCTGTATTGCATTCGCCAGTCCATACATTTAAGTTTCCGTAAATATTAAAGGAGTTATTGTGGTTAAATCTTCCGTTTCCATTGAAAATAAGAGTAGTTCCTTGATAATCATCTCCTATATTATCAACATCAATATGGTCTGCTATAAAATAATAGACTTGCCCCTCATTATCCATTTCGCTCACAGTTCTTTTAATTGCCTGGCTTATAAGGTTATGATCCTTATCTGTATAATCATAGGTTAGGGTAAACTCTTTATTATTTAATCCTACCTCTTTTTTTCTGGGTTATTGGGATTTTTATATTCTCTATCCTTGCGTTCTATACCATTATCAATTTCAATAACATTGTGCATGTAATACTTATTGGTAGATTCGTGTTCGCTCCAACCCAAGCTTGGAGGGTCTACCCCCAACTGTTTCATACTATATTGGTTGTTGCCAGCCCAAATAAAAAAACCACCCAAATCTGGTTCTTCATGTGTACCTCCTTTACCAAACAATCCAGATTTCTTACATACCTCCACACCTTCTTCTGCCAACATGTGAAAATAATAATTGCCTTGTTCAGTATTTCTTTTAACTATAATATTACCCACCTCAGCTAAGTCATTATTAAAATCTGCTCTTGGCTGAGTATTCAAGGGTATATTGTTACCACCCACAATAGCAATTAAATCAGCAAATTCATCTTTAAAGTCTCCGGGTGTACCTCTAAACATAGTCCTATCATTAGTGAGTGCTAATAACCAACTTTTGTTTTCGGCCCTAGAACCATCATACGTAGGTATATCATTTGAACCCACACTTATTTCATTTAGCCAACGAAAAATATTTATTATCTCGTTCTTTTTTAAAAGAGGCTCTTCAGAGTTGGCGGGATAAAAATTCTGCTGTGCACGCATGGCAGGTATTCCGCAGTCTCCAAGACCATAAGTGCTGTAAACAGGACCTTCTGAATAAGGGCTATAAGAATCTTTTAGAGTATTTAATGGTGCTACAGGATTATCTGGTACAGGCCACCAATGTTTGCCCTCAAACAAGTTTTCTCTTAAAGCTTCTTTTGCAAAATCATTCCATTTAATTGGACTATAATTGGGATGAGGTAGTGTTAAATCTATTTTAAAATTCAGCAAGCCGGTTATTGAAATTGGTTGAAAATCTTTCTCGACACCAGCGTCATTTAACACCTGAGCGGCTAATAAAAGTGCAGATGCACAGGCAATGCCATGATTCTTTTTCCAACCCCATATATGTGTTGCCATGCCAAAAAGGCCTTTACTTTCTTGATATAATTCTTTGGTTTGGTAGCGCAATTTGTTTCTTGGACTAGATTTACCTATATTAGCATCTGAGTCATAATTGTTATAATATTTTATGCTATTCAATTCAGGTAATGCTGCACTAGCCTTCAATAAATCATAAGCCTCGAGCCATAAAATATGAGATCGTGTATGGAACTGATAGGTATTCTTTAATTCAAATTCATCTTTTAATAGTTGAACATTTTCTTCAGTAGGTTCTAAAATAATTCTAATTAAATCAGCATGCACTCGTAATAATAGATTTCGTTCATGGCCTATTTCCCCAGTCATATTTTCAAACGCTTCCAAAACCCTATTCTTAAAACTATCCCTTCCCGCCAAACTCAAACTATCTCCGTTACCATTTAAACCAACAAGCATTACAAACGCATTACTTTTTGCCCAGCGGGCTAAACCACTTATTCCTGTGTTGGGCATGCCATCGTCTGTTGGGCGGGGACTAAGGGCGTTATCGTAAACTAGTTTGTAGGCGAGGAAGATGGGGCGTTTATCATCAGAATTTGGCTTTTCATCTTTAATCCTTTTTCTAATTTGGTTTACTATTTCTTCAAAAGTTTTACCTTTAGTGTTATCAAATGTTGTATAAGGATGTCCATATCGGCCTCCTTGAACTGTGTATCTGTCTCTTAATAGTTCTTTAACCTTAGTTCCTGGCTGACAAGTGGAATTAAGGCTGCAAATTATAAGAATTGCTAAGGCAATACATTTTTTCATAAAACTGGTATTAAATAATAATTTTTAAAATTGGTTTTTAGTTCAAAATAAAATAATCCATTACTAGAATTTAAAACCGCCATGGCTGTTGTTGTATCAGAATACTTGGTATTGATGGAGATTACATCAAAGTAATCTATATTGTTAAGTGTGTAAACCTTTTTGTATGTAGGAAAACCTTGCCAACCTATATGATCCTCAGGAAAAGCAAATGTTTCTAAAAGAAAATTTACTAAATATTCACTGTGTATGTAGGCTGTTCGCTTCTGTATCACCTCAAACTTCCCTTCCCCCTGTAGAGTAGCATAACTATTTCTCAATTGTTGGTAGTGATAATATTTATCTGCAGTACCTCCAGGGTCAAAAACACTTGAGGTATACCAAAGGGTATCTGTTTTGGTTTTAGCAAATACTAGGGTATCATTTAGGTTACTAATATAGGTTAGAGTATCAAAGGCAGGGTTGGTAAAGTAGGGTGTTTTACTAAGTTGTTCTTTAGTGAGGTAATAATAAAAATGTTGGTCGGCTGGCTTGGTAGTGTTTTTGCGGCAAGTGGTAAATAATAAAACTATGGGTAGGAGATACAAAATAATTTTATAATTGGTTTTCATAAAATTTATAAATAGAAAATTATTGTTGGTATAACAAAGTTTACTCAATAATTCTGCAATTGCAAATTAATTTTATGTTATTTAAATAGATTAATAGTCGTTTAAGGGTAATTATGAAATTACATTATTCTTCCCAAAAAGCCTTTAAAACCCTGCTTTTATTACTATCCCTTGGGCCATGCAATCCTATCCTCGATTTCGAAGGGATTTGCTTTGTGTTAGTGTTAGCATTTGCCACCATAGCAGGGATAAATCAAGCTATTAGAGAAACAATAAAATTTTAGCCTCAAAATCAGAAACTTAAAAAACTTTGGAAACTTTTTAAACAAAAAACGTTTCTTATGTGTAAACAGCTTTATATTTGCAACCGATTTTAAGTAAACAAATGTCTGAAGAAGTAAAAATAAAAATACTCGATGGCGCAGAAACCCTCTTCTTGCGCTTTGGTTTTAAGAGTATTACCATGGATGATATTGCCCGCGAACTCGGCATTTCAAAGAAAACCCTTTACCAATTCTTTGAAGATAAATCTATGCTGGTGGATGCAACCATAGAAAGACACATTAACCACGAAATGCATTTTTGCAGTAATTTAAGCGATACCAATCATAATCCAATTGAAGTTATGCTAACGATTACAGATTCGTTTAGCGACATCAAAAAACAAATTAACCAAAGTATTCTATTCGACCTTAAAAAATACTTTAAACCATCTTGGGATAAGCTCAATAAATTTAGAGTAGAGTTTATTTACAACGAAGTTTTAAGAAACTTAATAGAGGGAAAACAAAAAGGCTTTTACCACAATACTTTAGACGAACAATTAACCGCTAGGTTCTACATACATCTTATAGATTTTATACTTAATCCAGATAATTACCTAGATAAACAATTTGATTTTAAAACAGTACATACAGAAATGA
>JBIKKC010000058.1:0-11637 GCA_044360615.1 Bacteroidia bacterium | reverse complement strand
GGCATTTACTTGGCCATTGGTTTCCCAATAATTTCCTAAAAGATTTTGTGCTTGAGTAATATAGTTTACCGAAAAAATAACAGCAAGAGTTAGTATGAGTTTTTTCATTGTTTTGAAAGATTATAAGTTAAAAAAAGGAGCTGCAGAAGTCCTGCAGCTCTTTATCAAATTATTTATTCAGAATAAGTTTAAAATTATTTTGCACTTGGCCCATGTTAACATGCAAATTGTAGAAGCCCGCAGGCAAATTACTAAGGTCAAATGATTTTCTAATCATGCCAATTTCTTGTGCTTCGGCTAATTCTTGATAAACGATTTTTCCAGTTATATCAATCAAGGTATAGTTGATATTTTGTTTCTCTTCATTTAAAATTTCAAATTGAATAGTTCCACTGCTAGGATTAGGCCATAAACTTGCGGTAGATGAGTTATTACCCAATCTTGTAGTTTCTTCTCTAGGTGGAATAGACAATGCCGGTGTGGCTGACATAATATCTTGAATTTGCACAGCAGATAAGGCACGCTTATAGATTCTTACATCATCAATTGCACCATTCATTCTATCTGACAAAATAAACGGAGAAACCATATTTCCAGATGCGCCAATGGTGTAAGATTTACCGCCTAAATTGCAGGTTCCTGGGCTAAAGAATGGGGTAGTACCTACTGCATTTCCATTTAAAAATATTTGAGATTGAATTCCATTTTGGTAGGTTAATGCTATATGCGCCCAGCTACTTTGTGTATATACCAAGTTAGCACTTGCAGCTGACCCAACAGGATTTCCAGAGCCATCCATAATTTGGCCTAATAATCCTCTATTTTGGTCAATATACAAATCAAAAACCAATGGGTTACCTCTATCGCTCGACATGATGACGTGGTCCATTCCGGCTGGGAATGAACTTACCCTTGCCCAAGCCATGATAGTTACTTCATTTAAATTACTAAAATTAGAATTGTTAGGAATGGTAAATTCTACTCTTCCAGAGCCTTGGAATTCATAAGCACTATTGGTAGTATTATTTCTATCGTTAATAGATGTTACCGAGTTACTAGGTGGGGTTGAAACTATGGTTCCATTGTGATTATTGCCACTAAAATCGTTAGCATTTCCATTAAACCTAAACCAAGCCACTAAATCTGCTGTCGGGTTATTATCGTAAGTGGCGCCAATATTATGCACAAACATATCCCAATTGCCATTAGGTGGGGCTGGTTGAACCTTGGTAAACATTTCAAATCCACCAAAAGTTGCAGTTTTATTGAAGTAACCACATACAAAAGTATTATTAGGAAGGATAGCATAAATACCACGAGCGGCATCGTCATTTGGACCTCCAAATCTCTTAGCTACGTTCATAACACCTGTGCTGGAATAAATGGCCACAAAAATATCTAGGTTACCAGTAGAAGTAAGGGATTGGGCATCAAAATTGGAGGTTCCTCCAAAAGTACCCGTAACATAAATTTCTCCATTGCTACCAATATCAACGCCTGTGGCTGCATCCTGAGAAATACCTCCTTGTTGTTTCACCCACTGAATAGCACCATTAACACCATTTATTTTAACCAAATAGCCATCTGTTACACCTACACAAACAAGATTAGAAGAGCCAAAGGCAACTGTGCCACTAAAAATACCAGCCATGTAAACAATGCCATTAGCATCCACATCTAACGACATGGCCTTATCATCGCCAGTACTTCCATAATTCGTTGCAGATTGGGCAACTCCGCTAGCATTATATTTAACCAAAATAGCATCGGTGGCACCTGCAAATCCGCTAGTTTGGGTACCAAAAGTTCCTGTACCTTTTATTTCTCCGCAAATGAAAACATTGCCATTGCCATCAGTCCCAATTCCAAAGCCAAAATCATAGCCATTACTTCCTCCTCCTCTTGCCCAAATTAGGTCTCCGTTTGAGTTGTATTTGGCAGCAATCAAATCACTTTTCCCGTTTGTAGTCAAGGTTACCGTAGAATTAGAAAATCCAGTATTACCTGAGTGGAAACCACCTACATAAATATTTCCTAAACCATCAATTGCCATTGTGTTTACCACATCCTGACTATCACTCCCAAAAGACCTTGCCCATATTGGATTTCCAGAAGAGCTATACTTGGCTATAAATCCGTCATCAGAGCCAGAAGAAGTTACAGTTAACGAATCAAAATTTGCAGTGTTTCTAAAAGAACCTGAAATATAAACGTTACCACTTGCATCCAAAACAACTGAGGACGCAGCATCTTCTCCAGCTCCACCAGCTTGTTTTACCCATAAAAGGTTTCCTGTAGCATTGTATTTAGCCAAGAAAATATCATTGTTTACGGCAGTAATTTCTTGAAGTCCAAAATTTGAATTACCTCTTACTGTTCCAGCAACATAAACATTACCGCTTGCATCCACAGCTACAGAGCCAGCTGCATCTGATTCAGAACCACCTGCTGTGCGAGGCCAGTTAGGTGCTGCGGTTTTGGTAAAAAAGGTTCTTGCTCCAGCTGTGCGGTAGGCGTATTCCATTACAGAAGTTCCACTATTAAGTGCCGAATTGTATTCAAATATTTTAAAATGATAGGTAGTGTAGGGCAATAACCCTGAAATATCCACCGAGCCACCCGAACCTATGCCAGGACCATTAAAAATTACCTTATTCCCATTTCCTAAATCAGTTCCACTTGCATAATTAGGGTTAGCCACGTAATTCACATTATTGAGTGGAGTGAAATCAACAGGTAAATCTTGTCTCATTACAACCATTCTTTGCGAACCATTACCGTTTGTCCATTTAAAACGCGCAGCATTATGGGTTTCAATAGAACTTGGGGCTGAAGCATTGATGCTAGGGGGCTGTATAGCTTGGTCGGTCTTTTTTGATCCACTCAGATTTGGAGCAATTTGGTAGGTTGCACTTCCAGGCAAACCTGGTAATTCATTGTATTCAATTGTTAAGTAACTATACTCTTTATTAGCCAATAGGCCCGTAACCGTTACTGAATTTCCTGTTCCATTATAGACTACTTTCCCTGAATGTAAACCACCATTGCCATTTAAAGTAGCTCTTACATTAATTGTATTTCCTGGAATTGAATAATTGGCATTTGCACTATAAAATACACCATTGGCTGGAAATGAATTTATTACCGCTGTTAACGAACCTTCAAAAGCCAAAACAAGCCGCTTATTGCCATTGCCTGGTTGCCAATTAACCTGAGTTGAAGAAGAACCGAAATTTTGGAAGGTCATAGAGCTACCCGGATTGGTTGGTGGGCTTGCCATTCCAATGGTTTGCCTATTACCAACTCCTGGAAAGATGGTTCTGTATCTCCTTAATGTTCCAAACTCATTGTATTCATAAATAGCAAAATGGTAAGTTAAGCCTGGTTGCAATCCTTCAACAAGAGCAGAAACATTTGGCATCATAGATCCCTTGTAAACAGCGAAATTGCCATTTCCATAGCCCATCTGTCCAAAAGTTGAACTTGTATTATAATTTACATTTGGTGCAGGGATAAAATCTACAGGGGAGCCTTGCTTGGCAAAAACTATACAAGCTTGACCATTACCTCTTACCCAATTTAATTGCATAGAATTAATGGTAACTTGAGAAAAATTTAAATTAGTAGAAGAAACGCTCGGGATTTGTAAATCCTGTGTAAATGCCATTCCTTCCAATCTATTTATACCATACATGGTATTAATACCCGTTCCATTATACTCGTATACTTGGAAATAATAGGGCGTATTGGGATTAAGTCCTGTTACGTCTGCAAAAGAACCAGAACCATTGTAAACTACCGATCCGCCTCCAATGCTTGATCCAAAACCAGGAGTAGAATTTGCCATGTAAGCGCTTCCATTGATTGGAGATGCTGCAGGATAAGACCATTGTCTTGCAATCACAATTCTATTTTGCCCATTACCCGGTGCAAAATTTATGCGCATAGAATTCATGGTAACATTCGTAACATTAAAATTTGACGCTGCTATAGTTGGCCCCGCAGGTGGTGTGTAATTAAGAAAACCTAAATTGGCGTAAAAAACATTTCCAATTGTTTGGTTGAAATTGCCTCCAAAAGCATAAGAATTATTGTAGTATGCAATATTTCCAACGCCTCCATTAATCGATGGTAACAAAGTACTTGTTGTTCCATTAGAAATATTGAATGTTTTAATCGAAGTAAGGTCAGAATACTCGATGGTATTAGCAAATGGCTTAACCATAGAATTAACTTCACCAGAAACATTAGAATTCCTACTCATTAAATTTCCATTATTCCAGTCTAAAATAGCAAGCCCGCCATTTCCTGTTGTTCCTAGTGAAAAATTCCCATTTAAGGCTTGATTAAATCCAAGACCAAACAAGCCCCCAATTGCAATTTGGTTGGCGCTGCTTTGTACAATATCATTCACCCAACCATTCCAATTTCCAGTTCCGTTAATTCTAGCATTAAATGTTGAAACTACATTTCCATTATTAAGATTAAGTTTAGCAATTTTATTCCTAGGCGAACTAAAGTTACCCCCAACAAAAACAGATCCCCCTAAAATTTTAACCACCCTTACAGTACCATTAAATATATTTGCGTTGAACCCTAAATTTATAGAGGCTGTTGTGCCGATGGTGAAGGATGCTAAATTATTTCTGGCAATGGTGGCATTATTGATGGGTGTAGAGGTAGTTGTAAAATCTCCTCCTACCAAAAGGGTTGAACCACTAGCAGCGATGCTTCTAACAGTATTATTAAAGTTCAGTACCACATTGGTATTTGCATTGCCAGTATTGAAATAGGTAACAAAATTGTTACAATTATATGAACCAGATTGGGTAGTAAAACTTCCTCCAATAAAAACGTTTGCACCCGCTGCTTCAATAGCGTAGACGGTCCCATTTTTAATGGTTGGATTAAAAGTGGTAGGTAATCCTGTTTGGGTGTTAAATGCTGCCACTCTATTCCGTTTGGCAAACTCAATCTGGGTAAATTGGCCACCTATCATTATAAGGTTATTAACCGCCCCAATAAACTCAACACCAGCGTTTGGATTAGGCGCAACTGTTGGATTTAAAATTGTTTGGCCTAAAACATTTGCATTTGAAAAGGCTGCATTTCTGTAAGTATTTGTTTGTCCCTGTATAGTAAAAAAATAACCCCCAACCAATAAGTTATTATTAACTACAGCTAAGGTTTTAACAGTGCCATCAGGATCGGGAGCAAATATGGTAAATACTTGATTATTTATTAGGGATATTAAGGCTAAATTTCTCCTAGGGATATTTGTTGTGCTACCTGCATTTCTAAGGGATAGAAAATTTCCCCCAATAAATAAATTAGTACCAGCAATGGCTAAATCGGAAACAGTTCCACTTACTTGAACTGCTAGCGCATAAGCCCCATTAGATTGAAGGTTTATACCTCCTAAATTCATTCTTGAGCTAGATCCTTGAAAATTAATGTTTTGCCCTCCATAAATGAGGTTTTGGTTATACAGTTCTATAGTGTTAATAATGGCATTGTTAATGCTGAATGTGCTACTACTGCTTCTTATATTTGGATTCCAATTAAAATCAAAACTATTTGAAGTAGCTGCAATTCGAATTAATGGTCTAAAATTTCCGTTAACAAAAAATCTACCACCAAAATAAATATTATTGCCATAAACCACGGCATCATTGGCTTGCCCATTCGCTTGTGATGCAGGAAATGACAGATCCTCCGTATTGGAGCTTTGTGTGAAGCATTTAATCCCTGAATTATGCAATACATAGACTCTACCCGCGTGAACTAAAATTTTATTTACACCTAAAACTACGGGTGCAAACTGTTGCATGGAGATAATAGTTCCGCCACTTGAAACACGCATGAAATCAATAATGTTAGTTGAACCAATGCTATAGTTGAAACTTCCTCCAATATACATACCCCCAACTCCATCTGCACAAACAGTTCGCACTGTTCCGTTAATTTTTGCAAAAACAGCAGCTAGGGCGGTTGAAGCGGGTTGTAAAGTAGTTGGGTCAATACCCACCAATGGCCCGGTGGTTGCATTAATCGCGGTAAAACTACCACCAACATAATTGGTTGTTCCAACTTGTTTTTGGGTCAAAACAGGGCCATTGAATTTTAGCCCGCCATTGTAAAAAGTTGGGGCTTGGCCTTTTGCGTCATTCCTGAAACTTAATAAAAGAATCAGTAAAATATAAGGAAATGCTTTATTCATAGTTTTGTAAATTAGTTTAAAGTTAACTAAAATCAATTCGAATTTAATTGTAATAAAATTTGGAAACAAGGAGAAAATATATTAATCAATGATTAATTCATAATTTGGCTATCTAAGTTGATGTGCTGAATTCCCATTAATTTTCCCTCCTTTTGTACCTTTATCATAATAGAGGAGGCCAAAGCAGGTAACCCCATGCTTTCTGAGCGGTAATATGTGCTGTAATTTTCTGATTCAATTATACTTAAGTGAATACAAAGAATCCCTCCAGCTAACAATTCTGCATGGCTAAAAGCCAAAGATTCTGGTTTGGTTAAAAAACCATCAATCACTTCTAAATGTATTTCTTGGCTGTCTTTCACTCGTTCTATATTTGCATAAACCTTATAAGGTGCTGCTTGAATAGCTAACGAGGAAACTATTTCCTGAGTAGGTAAATTGGTTGGGGTGTGAATTGCCTGAATCATAGTAGTTTACTTTGATGAGACAAAATTACATATCTCATATTAGCTTAGTGTAACCAAAAAGGGGGATTTTTTAGCCATTTAAACAATCATTTAGTCTAATTGGTAACTTGTGCCCTCTTTCCCGTCTTTTATTTCAATGCCAATTTGTTTAAGTTGGTCCCTAATTTGGTCTGAGGTGTAGAAGTCTTTTCTTAATTTGGCTTCTCCCCGTATTTTCAGCACTACTTGCATCAATTCATCCATCTTATCTGAGCCGCCTGTGCTTTCATCTTTTAAACCCAAAACGCCGTAAACCATATTCTCATACAAGGATTTTAGGTCTTGCAAATCTATTTCGTTGGCCTGTTCTTTTCCATCGTGAATGAGGTTAATTAGCCTAGCTGCCTCAAATAAATTTGCAATGGCAATAGGTGTGTTAAAATCTTCATTCATGGCGGCGTAAACGCCCTCTTTAACCTTTGCCACTTCAATTGTACTCGTACTACTTGCAGTTAATTTGCCCAAAACTTTACCTGCATTTAATAGTCGGGTCAAACCTTTTTCTGCTGCTTTTAAGGCTTCATTGCTAAAGTCTAGGGTGCTTCTGTAGTGTGCCTGTAGCATAAAAAACCTTACGGTCATTGGACTAAAACCTCGCTCTAGTAAGGCATGCTTTCCCTCAAATAATTCTCCTGGTAAAAAAGAATTACCTAAGCTTTTGCTCATTTTTTGCCCATTTACTGTGAGCATATTGGTATGCATCCAAATTTTGGCTGGTTGCTCATGGTGGCAGGCAACATTCTGAGCAATCTCATTGGTGTGATGGGTTGGAATTAAATCCATTCCACCACCATGAATATCGAAAGCTGCCCCCAAATATTTAGTGCTCATGGCAGAGCATTCTATATGCCAACCCGGAAATCCCACTCCCCAAGGGCTGGGCCATTTCATTAAATGCTCTGGTTTTGCCTTGATCCAAAGCGCAAAATCTAAGCGCCCTTTCTTTTCTTCTTGCCCTCCTAATTCCCTTGTATTGTTCAGCAATTCATCCAAGTTGCGGTTAGATAAGGCCGTATAATTATATTCTTTGGCAAACTTTTCTACATCAAAATATACTGTTCCATTGGCTTCATAGGCAAAACCATTGGCTATGATTTGCTTGGTCATTTCTATTTGTTCTATAATATGACCTGTTGCAGTAGGTTCAATACTTGGCGGTAAGGTATTAAAGGCTGCCAAAACCTGATGGAAATCTACTGTATAACGTTGCACAATTTCCATAGGTTCAACCTGCTCTAATTTGGCTTTCTTGGCAAATTTATCGTCGCCTTCGTCTTGGTCGCCCTCTAAATGACCCGCATCTGTTATGTTTCTAACGTACCTAACTTTATAGCCTAGATGCAAGAGGTACCTGTAAATTACATCAAAAGAGATGTAGGTTCGGGCATTTCCTAAATGGGCATTGCTGTAAACTGTTGGCCCACAAACGTACATGCCTACATAATCTTTATGTATTGGTTTAAATAACTCGGTTTCTCTGGTTAAGGTATTGTATATCTTTAGCGGCTGTGTCATGTTTTAATTCCTTGTTGCGAAGGTAAGATTTTATTCAAAAAGAGATTCGTAAACCTTATCCCATCCTTCCCAACCTTCTTTTAAATCGAAAGAGGAATTGTGCCAAATGCTTATAAATTGGCCGTTTACTTGTTTTACAACTTGCTTAAGTGCTGCTATTTTTTCAATGGCTTGTTGGGTACTTAATTGTAAATAATTCTTCAAACAAACATCCATCACACAGGGGCCATGCAATGTTACTTGAAGTGTTTTGTTTTCAATTAAATCAAAGGCATTAAAGGGAAAACAGGTGGAGGCTCTAAAGCCAGTAGTTTCTGCATAACAAAGAGTATAATCTTCTGTAATGCCTAATTTTTCTAGTGTTCTATACGTTTCGGGGAGGCGAATTTTAAGAAAATGCGACCTAACTTTTTTGGGCTTTTCATGTATTATCTCCTCAAAAAGGCGTATTTCATTTTTCAATGCATTTTTATCAATGGCTGCTTTGTAGGAGGGATGCAGCCCGCAAATGTCGCTTTCAGCGATGGTTCTATACAATTTTTGTACCTCAATATTTTTTGGTGAAAGGTTGGTGTCGTAACCGCCATAATCTGCCAATAAGAAGAAGAAAAGGCTAGGGATATTTTTTGTAGCTGCCTTTGCTGCCATATACCTGTAAGTATGATATGGGTCTTTTGCTGGTTTAATAAGTGCTTCCATATCGGGTTTTCCTCTAAGAATTGACCCGCCAAATTTTTTGATAGAAGAAAAAATACTTTGCTGCTGGTATTTAAAGGCAAAGTCTACATCAATACTATTGATTTGTTCGAAATGATTCGTTTTTAAGGCTAGCGCTGGAAATTGTTTTTTAAGCACTTCTCCTAATTTAATTACCCAAAAATCTATGAGTGGAAATTCTAAAAAACCTGATTTATAAGCCAAACTATTGCTACCTAAATACCGTAGATGTTCATCCTTTTTGTTTGGTAAATATTCCTCGTAACGACTCATTAAATAAAACGCGGCCGCAAGTAAATCGAAGTTTACAAGGCTGGTATCACTTTTAAAATCTGGCTTAGAGGAATAAGTATGTTGAAAGAAAATGGTATGCCAGAATGTATCCTTTTCTACTTCTATGTCTTGGGGTTTTATATCAGTTTCATGCAAAAAATTATTTGCTGGTATATTCAATACACCTTCAATAATTTGGGGAGTATAATTTATTCTAAAAGAAAGAGATTTTAAAAAGTAATCGGGATTATCTGTAATCTTATAGTTTAAGCCCAAGCGACGCAAGAGTAACTCATCTAGAATATAAGTAAGGCGCGGAGACTCTTCTGCAGCTAATATTAACATAACACAAAGATAATATTAGGAGCGAGAGTAGTGGAAAATGGCAATAAGATTTTTTGGGTTCAAGGCGTTATAAAACATACGTAATGTAGCCAATGGTTTATAAGAAAGCACCATATACAATAAGGCAATGTATGAACCTACTATAACTGCCCAAGCTGCACCTAAAATACCTAATCTCGGAATTAAAAATAGTTCTGAACCTAAGATAATAATTGCATTTAGCACTTGCATGCCTACCACATATTTTTGTTTTTGTTCGGCCAACATCCACATGCCCCAAGCGGTGCCCCAAAATACAGGAAGTATAGACCAAACATGCAGCTTAAAAACTTCTGGTGCCAATGGATATTTTGGTCCATAAAGGTTACCAATTACCCAATCTCCAGTTAGCATGGCCCCTGCAATGATAAACAAAGCACCCCACAGCATTAGGCTATACAATTGAGTGAGGCGTGTTTCTTGTAAGGCTGCGTTATTTCTATTATTTACAATGCCCGGAAATACCGCTGCACAAATGGCAACGGGTATAAAGTAGGAGGCCTGACTAATTCTTACCGCTGCACCATATTGCCCTACCAATCCCATGTCTCTTAAAAAGCGTGCTATTAAAATACCATCGGCATTGGTATACAGCATTTGAATAAATGAAGAAAGTATAATGGGAAGCGTTAAATAAACCAAGTGTTTTGATTCTGGTAAAGAGAATTTCCAATGACTAATATGGCCACCAAATTTTTTATAAAAACGCCATTGAATAAAAGCACTCAACAATGCCTCAAAGGCTGCCATGGCTGCAAAATATACCAGTGGAGCTTCGAGGTAAATGAGTAATAGTTTAATGAGTGCCGAAATAAACAAGGTAATTACTTGGTTAATGGCCGTGTACTTTCCTTTTACTTGAGATTGGAAGTAGAAATCAATCACATTAAAGGATTGAAACAGCATACTTAGGCTCAACAAGAAAACAATAAAAGTGGTGGAGGCAGGATCGCGCAAAAGGCTATAAATAATACTCCCAACAATAGCCACCAAAGAGCCACCCAAACGTAAGCCCAAGGCGGTTCCTAGAATTTTATTTTCATCTTTACTTCTCGTTATTAATTCTCTTACCACTAAACTATCGAGGCCAAGGGTAGAGAAGATGGCCATAATTCCAATAATGGTTAAGCCATAATAAATGGTTCCAAATTGTGTAGTGCCTAAGAAACGAGCCACCAACACACCAACCAATAAGCCGCTAATAATTCTTGCCGATTTCTCTAGCAAAATCCACATGGAGTTACTTACATAATTATTCTTTTGGGTTTCTGCCATGTTTATTTATTATAGTCGTTCATGGTAGCTGCTAAGCCTCGTGTGGCAAAGCTTTCTACTGCTTGAACCGACTTATGAATCAACTCTTGTAATTGCACACCTTCTTCGGCATTCCATTTTCCCAATACAAAATCTATTTGTCGGCCTTTAGGAAAATTACTCCCAATGCCAAAGCGCAAACGCGGATAGTTTTGGGTGAGTAATAGTTCTTGTATGCTCTTTAACCCATTGTGACCCGCATCGCTGCCATTGCCTCTTATTCTAATTTTACCATAAGAAATGGCCAGATCATCTACTAGAACAAAAATATTTTCTACCGGTATTTTTAAAGCTTGCATCCAGTACCTAACGGCTTTACCACTTAAATTCATATAGGTGCTTGGCTTTATTACAAAGAGTTGTCTGCCTTTAAACCCAATCTCGGCCAAATCTGCATAGCGGTCTGTAGTAAAGGTAATTTTGTGTTTTTCTGCCAAGGCATCTGCTATATCAAAACCAATATTGTGTCTGGTATGTGCGTATTCATCGCCAATATTGCCAAGTCCAATAATTAAATACTTCATTTTGCTGCGAAAGTAGGGAAAATCGTTCAGAGTGCATTGGGCTGCTTCTGGCTTCTGGCCTCTAGCCTCTAGCCGAGCCATTAACTCATTAACTATTTATTATTCAATTAATTAAGTATTTTTTCTGTATTTTTTTGGAATTCAATTCCAAAAAAATACAGAAAATTTAGTTTTTGTTTATGCT
>JBIKKC010000057.1:0-11657 GCA_044360615.1 Bacteroidia bacterium | reverse complement strand
TTTAACTATGAAGTATGAACTATGAACTATGAGGAGGCGGGAACTTCTTCACATCACTAATTCATAATTGGCGTTGCGGCCTCTTTCGTTGGTTGCCTGTAAAATGCCTTTTTGAACCAAATCTTTTATATCGCGTAAGGCTGTATCTGTTGAGGTTTTTGTGATTTTTGCCCATTTTGAAGTTTGTAGTTTCCCTTCAAATCCATCAAGAAGTTTATTAAGTATTAATCGTTGCCTTTCATTGATTGGCGTATGTTCATGATGTTTCCAAAATTCTGCTTTTCGCAATATTTTTTGTGTTGTATTTTCTGTAGCAAGCATGGCACTTTTCAAGCAGTGTAAAAACCATTCCAGCCATTCGGTTATATCGCCCGCACTGTGTTGTACTTTTTGTAAAATATCGTAATAGCGTTTGCGTTCAAGTAAAATTTGGTCCGACATGCTATAAAAACGCTCTCCACTATTTTCGGAGCGGGCAAGTAGCATGTCTGTAATAGCTCTTCCAATTCGTCCGTTGCCGTCATCAAAAGGATGTATGATGATAAACCAAAAATGGGCAATGGCAGCTTTTAATACTGAATCAAGCTTATTCTCATTATTAAACCAATCGAGGAATTTGTCCATTTCTGCTTTAACAAATTCTGGTTTAATAGCCTTGTAATGCACTTTTTCTTTTCCCATTGCTCCAGAAACTATTTGCATTTCTCCAGTACGATATTTACCAACTTCTATTTCATATGGACCGCTAAACCCAGTTGGAAAAAGGGCTGCATGCCAACCGCACAAACGTTTTTCTGTTAAAGGTAATTGGTTTCGTTGGGTGGCATCCAACATCATTTCTACAATACCTTCAATATTTCTATTACTAGGCACAAGCCCAGCCGTATTAATTCCCAAACGCCTTGCAATAGAGGATCTTACCTGCTCATAATTAAGCAGCTCTCCTTCAATTTCTGAAGATTTTACAACGTCTAAAGTCAATGCCGTTAGGCTGGCTTCTTCTTTTGCAATAAATCCAAGTGCATTCATTTGTCCGATGATTTTGCCTTGCATTAAGCGAACATCTCCAAACAATGCATGTATTAGTTTATCATCCCAAGTAAAGCTTGTCCAGTTTTGATGCTTATAAATATACTTTCCCATTACGCAATAATAACTTTGCGGCAAATATACTGGTTTTTTACCGCAAAAATGCGGTGATTAATTAGCTTAATTACCGCATAGCTCAGCCAATCCTTTGAAGCCCTCAAAAATTCTCCTTAACCCAAGTACTCTTAGTTTGCGTAAAGGCTTTTAAACCTTGCTCGCCTAATTCTCTGCCAAAACCGCTGGCTTTTATGCCTCCAAAGGGTATACGCACATCACTTTTTACAATGGCGTTAATATACACCATGCCGGTTTCAATTTGTTGAGCCATTGCTTTGGCTGCTTCAATATCGCGTGTAAAAATGCTGGCACCTAAACCAAAGCGTGTATCGTTAGCTAAAGCTATGGCTTCTTCTATAGTGCTAAAACCAAATACACTTACCACTGGTCCAAATAATTCTTCTTCATAAGCTGGCGTGCCGGGCTTAACCTCACCTAAAATGGTAGGAGGATAAAACCAGCCTTTCTCTGGAATTTGTGTTTGTTGGTAAACTAGGTTAGCGCCTTGTTCTAAACTTTTGTTTACCTGTTTTGCTAAGGTTTCTTTTAAATCTTTTCTGGCTAATGGGCCAATATCTATTCCTTCTAGCAGAGGGTTTCCAAGGCTTAATTGGCTTACTTTTTCTATCAATAGTTTTTCAAAATCAGCCTTTATTTCGTTTTGAACCAAAAAGCGTTTTGCAGCCACGCAGCTTTGCCCATTATTTTGAAACCTAGAAAAAACTACTTGGTCTATAATTTCAGTTAAAGGGGCATCATTTAAAATGATAAGCGGGTCTGAACCACCTAATTCTAACACCGCAGGTTTAATGGCTTTGGCTGCCAAGGCCGCAACCTCGCTACCTGCGCGTTCACTGCCTGTTAGTGATACAGCCTTAATTGTGGGATGTTGAATTAAGTTGGCAATGGTAGGATTATCTGCAAAAATGGTTTGGATCAAACCGCCCCCAAAACCAGCCTCTTCTACTAATGCCTGAAGGGCTAAACTGCATTTTGGTACATTAGGTGCAGGTTTAACCAACATTACATTGCCACTCATTAAAGTGGGTAAAGCGCTGCGTAATATTTGCCAATAAGGAAAGTTCCAAGGAAAGATTCCTAAGATTACACCAAGTGGTTCTTGAGAAATACATACTTGTGTGCTTGGGTCTAGCCTCGTAAATTGTGGTTGTAAGAGAGCTTCTGCATGCTTAGCGTAATAGCTGCAAAGGCTTGCAGATTTTAATACCTCGGCTTTAGCATGGCTGGCTAGTTTACCCATTTCTTGGGCAGCCAAATTGCCTAACATGGTAGCATTGTTTTCCAACAGCACCTGTAAACGCATAAAAAGAGCGGCCCTTTCTCTAAAGTTACTCTTTTTCCATTCTTTAAAAGCCTCTTGCGCTTTTTCTAATTTGGTGTTTATACTTACTTCTTCCTCAAAGGCAAAAGAAGCAAAAGTTTCTTCTGTAAAAGGGTTAACAGAATTAAACATTTATATTAATACAATTAATTGCCTTTAAAATTGGCTGGTCTTTTTTCTAAGAAAGCTCTAGTACCTTCAATAAAATCTTCGCTTCCAAAGAAGTTTCCAAATTCATTAATTTCAATATTGTACCCATCAGCACGTTTTTCGTAAAAGGCATTTACGCAACGAATAACAGAAGCGATAGCCATTGGTGCTTTGCTTTTAATTTTCCCTAAGATTTCTTCTGCTTTTGCTATCAACTGATCTTCTGGTACTACATGATTTACAAGACCCAATTGCAAAGCAGTTTGCGCATTAATTATATCGCCTGTCATTAAAAATTCTAAAGCTCTTCCTTTGCCAATTAATTGAGTTAAACGTTGCGTGCCTGCGTAACCAGGGGTTATCCCGAGGTTTACTTCTGGTTGGCCAAATCTAGCTTTTTCTGTGCAAATGCGAATGTGGCAAGCCATGGCTAATTCATTTCCTCCGCCTAAAGCAAAACCATTTACAGCAGCAATAGTAGGCTTTGGGCAGTGGTCTATGGCGCGTAAAACGGCATGACCTTCTTCGCTCATTCTGGTTCCTTCTTCTACATTGAAGTTGGCAAATTCTGCAATATCTGCACCTGCTGCAAATGCTTTAGAGCCTTTACCCGTTAAGATAACACCCCTAACCGATGAATCGTTATAAATGCTTAAAATAGCTTCCTTAATGTCTGTTAATGTTTGAATGTTTAAGGCATTCAACTTGTCTTCACGATTGATAGTGATATAAAAAATTTGATCTTTGGTTTCGGTTAGGATTGTTTGATACATAGGAGCTACACTCATTAGTTTCTAAATTTTGACATTCAAGGTTAAGTCTATTTTTAATTAAATAAAAAGGAATAAAACTGATTTTTACATCTTGTTAATACCCAGTCTTAAAATTGTCTATTTTTACTCACCCATTCTTTGATAAAAGTAGCAATTTCGTGCGTATTAGCGCCAGGTGTAAACAATTTTCCAACGCCAATATTTTCTAGGGATTTTATATCTTCTTCAGGTATTATCCCTCCGCCAGTAACAAGCACATCTTGCATATTGTTTTGCTTAAGTAATTCTGTTAATCGTGTAAATACACTCATATGTGCGCCAGAAAGGATACTCACACCAATTACGTCAACATCTTCTTGCAATGCCGCTTGAACCACCATTTCTGGAGTTTGACGCAGACCTGTATAAATAACTTCCATCCCAGCATCTCTTAACGCTGTTGCAATTACCTTGGCGCCTCTATCGTGCCCATCTAACCCAATTTTAGAAACCAAAACTCTAATAGGTCTATTCATATTTATTTCTTTTTGCTAGTAGGTTTTTTTACCACTGGACTAAATTGAATAAAAGATTTTCCCTTCATTTCATTGTTGAAAAGTTGCTGAAATTGCTCATCTATAACAGCAAAATAAGTAATGCTTGAAGGCATTCCTCCCATAGGATTTACTATGGGTGCAGCGGCAGAGCCATCAGATCCTGCAATTGAAAGTGTATTTGAATTGGGCAGAGGTGAAATTGGGTCATGTGATAAAATTACTTGTTGCTGCGGTAAATAATTGCCAATCAAATTAATTTCTTCGCTAGCAATTCTTTTATCCATAAGTGGGTAAACATATAAATTCTCTTTATTGGTTTCAATAACAAATAAATTCCACAAACTTGGAATGATTTTATCCGTTACAGCAATGATATAATTACCTTTATATTCACTAACCTGAAAATCTTGGCGAATGGTTTTAGAGTAAGTGCCACTTTTATTACTTATTCTAATTGAATTTCCATCAATAAGCAAGCCAATGCTGTCTGAACCTATAAGGTTGCTATAAGCACCAGGTTTAAGGATGAAATTACCTTGAAATTGTGGCGGGATTGCCATTTGTTCGAAACCGGGAACGCGGTCGAATTTAGCCAATTGACAGGCACTTAGGGATAGGATTAGAAAGGTTGCAATTACTAGATTTAATTTTTTCATATTGTAAATAATTTATTTAGAAAATTCTTGTAGGGCATGTTCAACTCTCCTTAACATAGCGGCCTTGCCAATCAAATTTGCAATTTCAAATAGGGGAGGGCCGCCTGCTATTCCGGTTAAACAAACTCTAAACAATTGTAAGAAATCTTTACCGGCAATCCCATGATTATTTAAGGCTTGGTTATAAACCCCCTCAATGGCAGCTGCATTATATTCTTCAATAGCTGCTATTTGTTTATTTATCTCTCGCAATAAGGCAGGGATTTTCTCATTCCACCTTTTCTCAATAACGCCTAAATCATAAGCCGCTGGGTCTTGGAAAAAGTATTTGCTGATATCCCAAATCTCATTGGTAAAACTCATTTTTTCTTTCACTAATCCACAAACAGCTGCTACATATGCTGGTGTAAAATGAGATTCTAAGCCTTCATTTATCAATGCTGTTGTTAAAATTGGAGCTAAATCTTTATTATCTAATTTTCTTACATATTGTTGGTTATACCATTTGGCCTTGTTTTGGTCAAACTTGGCTCCAGACTTGCTTACTCTTTCTAAAGAAAAGGCTTCGGTAAGTTCTTCTATAGTAAATAATTCTTGGTTATTTCCAGGGTTCCAACCTAACATAGCCAAAAGGTTAACTACCGCTTCTGGTAAGTAACCGGCTTCGCGGTATCCACTGCTTTTTTCGCCAGAATTAGGGTCAACCCAATTTAAAGGAAATACTGGAAAGCCTAATCTATCTCCATCGCGTTTGCTTAATTTGCCATTGCCATCAGGTTTTAATAAAAGTGGCAAATGAGCAAATTTGGGCATTACATCTTCCCACCCAAAGGCACGGTATAATAAAATGTGCAATGGGGCAGAAGGAAGCCACTCTTCGCCTCTTATTACATGCGAAATTTGCATTAAGTAATCATCTACCACATTGGCCAAATGGTAAGTGGGCATGCCATCGCTCTTATAAAGCACCTTGTCATCAAGTTGGGCTGTATTAAAGCTAACCCAACCGCGTATTTCATCATGGAATTTAACTTCTTCTTTACGTGGAAGTTTAAATCTAACCACATAAGGGTCGCCATTTTCTAACCTTTTGCCAACTTCATCCTCCGAAAGCGTTAGTGAATTTTTCATAGTAGAACGTGTAATGGCGTCGTATTTTGCATCTACGTTACTAGCCTTTAAACGCTCGCGCATGCCTTCTAAATCCTCTGCAGTATCAAAAGCATAATACGCATGTCCTGCTTCAATTAGCTGCATGACGTATTGTTTATACATAGGTTTACGCTCACTTTGGCGGTAAGGTGCATGTGGCCCTCCCGATGAATCGGGACCAAAGCCTATACCTTCTACAGGTTCAATTCCTACCCATTTTAACGACTCAATAATATACTCCTCGGCGCCCGGTACAAAGCGCGTTTGGTCTGTATCTTCTATGCGAAGAAGGAAATCTCCTCCGTGTTTTCTTGCAAATAAATAATTGTACAAGGCCGTGCGAACTCCTCCAATATGAAGGGGGCCGGTTGGACTAGGTGCGAACCTAACTCTTACTCTTCTATCCATAATCTGTGGCAACAAAGATAAAAATGAGGCTCATTCTAAAAAATATTTCCTAAATTGCTTGCAGGCGATGTAATTTGCGCGACAGGAAAAACCAATTAAAGTATGAGCGATCCAAGATTAAAACCCTTATTTGATTTGTTAAAAGAGAGTATGGATGCAGCAGTTGACCATGCTGCCACAGAGTTTACTAAAATCAGAGCTGGCAAGGCTCATCCGTCTATGTTAGATGCTGTAAAGGTTGATTATTACGGCTCATTAGTGCCTATTAGTCAGGTTGCAAATATCAATACCCCAGATGCCCGCAGTATTGCGGTTCAACCTTGGGAAAAAAATATGATTCAGGCAATCGAGAAAGGAATAATCATCGCTAATTTGGGTTTTGCCCCAAGTAATGATGGCGCAACTATTCGTATTAGCTTGCCTCCTTTAACCGAAGATAGAAGAAAAGAAATTGTTAAAAAGGTAAAGGCGGAAGCAGAACATGCCAAAATTCAGGTGCGAAATATTCGTAAAGAAGTGAATGAAGGCATTAAAAAGTCCCAAAAAGACGGCGTTCCGGAGGATGATTGTAAAACTGCTGAACAACAGGTTCAAAAAACAACTGATACATATATTAAGAAAATAGACGACTTGTGTGCGGCTAAAGAAGCCGATTTAATGCAGGTTTAAACGCTATTATCTTAGCATGAATAAGGAAAAACTTAAAAGAATTTCGACACTGATAATGAAAGTTATTGGTGTCTTTTTCTTTGTGCTTTTAGTTGGGTATTTTTCATTACGTGGCTACTTTCTTAAAAAGGCCATAGAAAAAGTCCAAGTAAAATTAGAAAGCCAATACCAAACAAGCTTTAAAGTTGGCCAATATGGCTTTAAAGGTCTTTCTGGCGTAGAGTTGCATCAAATAGAAGTGGTCCCTAATGGTAAAGATACGCTATTGGTCTTAGAAGATTTCTCTTTAAGTATCCGTTTTATGTATGCCTTAATAGGAGATGTTCGGGTTTCGGAAATATTTTTACGAAATGGGTATTTGCAGCTTACAAAAAGAGATTCTGTAAGAAATATTGAGGCCTTTTTAGCCAATAAAAATGATACCTCAAATAGTAGTAACCCAAATGAAATAAAGGAAGTTAGCGAACCCGTTAATTATGCCGAGGTGGTTTATAAATTAATTACCAAAGTGCTTAATAAAGTTCCTGCATCAATGGTAATTGATAACTTTTCTATCAAAGCCGAAGAGGATGAACAATGGGTTAACTTTAAGTTCTTGAAATTGGATTATGAAAACGGACAAGTTAGCTCAGAGATGCAGGTAAGCTCGCCAACGGATGCGCAAAATTGGCGTCTATCTGGTATGGCAAATCCAAATAAGAAGGAAGCCGATTTGCTATTTAGCACCCCAGATTCTGGGCGTATTCATATTCCCTATTTAGCAGAAAAATTTAATCTAACTGCAGGGTTTAAATCTGCGCAACTTCAGGTAAGAAATATTGATTTTGAAGGGGAAGAATTAGTAATTAGTGGTAAAGCTAGTATGAACTCTTTTTTACTCAATCATCCTAAAATCTCTTCTAAAGATGTGGTGATTGATGCTATGGAGTTTAACTATGCCTATAGAATTGGAGAAAATTTTATTGCCATAGATAGCACCAGTAAAATCATATTTAATGGGATAGTTATTAATCCTTTTGTGTATTTTCAGAATGGCCCAGATACTATTTATAAGTTGGTGGTGAAAACTGAGAAAATGGAAGCTCAGCAATTTATTGACGCCCTGCCTGCCGGTTTGTTTTCTCATATCAAGGGTATGAAAGCCACAGGGAGTTTTTCTTACCGCTTAGATTTTTATCACAATGAAAATCGCCCAGATGATATGATTTTTGAAAGTTCTTTAGAAAAGGAGCAATTTAAAATTACCCAATATGGTGAAGCTGATTTGGGTAAACTTAATAGAGAATTTATGCATGTTCCTTATGAAAATGGCAGACCAAGTCGTGCCTTTCTGGTTGGGCCCAGCAATCCCTATTTCACCCCATTGGATTTAATTTCACCTTTATTAAGAAAAACTATTTTAACAACGGAAGATCCATCATTCTACTGGCATAGGGGGTTTGTGGGGGAGGCCTTTAGACAATCTATTGCCAAGAATATAAGAACAGGAAAATTTAAGAGAGGTGCTAGTACTATTAGTATGCAGCTAGTTAAGAATGTTTTTCTAACACGCGAAAAAACAATGGCTAGAAAGTTAGAAGAGATTTTGCTCGTTTATATTTTAGAAAATAATCATATAGCCCAGAAAGACCGCATGTATGAGGTTTACCTCAACATCATAGAATGGGGGCCTAACGTTTATGGAATTGGTGAGGCTAGTCAGTTTTACTTTATGAAAGCTCCGCAAGCCCTCACCTTAAGCGAATGCATGTTTTTAGCTACTATTATTCCAAGCCCTAAAAAGTTTATGTGGCGCTTTGGTAAAGATGGCGTTCCTAGGCCTTATTTAGAAAGAAGTTATCGGTATTTAGCAAACAAAATGATTTCTCGGCAGCTTATTCTGCCAGAGGATACAATTGGTTTAACACATCTGGTTCCAATAGTTGGCCCGGCCAAAAAGTTAATTGTTATTAGTGATACCTTAGCAATGGTAAATGATACTATTCTAGAAAAGCAGCTTATTCAAATACAGGAGAATGAAGTGGAAGGTGCTAACTAAATTTAGAAATGAAGAGCGCATGGTGCTCCTCATTTTTGTATTAGAGTGTCTCTGGTTTTTTTTCTTTAAACAGCAGTTAGATTTTTTTATTTCTCCGCTTATTTTCATGTTGTTTCCGGTGCTTTTGTTTAAATATTTAATTCACAAAAGAGAGCTGTTTGAACCAACCTTGCAATCTGCAGGGAAGCCTGTTAGCTTAATTCATCTACTACCTGTAATTTTAGTTTTATTTATCTTAGCTATTAGGGCTCAGTTAATGTTTGGTTCAAACCCAATAGATGCCACTAAATCTGATATTATACCTTTGATTAGAGATATTTACGTAAACAGATTTTTAAATGGTGATAATGTTTATGCTCCATACTCTGGTTTTAACTATGGCACTTTTACTCCAAATTATATGCCTTTGCATTGGCTTCCCTTTGTTATTGCTAATCTTTTCGGGTTTGATTATAGATGGGTAGGGCTTGGATTTTTCTTAATACCATTGTTTGTTTTACAATACCATATTTATAGGAGCGAAACATCCTTGTTACATTTTTATTGTAAGTCGGCCTTGTATCCTTTAATTCTCACTTTGATACTATTTAAGCAAACCAAAGAAATTTTATTTACTGTAGAAATATTAATTTCTGCCTATTATATTTTTTTAGGGATAAGCCTTTTTTCAAATAAAATATTTGCAAGGCCTATTGGGGTCATCCTAACCTTATTGTCAAGGTATTCGGCTCTTTTCTGGATGCCATTATTGGCGGCAGAATCCTGGGTTCAAGATAAAAAGAAGTTTTTTTACCAAGTATTGATTTTACTCGTGGGCTTGGTCTTTTTATACTTCATGCCGTTTGTATTACAAACGCCAGCAATGTTAACTAGTGGTGCTAATCTTTGGATAGATGCTGCGCTTAACGAATGGGATGGACAACATTGGCAAAATCCAGGCGATTTGCCTTTTCAATTATTCCAAGGAAATGGTTTTGCCTCTTGGTTTTACCTTTGGTGGCCTGGAAGCTTACCCCAAAAAATTGTTTCTCTAAAAAATGTGATGATTGGGTTAACATTTACTAGTATGCTAGTATTACTGGTTTGGCAGCTTAAACATAAAGCCTATTCTCCGCTGTTCTTGTTGTTAAGTTTAAAAGTTGTATTGAGTGTTTTTTATGCTTTTGTAATTGTGCCTTATGAGTATTTGTTTTGGGTCCCAATTTTTTTAACGCCTTTATGTTTCATTTTTATGAACCCCCAAACTTCGACCGAATCAGTAACTGAAATAAATTCATAAACTCTTTAAATATTACTTTTAGATTGGTTTTTCTAACTATCGTTTCTTGCCTTAGCTCAATAGGGTAAATGCCAATATTATAGTTTTGTTTGGCCGCTAAATAGATAAACTCTAGGTCAAATAAATAGCGGTTAATACCTGTTTTTAAAAATACTGGTTGAAGTGATTTTCTAAATCCTTTTAATCCCCCTTGTGTATCTGAGGTGGGTAGTTTAAAGGTTTTTTTTATGAGAAATTTTAACCCTCTAGAAATAAATGCGCGCGTTTTAGGTATATGGTGAAAATAGCTGTCATCTCTTGTCCCAATTATTAAATCGTGGTTTTCAAGCTGGTGTACCATGGTTAAGAAACTTTGAACGGTATATGGGAAGTCTATATCTGTATAAATAATAATATCTCCTGTGGCATTTTTTACCCCTTCGCGTATGGCATAACCTTTTCCTTTATTTATTGCATAACTTAATAATTTACAATTAGGGAAACTTGCCTTAAGGAGGCTGAATTCTTTGTCTATGGCTAATTTAGAGCCATCGTTTATGACTAATATTTCTATAGGATCGTGACTAATTTGAGGTAAAATTTCTACTAACTGTTGCTTTATATTTATGTGCCAGTTTGCATCTGGATTATAGCACGGTAATACAATAGTTAAGCTCTGACGTTTCATGCTGCAATATAAACATATGACACAATTTGCCTTAATTTGTACGAAAGCACTTTTAGCACTACTCTTGTAGCATGTTTCCAAAACTAAATAACAAATTTGATTTTTGGTTGGCATTTATTTATGCAACAATTTGTTACGGTGTTTTTTTAATTTGGGCGCTACCTCTAAAGATTTGGCATCTTAATACGGCCTTTCTTTGCACACATTTCGATGGTGTTAAAAATTATTTCACTTATTTATCTTATCTAAAGAATGATTCTGGTTTTTTATTTAGTAGCATGGCCTACCCTTATAAGGAAGTTATAAGTTTTACAGATAATCAACCCTTACTTGCCCTGGCTGTTAAATATTTAAATACGTTAGGATTACCTTTAGCATCCGTGTCACTAGGCATTTTTAATGCCCTCTTATTAATTGCTTTTCCTTTTGCTGTGGCATTCGTTTTTGTAATAATAAGGCATTTTGGAGTTCGCAAAGTGTGGGCATTTTTTATTGCCTTAAGTATTATTTTTTTAGCTCCCCAGAACGATAGGTTATTTGGGCATTTTGCTTTGTCTTATGCATTTGTAATTCCAATTTTATGGTATTTAGAAATTAAAATGAATGCCAAAATTACTTCTTGGAAGTATCCAATTATTGCCATTTTATTCTTATTTTTAATGGGCCTTGTACATGTTTATTATTTGGCCATTGGCTTATTTTTTTATCTATTCCTTTTTGCGGCTAGATTGCTCCTCGATGATAACAAAGCGGACTTTTTGCGAAAGGGTAATTATAAATTTTTGTTAGTAGCTTTATTACCTGTTATTCTCTTTAAAATAGTATTGGCGTTTATCGATAC
>JBIKKC010000056.1:0-11677 GCA_044360615.1 Bacteroidia bacterium | reverse complement strand
AAAGAGGTCCTCTGATAAATTTAAATACCCTGTTTTCATCTAATATTTCGGAACCTGTAATGTCGCTTGGCATTAAGTCTGGGGTAAATTGAATGCGACTAAAATTTAAATCCAACACTTGAGAAAAAGATTTTACTAGGAGGGTTTTAGCCAAGCCTGGTAATCCTATAAGAAGGGAATGGCCATTGCAAAAAATGGAGATAAGCACCGCGTCAACAACTTCTTGTTGACCAATAATAGCCTTTGAAATTTCTTGTTTTAAATCTTTATATTTTTGTTCTAAAGCTATGGCTGCAGCTTTATCATTTTCAAATTGAATCATATGGTATTTGCTATCTTATTTGTTAGACCCCCATCCTTTAAGTTGCGGGCATTCGCTGTAGGGTGGGTTAATTTGAATAAAAAATTCCTTTCTATAACGTTCTATCCATTTCTCTCTAGTTTCTTTTTGTTTTTTCTCAAAAGCTAGTGCTTGTAGCTTTTGATAATCATCTTTCATGTTGGCTCTATGAGGAGGTGTTTCGCTTTTGAGGTAAAAAACGCGCCAAGCCTTTTTTTGGTCTTGGCCAGGGATAAAAAACAATTCAGGTTCAGAAATTTCTCCTACCTCCATGTCTTGTACATTTATGTTTAGCTCTTTAGAAAGTAAATCTACTGGTACATGACCATTACCTTGAATTCCTGCACCTATTATTCCGCCTGCCCCTCGCGTATTTTCATCCATCGAATAACGTTTAGCTGCAAGTCCAAAAGAAATAGAATCTGCCTTTATCATCATCACTAAAGTATCTATTCTATTTTTAGCAATTTCTACATCGCTGGCATATATTTTTGGCATAATCAAAATATGCCTTACGTTCATTTCTTCTCCTCTGCGTTGTATAGCTTGTATAATGTGATACCCATATTTTGACTCTATTATTTTAGAGATGCTATCGGGTTTCAATTTAAATGCGGCACCTTCAAATTCAGGAACCATCATTCCCCTGCCAAAAAAGCCAAGTTCGCCACCTTTTACTGCCGACATTTTATCGTCTGAATAGATTAGGGCTAGCGTACTAAATTTATCACCATCTTCAATAATTCTTCTTCTTAATTCTGCAATTTTTTCATAAGCCATTTGCTTAGATTCTTTGCTCACCTTAGGTTCAATAACTATTTGAGCCAATTCTACTTCAGCAGAATAGTAAGGTAAACTATCTACTGGTATTTCATTGTAAAAGTTTTTAACATCGGTAGGAGTAACTTTAACATCTTTTAAAATCTTTGCCATCATGGCTTGCGCCAATTGGTTGTTTCTTATCCTTTCTCTATTAGATGCTTTAATTTCTGCAATGCTTTTGCCATAGATTTCTTCTAGTTTGCGCTCTCCGCCATATTCTTGGGCAAAATATCTAATACGCTCTTCCAGCTCCTGATCTACACGTTCTTCGTTAATTGGCAAGCTATCTACTTGCGCCTTTAGAATCAGTAAGTTTTCAATTAATTTTTGTTCGGTAACTAGGCAGCGAATAGAATCTCCGCTTACACCAAATTCTCTGGAGGCTTGTTCATAGGCAACCTCAATTTCTGAGCGCAGTACTATTTTATCTGCAACTACAGCCACAATTTCGTCTACTACTTGTGCATTTAGTTGCAGATGCAAGCCTAGAAATAGTATAAATATCAAAAAATGTTTTCTCATCTCTATTGGGCAAATATCTGATATGTTTGCATTAAGTCCTCATTTTTGAAGAAAATGGCTGATTTTAGCTGAAGATTTTAAACCGTGGCCACTGAATAGGGATGCTATTTCTCCTGTATTTTCAACACTCTTGCCGTATTTTATCAGGCCTGCAATCGTTGCTGCAGAAGTTGGTTCAATATAAAATCCCATTGCAGCTAGTTCCTTCCAGGCTTGTTCAATTTCGGTTTCACTTACCGAAATGAAGGTGCCATTTGTTTTTTGTACAGCCTCAAGCATTTGTTTGGCTCTTACAGGATTTGGTATTGCAATGCCTTCTGCAATAGTATCTGAATAGGTTTGGAGCTGTGTTTCATTATGAAAAATTCTACTTAGTGGGTTGCATGCTTCGGCTTGAACCGCAATTAGTTTTGGTATTTTAGAGATAGCGCCAATATGATAGAGTTCAGAAAAACCTAGATAACAGCCTAGAAGTAAAGTGCCATTTCCTGCCGGTAATACAAGGGCATCTGGCACTTTCCAGTTAAATTGCTCGGCCATTTCATAGGCAAAAGTTTTAGTTCCATGAAAGAAGGCAGGATGGTAACAATGACTTGCATAAACTTTGCCTTGTGCTGCTGCAAAAGTAGCATCTGCGGTGGCCTGTCTATTGCCTTTAATTTTACAAATATGTGCTCCAGAAGCCTTCATTTGCAGCACTTTTGCATCGGATGTATCTTCTGGTAGGTAAATGGTGCAAGCCATTTTTGCTCTTGCGGCATAAGCTGCAATGGAAGCTCCGGCATTTCCGCTGCTGTCTTGAATAACATCTTTTGCACCAAGGTATTTAAGCAAACTAATAAGCACTGCTGCCCCTCTATCTTTATAACTGCCTGTTGCAAATAGCTGATCTTGTTTAATTTGCGCTGTTAAGCCAGTACTAAAAACGATGGGTAAAATAGGCGTAATGGGCTCTCCCAAAGAAATACATGGGGCATCAGTTGGGAGGGGTAAAGCAGCTCGATAACGCCACAAAGAAAATTTTTGATCAATTATTTTTTTTTTACAAAAGCTAAAATCAAATGATAAATCGAGTAGCTCATTGTTATCGCCAATCCAGCGAGTGGCCTCTATTTTATAGGGTTTTCCAGTTTTTTGCCCAATGAATTGCATTTTTTTATTGTAAAAATTTCTAAACGTTTCTCTTAAACTACTATTAAAAAAAGTTATTTTGCAGCCTTAAACTGATTCTTAAGAAAATATTTAGTAAGCAGGCTAATATCTTTGAACTCATAAACCAGAAATAAATTGTTATGAACGCAATATATTCTACTCTATCAAAATTAAAAAACAAGTTGCAGGCAATAGTTTTTGCATCAGCTACTTTGTTTCTCCTTTTGCCTAATCAATCGCAGGCAACTCACGTAGTAGGTTCAGACGCCTCTTACGCTTGTATTAGTAATCGTGTTTACCAAGTAACTGCAAAAATATACCGCGATTGCGCTGGTATACAGTTGTGCTTCGGTTGTCAAACCGGTACTTCACCTGTTCCATGTAGCCAGCAAGTTACGATTTCTGGTAGGTCACACCCAACGGGCATTCCACATAATTTACCTGCTCAGTCTTGTAATGGTACCTCTTTTGGTTCTGTAAATCTTAACGTTGTGCCAGGTGTATCTGGGTTAGACGTTATCCAATTGTGCGCAATTTCCACTACTATTTGTAGAAATTGTAATACTAGGGTCCCTGGAACATTTCAACCAGGTATTGAAGTTTATACCTTTACAGGAACAGTTGATTTAACTGGATTACCAGCGTCTTGCTGCTGGGTTGCTATTGGTATTCCAGTGCCTTGCTGTAGAAATAATGCCATTACTACACTGGTAAACCCAGGAAGTTTAAATCTTTATAATGAGGTAATGGTAAATATTTGTGCTACCCCATGCAATAGTTCACCTACCTTTACCAATGATCCAGTTGCTATTACCTGTGCAGGTCAAGATTTTACTTATAATTTAGGAGCTATTGACCCAGATGGAGATTCATTAAGCTACAGATTTGGTCATACCCAAATAGCGCCAGGAGTAGGGGCAGCTTATGCTTCGCCATATAGTCCAAACGCACCATTTCCATATTTAGGTGTTCCAGGGCAATCTCCACCATTATTACCACCATTGGGTATTTATATAGATCCATTTTCTGGGGATTTGCGTTTTAGGCCTCAAGGAACTTTCGTAACCAACATGGTTGTGGAGGTACTCCAATGGAAATTGGTAAATGGCGTTTACGTCTTAATGGGAATTACCCGACGAGATATTCAGTTTTACTCTCAGGTTTGTCCGGAAAATTACCCCCCTGTAATAAGAACATATGATGATAACGGAATTTTAACCACCCCTCAACCTAATTTAAATTGGGCAGTTTGCGCTGGACAACAATTGTGTTTTCAAATTACTGCGTGGGATAATACGGCAGGTTGGGATACTACAGATATCACTTGGAATCAATCCTCATCTGGCCAAGAACCTAACCCAATTTTTAATACAGGTGGTACAGTTACAAGGCTTTACAATGTGAATCAGAGGAAAACCTTTGGTCCAATGAAGGATAGTATTCGATTTTGTTGGACACCTCCAGCAGCTGTGGCCAGAAACCTGCCATACTTCTTTATTGTGAATGCCAAAGATAGGGCTTGTCCTATTCCATCTAGAACTACTAGAGCCTTTGGAATTACAGTTAGACCAATACCTACAGCAGTCATTAATAAGATAAATAGGAATTGCGGTTATTATGATTTTACTTTTACGCAAACTAATACTGTACCGCTTAATCCTACCTACACACAATTTCAAGTAGAAACCTCGCCAGGGTCAGGCAGTTTTGTAACCTATAATGGAAGTAGCGTTAGCAATCATAGGTTTATCATAGGTGGTTGGCACAAGGTTAAGCTTAGGTTAACTACTACGCCAATACCACCTTCTCTTCCTAATGGTTGCCCAAATAACAATATTTTAGACTCGGTATTAGTTATTACACCTGTGGATGTAAATGCAAGAGATACCTTTAACTGCTTTCAAACTCCTGTTTCAGTTCCAGTTAAAGGAAATCATGGAACACCTTACGGCCTAACTTACCGTTATACCTTCTATTCAGGTGGTTTAACAGGCACCAATGTTATACGTATTTTTGGGCCAGATTCTAATGCTTCTATTAATCCTGCGGTTTCTGGTGTAACCTCTAGTTATAAAGTGGTTATTCAAGATTTGAACGGTTGCAAAGACTCTGCGGTTTTCAATATATTTACACGTAATCTTCCTTTAAAAGAGTTACCACCTTCTATTAGGTTCTGCTTTGGTACGAGCGACACAGTAGATGCTGGAAATAGTGCTGGAAGTGTTAATGTTTGGAGATGGTCAAAGTCGCCGGTAACGCCTTTATTGTCTGACTCTACTTTGCAAAAAATTATTCCACCAGATAGCGGTAGATATGTAGTTAGAAAAACAGATAATTTTGGTTGTCAAATTAGAGATACCATTATGGTTTATGTAAATGCACAGGTACCAGTAAGTGCAGGCCCAGATAGAACCATATGCTTTAATGATCCACCAATAAATATTAATGCTACAGGAACTACTGCTGCAATTGATAGTTTCCAATGGAGACAAATACCTATTACACCTACCTCACCTGTTATCTCTAATTCTGCTACCTTAACAGTTTCTCCAGCAGCTTTAACTCAGTATCAGGTAACAGGTTTTATAACTTATGGTGGTATTACTTGTTCTTACGTAGATACCATGGAAGTAAAGGTAAATCCATTGCCAATAATTACTAGACCTTCCAATATCTCATTGTGTAGAAATTTTGGAGTGGTTTTAATGCCTAATATAACTTCTACCAACAAACCAGGAGCAATTACTTCGGTATGGAGTTATCCTCAGAACCCCATGGCCTTAACGGGTAACCAATTAATAATAGATAGTTTAAGAAACTTGCCTCCAGCACCGCCTACACAGGCAAGGGGTAATATTATAAGATTAACTGTAAACGACAATGATGGTTGTACAATTAGAGATTCAATGATTGTTTCTATTTTCCCTGTGCCTATTATCAATGCAGGTCTTAGCAGAAGGTTCTGTGATTATGATCCAATCTTTAATATAAATCCAGGAACTCAAGGGTATGTACCAAATGGAGGTGCCTTTGCAACCAATGAAGAGTGGTTTGGTAGAGGTATTTATAAGCCTAATCCAGCTGTAAATTTCTTTGCCTTTAACCAAAGAGCAGCGGATGTGAAATTATTCCCAGACACTAACATTATTTCCTACAAGTTTACTGCTACTTTCCCGATGGTGAATGCAGTGGTATTTAGTCCAGCTATTCCTGGTTATACTGCTCCTAGCCCAGCGGGTGGTTGCCAATCTTTAGATACAGCTATCTTTAGAGTAATAAAAACACCAATATTGGAAGCTGGTATTGCACCTCCAGTATGTAAATCTGCAGCATCATTTGATATTAATGGACACATGATTGGCAGATCAACAACTGCCACAGATCCTCTAACTAGCTATTGGTATTTTGGAGCTCCAGATCAGGCTTATCGTCCAGCCATTAGTAATGGTAGAACTTTTAATCCGCAACATCCACTTATCCCTACTTTCACAAAGGTTTACCGTTTGGTTTATGCAGATACATCTACTACCTGCAGAGTGGCAGATACTACAGAGTTGCAGGTGAACCAAAACCCAGATGTTTTAATAAACTATATGACCATGCAAGATTCTGCAGTTTGTAAAACTAAGGGTACAGTAACTTTCTTATTAAGTCCGTCTGGTATCTTTTCTTCAGATGGTACCTTAACTTCTACACCTACCTTATCACCTACCTTATTTGATGTAACCAATGGTACTTTCAAAGTGGGAACTGTGCCTGCTGGAACATATGCTATTAGGTATTATTATAAGGATCCAGCTACCCAGTGCGATAATAGCGATACCATAAACATTCGTTTGCAAGAACCTCCTCAAGTAGACATTACAGATGATGGCCAAGTATGCGAATATGGTGCTGTGTTCAATGTAAACTTTAATAAAGCACCAGATGCGCCTTATACCGTTGCTTGGAGTACCCCAGATGGGAATGGTACGATACAGCCAAACGCAAATGGAATTTCTTACGTTGCAACACCTGCAGATATAGCCCGTGGCATTATCAAATTCAAGGCCACTACAGTAGATTTAACTACCGACCCAGATGTGTGCGCAGCCGTGAGTGATTCTGCAACTTATATTATTAAGCCTAAGCCATTGGCAGATTTTACCATAGCACCAGATAGAGGTTGTGTTGATCCAAGATATGGAACAGTGTTGAACTCTGTATTTACAGCGCAAAATAGCACTGCACCTGGTTCTATTTACAAATGGTTTATGAACCAAACGGATTATAACCAAACGCCAATGAACCCAGCGCCATTTGACCAATTGGTGATGAATCAAACGTTTACTACTTCGGGTACGTATAATATCCATTTGTTTGTAGAAGCCCAAGGTTGTACAGATACATTGGTTCAGCAAGTGCAGGCTTGGCCAGCGCCAGTTGCAGCGTTTACGCCAAACCCTAGAACTACTACTATTGCAAAACCATACTTCGATTTTGCAAATCAAAGTAGCATTATAGATGGTTCTCCATTAAGTTATATATGGACTTTCCCGCCAGATGCCTTTGGTGGCGCAGAAAGAAAAGATTATACAGAGAGCCCACAACGTGTTAAGTTTATGGCAGATACTGGAAGTCAAATAGTTCGTTTAACAGCAATTAGCGTAAATGGTTGCTACGATTCTACACAGGAAGAAGTTACCATAGAACCAGATATTACTGTGTTTATTCCAAATGTATTTAGACCTGTAGATGCAAGTGGTAATGGCGGAGCAGTAAATAGGGATTGTGGCGGTGGATGTAATACCACCTTCAAGGTTTCTGCCACAGGTTTTGAAACTATTGAGATATTTGTATTCAATCGTTGGGGTCAGATGGTTTATAAGTACAATGCAACTTCTGAAACCTTTAGTGCAGATGAAGGATGGAATGGTAAGGACTTCAATGTTGGTAAGGATTGCCAGCAAGATGCTTACATCTATCAAATTAATGCGAGTAGCTTTAGTGGTAAGAAATACGCTTACAGCGGTTCAATTACATTATTGAGATAATTATTTATGTTATATATAAAAAAGGCCAGTCAATTGACTGGCCTTTTTTTATGGTAATAGTTTTACCTTGGGCTCTTCAATAATTCTTTCAAAACCACCCCAAACATTTTTCACAAAAATGAATCCTAGTTTTTTGAGATAGCTAGCTGCTGTCATACTGCTACTTCCTTTAGTGCAATATATTATTATTTCGTCTTTTGGGTTAAGGTCGTGGGTTAGTTTGGCCAGCTTGTTTAATGGTTTAGAAACTGCATTATACACATGGCTTTTTTCAAAGGCATCGGTTGAGCGTACATCTATGATAACGGCTTTAGGATTATGCAAACTATCCAAAACAAGTTCTTCCGATGATATAGAAATTACCATATCATATTTATTGGTATGAGTTAGGTAGGTATCCATTCCCCCCTCCAAAAAGCCTAAAATTTCTTTGAATTGGTAAGGAGTCAAATGGTTTAAGGATTCCTCCTCGGTGCCTGGTTTGCAAATAAGTAATACTTGCTGATCGGTAGTAATGATTTCTCCAAGGTCTTTTCCTTTACTTAGGTTCAAACCGATATTTATAGATTTTGGAACAAAAGCAGTTTCAAAATAATCTGGTAAACGTGTATCTATAATTAATGCATTTTCTATTTGGCTATTTTTTACAAACGCTTCGTAGGTAAGTGGTTTTAGTTTCATTGATAATTGCTTTTCCGCAAAGGTAAGAGATAGTAAACTTTATTTTCTTGTCTATACTTAACCTTAACATAATATTGGAATAGCGATTTGGTAATCTTTATTTAACGTTAGGTTTTTCTTACCAGTAGAAATTGCGACTGCAACATATTGTGGTTTACTTAAAAAAAATTAACAAAAATATATGAATCAATTATTTACACGATTAAGTCTATTTATGCTTTTAGCCATAGGCTTTATTCAAGTTTCTGAAGCACAAGTTAGTCTTCAATTTTTAGGAAGATTTTCTACAGGTTACTATAATTTGGCAGCAGCAGAAATTTCTGCTTACGACGCAGGAACCAAACGCTTGTTTGTGGCAAATTCTGCCGATACAAGTATTAAGATTGTTGACTTAAGCAATCCAGCAAATCCAACTCTAATTTCTTCTATTAGTTTAAAGCCTTATGGAATTGATTTGAATTCTGTGGCCTGTAATAATGGATTGGTTGCAACTTGTGTAATCGATTCGTTAGGAAAAACTGTTAATGGAAAGGTTGTATTTTTTAATACTTCTGGAACATTTTTGAGACAGGTAAGGGTTGGTGCAAACCCTGATATGGTAACATTTACCAAGGATGGTAAAAAAGCTGTTGTTGCCAATGAAGGTGAGCCTTCTGATTATAGGCAAATTGATCCAGTTGGTTCGGTTTCTATAATTGATTTATCTAATGGTATTGCCAATTTAAGTCAGGCAAATGTAACTACAGCAGGTTTTACAGCCTTTAACAACACAACTTTAGATTTTCGAATTAAAATTACTGGCCGCGTTTTAGATAGTCTTGGAAATTTTTTACGTAATTCTACGGTTGCAGAAGATTTAGAACCAGAGTATGTTTCTATAAATGACGAAGGAACTATGGCTTGGGTTACTTGCCAAGAGAATAATTGCTTAGCTGAAGTTAACTTAAATACCTCTACCGTTACTCGTCTAATACCCCTAGGATTTAAGAACTATTCATTAACTCAAAACAAAATGGATGCTTCTGATAATGGGACAACTGTAAATATTAATAATTGGCCAGTATTTGGGATGTTTCAACCTGATGCCATCTCTGCTTATCAAAGGGGAGGAACTACCTATTTGGTTACAGCCAATGAGGGCGATGTTAGGGCTGATTGGGGTGCAGCAAATAACGAAGAAGTTAGATTTGGAAGCCCTACTTATGTATTAGATACTACCAAGTTTGGAGGATCTGCTGCATTGACGGCATTAAAAGCAAATGCTGCTTTAGGCAGATTAGCAGTTACCAATAAATATGGTGATTTTAATAATGATGGAAGATTTGATAGTATTTTTTGCTTCGGAGGACGTTCTTTTAGTATTTGGAATGCAACAACTGGTCAATTAGTTTTTGATAGCAAAGATGATTTTGAAAGAATCACGCTGGCAGCATACCCAGCAAATTTTAATGCTAGTAGCACCAATAATACCTTAAAAAATAGAAGTGATGATAAAGGTCCAGAGCCAGAAGCTGTAGCGATTGGTGTAATTGGCGATTCTACTTATGCATTTATTGGTTTAGAGAGAATTGGTGGAATTATGGTTTATAATATCACCAATCCTACGAGTCCTTATTTTGTGCAGTATATTAATACCAGAAATTTTTCACAAACACCTGGATTAAATTCTGGTGGTGATTTAGCACCAGAAGGTATTGAATTTGTACCTGCAGGACAAAGTCCAGATGGAAAGCCAATGTTAATTCTTTCGAATGAGACCAGCGGAACGGTTGTTATGTTTAGAATTAATACACCTAATACATTTAAGCTTCAAATCTTGCATTCATCTGATATGGAGAGTGGTTTGAGCGCTGTGAATGATGCGCCAAACTTTGCTGCCATTTCTGATAAATTAGAGGATGAGTATCCTAATACTTTGATTCTATCGTCAGGTGATAATACCCTGCCTGGTCCATTCCTTTCATCTGGGGAAGACCTAAGCTTACAAACACCTTTGCGCAATACAGCTGCTGCTTATTATACTGGAAATGGAAACCAAGTAAGACCAGCAATTGGAAGACCAGATATTGCTATCATGAATATTATAGGTTACAATGCCTCTGCCATGGGTAACCATGAGTTTGATTTGGGTACCACAGAATTAAATAGCCAGATTGGTGTAGATATCAGAAGTAACGGTGCAGACAAGCGTTGGATTGGTGCTCAATTTCCTTATGTTAGTTGTAACCTAAATTACAGCCAAGATGTAAATTTAAGTTATTTATATACAAACCAAAGGTTACGCGATACTGAATTTAAAACAGCTGCTAACATTACAGCTAACAGCCAAAAGAAAGGTATTGCTCCTTCTGTGATTATTGAAAGAAATGGCGAGAAAATAGGTGTTGTTGGTATTACTACACAAATTCTTGCTAAAATTTCATCACCTGGTGCTACTACAGTTGTAGGTCCACAAGTTGATGATATGCCAGCATTAGCTGCCATTGTTCAACCTTTTATTGATTCGTTAAGAATTAGAGAAGGCATTAATAAAATTATAGTACTTTCTCACTTGCAACAATTAAGTAATGAAGTTGCTTTAGCACCATTACTTAAAGGAGTAGATATTCTAATTGCAGGTGGTAACCACCAATTGTTGGCAGATGGTTCTGATAGAATTCGTCCGGGACAAGCTGTTTTTGGTACTTACCCAATTCGTGCCACTAATAATGATGGTGATCCATTGTTAATTTTAAATTCATCTGCTGAATGGAGATATGTAAATCGTTTGGTAGTTAGCTTTGATAGTATCGGAAAAATAATGCTTAATTCTTTAGATACCATGATTAATGGTGCTTATGCATCAGATTCTGCAATGGTAACATCATTATATGGTAGCTATGCTGCAGGCTTTACGCCAGGTTCTAAAGGTGCTAATGTGCGCACATTATGCGCTGCTATTGGAAGTGTAATTAATGTGAAGGATGGTAATGTGTTGGGTAAAGCAAATGTTTTTCTTGAAGGAAGAAGAAATTTGGTTAGAACCGAAGAAACCAACTTAGGTAATATTTCATCTGATGCCAATTTATGGTATGCTAAGAAGTATGATCCAACAGTAAAAGTATCGTTAAAGAATGGTGGTGGTATT
>JBIKKC010000055.1:0-11678 GCA_044360615.1 Bacteroidia bacterium | reverse complement strand
GGCAGCCGTAGCTTGTAATAAAAGCACACGCGTGATTTTAACTTCAGATAATCCAAGAAATGAAGATCCTGAAACAATACTTGATGAAATGATGCAAGGTGTTCCTCCTTTACACTATAAAAAAGTATTGCGCATTTCGGATAGAAAGGAAGCAATTAAAACTGCTGTAAGTCATGCAAAAAAAGGCGATGTAATTTTAGTAGCTGGTAAAGGGCATGAAACTTATCAAGAGATTAAAGGGGTAAAACATCCCTTCGATGATAAGGCTATCCTACACGATTTATTTAAACTTTTTGAAACCGATAATTAAGTAAAGAAATGTTATACTATTTATTTACCTACCTCAATGAGGCTTATAATTTTCCAGGAGCAGGCATGTTCCAGTACATTTCCTTTAGAGCGGCTATGGCAATTATTTTGTCATTGTTTATTTCGCTTATCTACGGTAAAACGCTTATTAATAAACTAAGAAGTTTACAGGTAAGCGATGAAATTCGTAACCTAGGTTTAGAAGGTGAGCAACAAAAAAAGGGTACTCCTACCATGGGTGGCCTTATTATCCTAGCCGCTATTGTTATTCCTACTTTATTATTTGCTCGGATCAACAATGTATATATTATCCTTATTTTAATATCTACTGTTTGGCTAGGTTTGGTAGGCTTTCTGGATGATTACATTAAAGTATTTAAAAAGAATAAAGAGGGTTTAGCGGGTAGGTTTAAAGTATTAGGTCAAGTAGGTTTAGGCATAATTGTAGCCACTACCCTTTACTTCAATCAGCATGTTAAAACCAAAGAGTTTTTTGATCCTAGTGAGGTAAGCGAATCTTTTATTAAGGACCATAACTTAGTTCCACAAGTGATTAGCGGACAATTGATGTTGGTAAAGGACCATAAAGCTACTACCACTACTATACCCTTTTTTAAGAGCAGTGAATTTGATTATGCCGATATGTTAAAATGGGTAGGCAGCAGCTATAAAGATTATAACTTTCTTATTTATTTATTGGTTGTCATCTTTATTATCACTGCTGTTTCTAATGGGGCAAATATTACCGATGGTATAGATGGATTGGCAGCAGGCACTTCAGCTATTATCAGTTTTGTCTTAGGCATTTTTGCTTACATCAGCGGGAATATCATTTTTGCCAAGTACCTAAACATTATGTACATCCCGCACCTAGAAGAAATGGTAATTTTTTCTGGAGCTTTAGTGGGTGCTTGTATCGGTTTTTTATGGTACAATTCTTTTCCTGCTCAAGTTTTTATGGGTGATACAGGAAGTTTGGCTTTAGGCGGAATCATTGCTGCTTTTTCTATAATGGTGCGCAAAGAATTATTGATTCCGATTTTATGTGGCATTTTCTTAGTTGAAAATCTTTCGGTAATGCTTCAGGTTTCCTACTTTAAGTATACCAAGAAAAAATATGGCGAGGGTAGGCGCATTTTTAAAATGTCGCCCTTACACCACCACTACCAGAAATTGGGTTTTCATGAGTCAAAAATTGTAACCCGTTTTTGGATTATCGGAATCTTGTTGGCCATCATTACCATCATCACTTTAAAGGTTAGATAAGATGCAACGAATAGTAATCTTAGGTAGTGGCGAAAGTGGCACAGGAGCAGCAATATTAGCCAAGTTAAAGGGCTATGATGTTTTTGTTTCTGATATGGGTGCAATTAAAGAGGAGTATAAAAAAGAGTTAGATGAACTTTCTATTCCCTACGAAGAAAATACCCATACAGAAGCTTTGATTCTGAACGCCGCAGAGGTTATTAAAAGCCCTGGTATTCCAGAAAAAGCAGAGATGGTAAAAGCTATTCGCAAGCAAGGAATTCCAATTATCAATGAGATAGAATTTGCTGCTCGATATACTACCGCATATAAGATTTGTATTACTGGTACCAATGGTAAAACTACTACAACATCTTTAACTTATCACTTATTAAAAAAGGCAGGATTAAATGTTGGCCTAGCTGGTAATATTGGTATTAGCATGTGCAGACAAGTAGCTACACATAACTATGATTACTATGTGCTAGAGATATCAAGTTTTCAATTGGATGATATGTATGATTTTAAGGCAGAAATGGCGGTAATCTGCAATATCACTCCAGATCACCTCGATCGGTACAATTACGAGCTGCAAAATTATGTAGCGTCAAAGTTTAGGATCACACAGAACCAAACTGAAAATGATTACCTCATCTATTGCTCGGATGATGCATTAACCCTAAATAATTTGAGCATCGAAAAGGGTAAGGCAAAGCATCTACCCTTTAGCTTGGAGCATAAAGAAGCCTTAGGAGCATATATAGCTTCAGGCGAAATGATAGTAAATACAAACGAGAAACAATTAAATCCTTTTAACATGTATACAACAGAACTTATCTTGAGAGGGCGCCACAATGCCTACAACTCAATGGCTGCAGCTATTATTGCTAATGCCCTCGACATTCGCAAGGATGTTATCCGTGAAGGTCTTTCAGATTTTCAAAATGTAGAACACAGATTGGAGCATGTAGCTACCATTAGAGGTGTAGAATACATTAATGATTCGAAAGCAACCAATGTTAATTCTGCATGGTATGCCTTAGAAAGTATGGATAAGCCTACCATTTGGGTAGTGGGTGGAGTGGATAAAGGAAATGACTACAGCATGCTAAGTGAGTTAGTTAAAGAAAAGGTGCGTATCATTGTTTGCTTAGGTGTTGATAATACTAAAATACATGAGGCCTTTAGCAAAGATGTGGACATGATTTTTAACACCACAAGTGCGCAAGAGGCAGTGCATGTGGCTGCAAAAATGGCTAAATCTGGTGAAGCAGTATTGCTTTCTCCAGCGTGTGCTTCATTTGATTTATTTAAAAACTACGAAGACAGAGGTAGACAATTTAAGTCGGCGGTTAAGTCTTTATAAGAGATGAACTGGTATAGTTGGGAACATATTAAACCCAAAGGCGATCGTATCATGTGGATGATTATCATGACACTGATGGTTTGGGGTTTATTAGCAGTATATAGTTCTACTGGTGCCTTGGCTTGGAAGAAGCAAGGTGGTAGTACAGAATTTTATCTGTTGCAACAATTGATTTATTTAAGTGCAGGCTTTTTTGTGATGCTATTTACACATAGTGTTCATTATAGCTTTTATCTTAAGATTTCTAAAGTGTTGATATATTTAAGCTATTTGCTATTATTCCTAACTATATTTTTTGGTTCAAACATTAATGATGCCCAACGTTGGTTAAGAATACCTTTAATTGGTATCACTTTTCAAACATCCGATTTTGCTAAAGTAGCATTAATACTTTATCTCGCACGTGAGCTCGCAGTAAGGCAAGAAGATATAAAGGATTTTAAAAAAGGATTTATGCCTATCCTCTTGCATGTTGGTTTTACTTGTTTGCTTATTGCTCCTTCAAACTTATCTACCTCACTAGTGCTTTTTAGTACCTGTATGGTAATTATGTTTATTGGGCGAGTTAGTGTGAAGCATATTTTTTATATTGGTGCCCCAGTACTTTTAGTTTTGGGTTTAGTTATTTTATTGGTGTTAAATACTCCTGATAAATACCTTAAAGGTATGGGTAGAGTTTCTACATGGAAACATAGGATAGAAAACTTTAGCAAGCAATCTACTAACCCTGATGTTACTTACCAAAACGATCATGCTAAGATAGCTATTGCTACCGGCGGATTAACAGGTAAAGGTCCTGGTGGTAGCATAGAACGAAATTATTTACCCCATGCCTATTCAGATTTTATTTTCTCTGTTATTACCGAAGAGTACGGACTTATTGGGGCAGTCATAATCATGAGTTTATACTTGTTATTTATGTATCGAGCTTTTAGAATTGTTTTAAAGAGTCCGAAAGCTTTTGGTGCGCTGTTGGCCATTGGTCTTTCTTTTGCCTTTGTTATTCAAGCACTCATTCACATGGCTATTTCTGTAAACTTAGTTCCCAATACAGGTTTAACGCTGCCCTTAATTAGTAAAGGTGGAACCTCAATTATTATTACAAGTTTTGCGTTTGGACTTATTATGAGTGTTAGCAGATATGTAGAGAAAGATGAACCAGAAGAATTAGAACCTGTAGCAGCATGACAAAAAAGTTAAGAGTAATTATTAGTGGTGGTGGCACTGGCGGACATATTTATCCAGCCATTGCAGTGGCGCAAACCTTGCAAGCTCAATTGAATGGAGAGGTTGAGTTTTTATTTGTGGGTGCAAGCGATAGAATGGAAATGGAGAAAGTGCCCAAGGCAGGATATGCCATAGAGGGTTTATGGATAAGTGGCATTCAAAGAAGCTTGAGTTTTAAAAATTTTTTATTCCCTGTTAAAGTAATCCATAGTGTGGTTAAATCTTTGCAAATCATTAGTAGGTTCAAACCAGATTTGGCTATTGGTTTTGGGGGTTATGCAAGCGGAGCTATGATGTATGCTGCTACTTTAAAAGGGATTCCAAGTATGATTCATGAGCAGAATTCATATGCAGGTATTACCAATAAAATATTAAAGAATAGGGTCCAAAAAATTGCCGTGGCTTATGAAGGAATGGAGCGTTTTTTTCCTGCTTCAAAGCTTATTATGACAGGCAATCCGGTTAGGCCAGATATAGTAAACGCCATTTCAAAAAGAGAGGCTGCTATTCAGTTTTTCGGTTTGAACCCAACGCGTTTAACACTTTTAGTTATAGGTGGAAGTTTAGGTGCGAGAACGATTAATCAGAGTATTGAAAAAGATTTAGAGCTATTGGCAAAAGAAGGGCTAAACTTAATTTGGCAAACAGGTAAGAACTTTATAAGTGCAAAAGCAGAGCTAATAAAGGGTGATTTTGTGTTAAAGGTTTCGCCCTTTATCTATGAAATGGATCTGGCTTATGCAGCTGCAGATTTAGTGATAAGTAGAGCTGGTGCTTTATCTATTGCAGAGCTACAGTTGTGCGGTAAAGCAACTATCCTAGTTCCATCGCCCAATGTAAGTGAAGACCATCAAACCAAGAATGCAATGGCTTTGGTTAATAAACAAGCCGCTGTTTTAATAAAAGATACTGAGGCAAAGGAAAAGCTGGTGAAAGAGGCCATTGCCTTAATGCATAACCAGTCTTTGCTAATAACTTTAAAAATACAAATTAAAGGAATGGCTATGGAAAAGGCCGCAGAAAAAATTGCGCAAGAATTACTAAAACTAAAGAAGTAGTTATGGAACTTAAAGACATACGAATTGCCTATTTTTTAGGAGTTGGTGGCATTGGAATGAGCGCCATTGCAAGATACTTTTCTAGTAGAGGAATTGTGGTAGTGGGTTATGATAAAACAGAAACTTCCCTAACCCGTAAATTAAGCGATGAAGGGATGTTTATACATTATTTAGATGACCCTGAGTTTGTGCAAACCTTGAACTTAAGTTCAAAAGATACCTTAGTAGTTTTAACACCTGCCATACCTAAAGACCACCATGAATGGGCATGGTTTAAAGACAAAGGATTTAATATTTTAAAACGCTCAGAGGTGCTTGGTATATTAAGCAGAGCTTACAAAACTATAGGTATTGCAGGCACACACGGTAAAACTACCACTTCAACACTGGTAGCCCATATTTTAACACAAAGTGCAGTAGGCTGTAATGCTTTTTTAGGAGGTATTTCAAGTAATTACCAAAGTAATTTATTGCTGCATAACCATGGAGAAGATGCTAAACCTCAGGATCAATTTACAGTGGTAGAAGCCGATGAATTTGATAGGTCTTTTTTGACTTTGGATCCTTACCTCTCAGTTATTACTTCTACCGATGCCGACCATTTGGATATTTATGGGGAGCATAGTGCTATGCAAGTTTCCTTTTTAGAGTATAGTAATAGATTAGTTTCAGGTGGAAAATTATTTATAAAACACGGATTAGATCTTATAGAGAAATTAAGCGTAGATTTTGAAACTTATGGATTAAATGAAGCCGCTCAAAATTATGCGTATGACATTAGAATTAATCAAGATGCAAATACGTTTAATCTTAATTTGAATGGGAAGGTTATTTTAGATGTAAGTCTTGGAATACCTGGTATGCATAATATAGAAAATGCTGTGGCCGCTTCTGCCATTGCCGTTGCAGCCGGAGTTAGCCATGATGAGTTGCGTTCAGGCTTGTTGAGTTTTAAAGGAGTAAAAAGAAGATTTGAATACATAATAAAAATACCTCAGCGTATTTTTATTGATGATTATGCACATCATCCAGAGGAGCTTAAGGCCATTTTAAATTCTGTTAGACAGATGTATCCCAATCATAAATTGGTGGTAGCCTTTCAGCCCCATTTATATAGCAGAACTAGAGATTTTGCCGATGGTTTTGCCGCCAGTTTATCCTTAGCAGATCAATTGTATTTATTGGATATTTATCCTGCAAGGGAGCTACCAATTGAAGGCGTAAGTTCTGCTATGTTATTAAAGAGTATTACTTGTAAAGAAAAAGAATTGTGTAGTAAGGAGGACTTGATACTTAAAGTGGGTAAAAGTAGGCCTGCTTTATTTTTAACACTTGGTGCAGGTGATATTGATGCTTTGGTAGAACCTTTAAAATTAGTATTGGCATGACCCAAAACGCCAAAGATAAAAAATGGTTGAGGGTGCTCAAGAAACTGCTATTAGTGAGCGCTTGGGTTATTATGATTGGCGGGGTAGTAACGGCCTTGGCATTTGTAGACAAGCAAGAGAAGGAGCTGAAATGTAAAAAAGTATTTGTAAGCCTTTATCCACTTGATGTTCATTTTTTTAATAGGCAACGCATATTAGAGGTGATTAGAAAAGGTTTGAATAGTGAAAAGAAGTTAATTGGAATGCCTTTAGAGGAAATTAATATTCCCAAGTTTGAACGAGAATTAAAGAGGCAAGTTTATACGCAGGATGCGGAGGTTTATGCAGATATGCATGGTATTGTAAATATACGCGTTAGGCAAAGGATCCCTATTTTAAGGTTAATGCGATTCGATGGCACTGAGTATTATTTGGATCAAACCGGATATAAAATGCCTTTAAGTGAGCACTTTACCGCCCATGTGCCTTTTGCAAACGGAAATATCTTTGAAAGGTACGAAAAAGGGGATTCAGTGTACTCTTTTGTAGGAAATCAACTGTACCAAATGGCCTTATATGTTGATAAAGACCCCTTCCTAAAAGCTTTTATTGAACAGATATTTGTAAGAGCCGATAATGAACTAGTATTAATTCCCAAAGTGGGCAATGCGTACATCATTTTTGGCGATACCAAAAACTTGGAAGTGAAGTTTGAAAAGCTCTTGGTTTTTTGCAAAGAAGGGCTCAATAGAATTGGTTGGAACAAGTATAGGAGTATCGACTTAAGGTTTGAGGGACAGGTAATTTGTAAAAAATAAATGTATACAACATGTCAAATGTGATTGTAGGATTAGATATTGGAACCACAAAAGTTTGTGCCATTATTGGTAAACGAAATGAGCACGGAAAAGTGGAGGTTTTAGGAATGGGTAAGGCCGAAAGTTTAGGCGTTATCAGAGGTGAAGTGCGCAATATTGAGAAGGCAGTTAGGTCTATTGTTGAAGCCGTAGAAAAAGCTAAACTTTCTTTGCTTAAGAACAATAGCAATATAAAACTTGAAATTAATAGTGTGCATGTTGGAATTGCAGGTCAACATATTAAAAGTATGCAACACCGCAATAGCATTAGCCTTGGCTCCGAAGCTGTTGAAGTTAGCAGAGAAGATGTGCGCAGATTAATTGAGGATACTTACAAATTAGCCTTAAGTCCTGGCGATCAAATTATTCATGTGTTACCTCAAGAATATGCCGTAGACGAATGGGGCGAAGTGCTTGATCCTATTGGTATGTCCGGGGTTAGATTGAGTTCTAATTTTCATATAATTACGGGTAATATAGATGCCATTAAAAACATTGGCAAGAGTGTAAATAGAGCTGGTTTAGAATTAGCAGATTTAATTCTTGAACCGCTTTCTTCTGCAGAAGCTGTGCTTACCCCTGAAGAAATGGAAGCTGGTGTTTGCTTAGTAGATATTGGGGGAGGTACAACAGATGTAGCTATCTTTAAAAATAATATTATTCGTCATACCGCTGTTATTCCATTTGGAGGAAATATTATTACCAATGATGTAGAAGAAGGTTGCAATGTGTTAAAGAATCAAGCCGAAGCCTTAAAGGTAAAATTTGGTTCAGCCCTTGCCGATGAGAATAAGGATAACGAAATTGTAAGTATTCCTAGTTTTCATGGGCGTCCTCCAAAAGAAGTTTCAATTAAGAACTTAGCAATGGTAATTCAGGCTAGGGTAGAAGAGATTTTTGAATCTGTACTCTACGAAATTAAAAGTTCTGGCTTAGAGAAGAAATTGAATGCAGGTATCGTTATTACTGGCGGTGGCTCTCAGTTAAAGCATTTAGATAAGTTGGTAGAATATGTTACCAGTCTTGATGCACGCATTGGATATGCCAACGAGCATTTAGGTAAAACTGCTGTTGAAGAAATCAATAGTCCTATTTATGCTACTGGTGTTGGTTTAGTTATTAAAGGTTTGAAAGCTGCAGAAGAAAAGGATGCTATTAGCAACATTAAGGATGAGAAGGAACGTAAGAATGCGGAGCAAGAGGTAAGTCAGAAGGAAGGAAATATTTTGTCGAGGCTACTTAAGCAAGGGCAAAAATGGTTATACGAAAACGACGATTTAAAAGATTTTTAAAACAACTGCAGTAATGCAGATAAACTAAAAGGATATGGAAAGTGGATTAAAATTCAATATGCCCAAAGAAAGGGCATCCATCATTAAGGTGTTGGGTGTAGGGGGCGGTGGCTCAAATGCTGTAAACTATATGTATAGTCAAGGTATTAAGGGTGTAGACTTTATTGTTTGCAATACAGATTTGCAAGCCTTAGAGGCAAGTCCAATTCCAACAAAAATTCAGTTAGGTGCAAATTTAACGGCTGGCTTAGGCGCAGGTTCAAACCCAGAGGTTGGAAAAAACTCGGCCATGGAGGCCATCGAAGATATTATTGATATGCTAGGCGTAAATACTAAAATGGTATTTATTACGGCTGGTATGGGTGGTGGCACCGGAACTGGAGCAGCACCTATTATTGCTAAAACAGCTCGCGAAATGGATATTCTTACTGTGGGTATTGTTACCACACCTTTTTCTTTTGAAGGTAAACGCCGCATGGAGTTTGCCAAAGAAGGAATGGAAGCCTTAAAGAATAGTGTAGATTGTTTGCTTATTATTAGCAATGATAAAATTAAGGATATGTATGGCAATCTGCCGGTTCGCCAAGCTTTTGCCCATGCAAATGATATTTTGAATACAGCTGCCAAAGGAATTGCTGAGGTAATTACGTATCCTGGAGAAATTAATGTTGACTTTGAAGACGTAAGAACAGTAATGCGCTCTAGCGGTGTGGCGCTCATGGGTTCTGCAACTGCAAGTGGTGACAATAGAGCTTTAGAGGCAGTAAGAGATGCCTTATCTTCTCCATTACTTAACGATAGCGAAATTCGTGGTGCTAAGAATATCTTATTAAACATTAGTTCTGCTCCGGGTGCCTATGAGTTACTTATGGATGAATTTAGTTTGATTTCAGATTATATTCAGGAAGAAAGTGGCTTTAGTGCAGAGATGATTATTGGTACCAGTTACGATGAACATTTAGAAGATAAAATTGCTGTAACTATTATTGCTACAGGTTTTGAATCTGGACCAAAAGTGAATAAAATAATTGTTGGTAATGTAGACGAAAGACCATCACCCCTTAATGCAATTGTTCCAAAGCCAACTATTGTTGAACCGACTATTAATGCTATTCAAAATAATCCTGTTTCGCCTAATAAATTACCTATTCCACCAGCTGAGATTCGTTTTAGTTTAGACGATGAAATTGTGGCTCCAAAGAAAGAAGAGGTAGACCCAATGGATTTTAGTTTACGCATTGAAGACTCTCTTGAAGAAGAGTTGCCGCAAGAACCCATGATGGAACTAGAGTTTGAGCAAGATGTTACAGAAACGCAAACTACTATCTTCGATGTAATGCAAGATACCAGTACTGAAGAGCAGGAGAAGAAAATTGAAAAGCATATTCAACGCATTAAGACCTTAAAGGATTTAAATATAAGTATTAAAACGCCTCAAGGATTGCGCGATTTGGAAAAAGAGCCAGCCTATAAGCGTAGATTAAAACGTTTAGATGAGGTGCCTCATTCTTCTGCTTCACAAGTATCAAGGTTAAGTTTATTTGATGACAATACCGGTAGGCCAGAAATTAAGAGTAACAACTCATTTCTGCATGATAATGTAGATTAGAAATGAACCGCAATTTAAACGACGGTATCAATTTCTTTTCTAAACTCAATAATCGCCGTATGTTTAATGCGGTAAGGTTATATTCCAGTTACCAGCTTTCTCGCATATTTAAGAGGCCCATCCATTGGGGTAAACCCATGGTAATGGAGATTGAACCAACAACTAGTTGCAATCTAAGATGTCCGCAATGCCCTAGTGGCTTGCGCGAGTTTTCTAGAAATACGGGGATGCTAGATTTAACCTTGTATAAGAAAATTATAGACGAAATACATCCCGAGCTGGTGTACCTTATTTTGTATTTTCAAGGAGAACCTTTTTTGAATAAGCAATTCTTGGAGTTTGTTAAATATGCTGCTGCCAAAAATATCTATACTGCCACCTCTAGCAACGCCCATTATTTTACAGATGAAATGGCTAGAGCTACCGTAGAAAGTGGCCTCGATAGACTCATTGTTTCTTTAGATGGCATTACGCAAGATACCTATGAAAAATACCGTATTGGTGGTAATTTAGAAAAGGTGTTAGAAGGCACTAAACGACTCGTTTATTGGAAGAAGAAGTTGGGTAGTAAAACTCCTCATATCATTTGGCAATTTATTGCCTTTAAGCATAACGAGCATCAAATACCAGAGTTGGAAAAGAAGGCTAAAGAAATTGGCGTGGATGAACTAGGAATTAAGACTGCTCAAATTTACGATTACCAGCATACAGACGAGCTCATTCCTGAAACAGAAGCCTTAAGTAGGTATAAGAAAACAGAGGATGGGTATGTTATAAAAAATGAGTTGTTGAACCAATGTTGGCGCATGTGGCGCGGTTCTGTAGTAACTTGGGATGGCTTGGTAGTACCTTGTTGTTTTGATAAAGATGCTACACATCGGTTTGGAGATGTAAGCAAAGAAAGCTTTGAGGCCGTATGGAAAGGGGAGGCCTACAATAATTTTAGATCGGCCATTTTGCGCTCAAGAAAAGAAATAGATATCTGCACCAATTGCACCGAAGGCACAAAGGTTTGGGCTAATTAGGTGATTCTTGTTACCCAAACTTGAATTTCTTATCTTGCAGCTATGAAAATTCGAATTAAAGGGAATTCTGTGCGCTATCGTCTAAGTAAATCTGAGGTAGCATTATTTGGTGAAACAGGATTGGTGAGCGAACAAACCGAACTACTGCTTGGAACGCTAACCTATGAGTTACAACGCGCTTCTTGCGAAAATTTAACAGTAGAATTTTCAAATCAAACCATCCGTTTTCTAGTACCAGAAGCTATCGCATTGGCTTGGGTTCAAACCGATGAAATAGGATACCAACACAAAATGTTGTTGCCTAACGGTAAAGAGGTGTTTTT
>JBIKKC010000054.1:0-11699 GCA_044360615.1 Bacteroidia bacterium | reverse complement strand
GTACCTAATGAGAAAATCACTTGGGGAAAATTAGATATTCATACTCCTAAATTTATTGTTGAGAGTGATGCTACCATTGTAGCACCCTTAATCTTTGCTTGGATTTTGGGTTGGTAAAACAGCCTTAAAATAAGATAGAACTAATAAAGTATCCTACCAAAACAGAAACGATGGTAGTAACTATTCCAGGTATTATAAAACTATGATTAAGCAGGTATTTTCCAACTTTGGTGGTACCTGTTTTATCAAAGTTAATAGCTGCAATAATGGTAGGATAACTTGGGATAAAGAATATGCCGGCAGCGGCTGGATACATAAATATTAAGGAAGGCTGCAATAAGCCTAATTTGATGCCTAATGGCATAATTGATTTTACGGTAGAAGCTTGACTAAATAGGAGTGCTGCCATAAAGAAAAGTGCTACAGCAAAAATCCAGCTGTGCTCGCCTACTAATCCTTGCATGGCATTAATAAGAAAAGCCTCATTGGCTTTAATAAAAGTATTGCTCATCCAAACCACCCCAAATATACTTACCACCGCCTCGGTACCAGCTCTGAAGATACTACTTTTAGCTATTTCGGGAGCTTTTACTTTAGCTAGAAAAACATTGATAAGTACTACTGTGAGCATAATTAGTTGAATATTTTTTTCCATGCTAATATGCAAGGTCTCTGTGAAATACTCTTTGTTTAAAGGATAAACAATGCCCAGAATCATTACGGCGAAAACCCCCAATAGAAAAACCAATACCGAAAGCTTTGCCTCTATGGGGAATACTTTAACTTCTGTTGGGCCAACTCCCTCAATAGAATGGCGAAAATCTGGGTCTTTCATTTTTTCTTGAAACTCCTTATCATCTTTGAGATCTTTACCCAAAAAGCTAGCCACTATAGCCCCTACAACAATACCAATGATGCAAGCAGGCATTACTACGGCAAGAATATCCATTAGGCCAAAAGTGTTTCCTTCTATGGCATTAAACTCACTTAATAAGGCAACGGTTGCCGCAGAAATAGGACAAGCAATAATCCCAAAATCTGAGGCAATTACAGAAATACTTAAAGGCCTCTCGGGCCTTATACCAGATTTAGCGGAAACCTCTGCAATAATGGGCAGTAAAGAATAACAAATATGCGCAGTGCCCGCCAATACGGTAAAAAGGAAGGTTACAAAAGGGCCAATAAAAGTGATGAGAGCAGGCTTTTTACGTATTAATTTTTCTGCCACGCTTACCATATAATCCATACCACCAGCTACCTGTAAAGAGGCCGCCGCAGTAACTACACAAAGGATAATAAGCATTACTTCTATTGGCGCATTGCCGATAGGAAGGCTAAAGCCATACACAAAAATTAGGGTACCTAAGGCGCCCATAATTCCAAGTCCTATACCCTTAAGTCGCGCTCCTATTAAAATAAGAGATAACAAGATGATGAGTTGTATCCAAAACATGAGAATGCTTTCTTAATTTGTTTCGGAATATATGGTCTTGTTATTGTTTTAACAAAAAACTCATTTGTTGTTGAAGGGCAGCGGCTTCTTTGGCAGCGGCTTCTGCAAAATCTAACCCATTAGAGGCATAAATAATACTACGTGAAGCGTTTACCAACAAACCAATATCCTCATTTCTGCCATACTTAAAAACATCTTCTAAGCTACCTCCTTGGGCACCTACCCCAGGTACTAAAAGAAAATGGTTTTGGGCATATTTTCGGATCAAGGCAAACTCTTGCGGCTTTGTAGCCCCAACCACAAACATGAGGTTTTGTTCTGAACCTAATTTACAGGTATTTTCAATTACATGTTCAAACAAGAAACGGTCACCAATTTTTTGTTGTTCATAATCTTCACTGCCAGGGTTAGAAGTTAAGGCCAATACAATTCCCCAATGGCCTTCATATTGAAAGAAGGGTTCTAGAGAGTCGTTGCCCATGTAAGGAGCAAGTGTGATAGCATCAGCGTTTAAAGTTTCAAAAAAGGCTTTTGCATATTGGTGACTTGTATTTCCAATATCGCCACGTTTTGCATCGGCAATGGTAAGGCAGTTTTTGGGAATGTATTCGAAAGTACGTTGCATGCTTTCCCATCCTTTGGCGCCGCTGGCTTCAAAGAAAGCGGTATTAATTTTATAGGAAACACAGTATTGGTTTGTGGCGTCTATAATGGCTTTATTAAAAGCGAAAATGGGATCGGGTTCAGCCAAAAGGTGTGCAGGTATTTTAGTTAAATCCGTGTCTAAGCCAACACATAAAAATGATTGTTTAGACTTTATTTCTGAAACCAGTTGTTTACGGGTGTACATATTAAAAGAGAAGGTTTAGTTCGACCGCAAAGTTATGCATGCTGCCTGATTTATTAGGTATAGTTGTTCCATCGTTTCCTGGCCAATCTCTTCCTAAATTAATATCTCTAAAACCATATTTTACAGCCAATTGAAAAGCAATATATTCTAATTGGTATTGATAGGCCGTAACACCGGCCCAATCGTTTCTATCGAGTGAAGGGTCGCCACCTGTTGGAAAGGTGCTTTTATCTTGAAAAATAAGTTTATTAATTACTGTGCTATATTGCATGCCCAGCCCCACTTTATGTGGACTTTTATTGCCTAATTTTTTCATTAGCATTAGGGGAAAGTCGAGATAAAGGATTTTAATAGTACCGATATCTGGTGGGGTAGATTTAAATCTTCCCCCTTTAAAAGAAATGCACATTTCTTGCTGAAAACTCCATCCACCATTTAGGTTTACACGAGCAAGCCCACCACCTAAAACACCCACCATTACGCCATTATCTAGAGGGTAGCTGCCTAAAAGAGTGCAATATTGCAAGCCCATTTTGATACCCAATTTATACCTACCTTCTTGTGAGGCTTTTACCCACGGAACTGGTTCTTCCTCATATTCTTCATCTGTAGAGTCTGTTTGAGCCAAGAGGCTATTTCCCCAAATGCAAAGGAGAAGAAAAAGAAAAAAGTGAGGGATTCTCATATCTACAAAGCTAAGAGAAGGAAACGTGATACGAAACGCTTTATTCTAAAAATTCCTAAAGTTTTATTTAAATTTATATCTGTAACGCTTCACTTCCATAGCCGTAAAATAACCCACAGCCCCATTGGTGATGTTGGTAGGCAGGTTGGCAGGTGGTGTTTGGAAAGGGCCAGGTATACCGGGGCTGGCATTGTTAAATGCATTAATAAAATCGTACATATTTTTATCTACCGACCTAAATATGGAGATATATTCTTGACCTGTTTCGAAGCGCGCAAAAGGGATTTCAAAAGCGTATGGTTCATTGATGGGTGTAAAATTATTGTCGAAGGTAATTTTGTTATTGTCGAAAGAATCGGCATTAATGACGTTACTATAGATACCATTTTCAAACCAGGTATATTTAACTCTTGTACGTTCATCATATCCAGCATAACTTACTCCCCATCCAGCTGGCAGAAAAGGTTCTTGGGCTTCTTTCCATGTTTGAAAAAAGGAATCTATCCTAAACATAGGTTCTAATTTAGAAACGGCATTATAGGTTTTATTATCATACTTGATATTTAAGGTATAAATAGTATTTACCACACCCACATAGCCAGTAGGGGCAATGTAGTGTTTAAGACTATCTACGTAAGAAAATGGAATTCCATTTACAGAAACCTCTGCATTTTTAACTATAGGGTAAGGGTCTTGGCTATAGTAATTACTAGTTAGCGTAAGACGTATAAAAGAGCTATCTGGTTCTGTTGTTACACTTCCTTCTACTACCAATAATGGTTCTGCATTTGGAATTTCAATATCAATTTCTTCTTTACAAGCGCCTAAAAAAAGTAAGGCAAATAAACTTAGGTGAATATACTTTTTCATGCTTAAATTAGAATTTAAAGTTATAGGTTATAGAAGGAACGAAGGTGAAAAGATACCATTTGTAAACGACCGGCACATTGGTATTTGGGTCGTTATCGTAACTTAGGGTATAGGCATTTTTTCGTCCATACACATTGTAGATAGCAATTACAATATCGCTTTCATTTTTATAAACTCTTCCGGGTCTCTTCTTTCTGCCAATTGTCATAGAAACATCTGCTCGGTGATAGGCTGGAAACCTAGCGTTATTGCGGGCACTGTAGTAGATGGAAGGTTGGGTTCCACCAAAAATACTGTACCTCTGACTAGCTTGTGTAAAGGCTTCTCCAGTGGCATAAACAAAATTACCAGAAACACTTATTCTATCATTAATTTCTTGGTTCAAAACGAAAGAAAAATAGTGCGTTCTATCAAATCTAAAAGAGTACCATTGGCTGTTATTTACATTATTTGCTTGGCGTTCAGATTTTGCTAGTGTATAGCTTAGCCATCCTGTTGTTTTACCCGTTTGTTTTCTTACAAAGGTTTCAATTCCATAAGCGCGTCCTTGCCCAGCCACTACTTGCCCTTCAATGGCCTCATTAAATTGAATATCCGCTCCTTCTCTAAGCTCTACGGTATTAGATAGTTTTTTATAGTAAGCCTCAGCAGAGAATTCGATTTTGTTATCCATAAAATTTCTAAAATAACCCAATGCGTATTGGTCGGACATTTGTGGCTTAATGTAATTATCACTTGGTGTCCAGAATTCTTGACCCACAGAGGCGGTTATGTTTTGGATAAGGTGCATGTATTGGTACATGCGGTTGAAGGAGGCTTTTACCGAACTTTTTTCATTGAGCATATAGGTTAGGTTCAACCTTGGTTCAATTCCTACGTAAGTATTGTAGATTTCATTATCGGCATAATTGGTATAAGGGTTGTTAAGGTCTTTAGGACTTTCTTTTATAATACCGTTATCGAGATATGTTGGGCTACCATTTAAGTAGTTAATGCTTCTACCCGCGCCAATATTGGAGAAAATAGAAACCCTAAGTCCGTATTCGGCAGAGAATCTTGGTCCATATTTAAACGCGTGAGAAGCATAAAGATCTTGTTGAATGGCGCGCTTTTTTGGTAAGGATTGTGATTCTGCAATAGAAGCTTTTGTGATAGGATCAATCTTACCCGGCAAGAAAACGTAGTTGTTTAGTTTAGCACCAAATTTGAAAGAGTTGGCATTGTTATAAAAGTAGTTTCCATCTACTTTTAAGTTTATGTCGTCGATGTAATTGGTGCGTGTAAAGTTTAAGTTATCGCTAATGTTGATATCGAAATTATAGTTGTAACGTGAGTAAACCACGCTAGTATTTACAAAAAGTTTGCTGTTAAAAATATGGTTCCAACGTAGTGTTCCAGTTTTATTGCCCCATCCAAAACCAAATAGGCCACCAAAGGCTAAATCGTCTCTACCAAAATAGCCTGAGAGGAAAATTTTGTCTTTATCGCTTATTGTATAATTGAGCTTAATATTTAGGTCGCCAAAGTAGGCGTCTACGTCTTTTAGCTGCGGGTTTAAAGGAAAGAAAACATCGAAATAGCTGCGGCGGCCACTAATGAGGAAGGAAGCCTTATCTTTAACAATAGGTGCTTCTACGGTTAACCTAGAAGACAATATACCAATACCACCAGTAACGCCTAATTTTTTAGAGTTTCCATCTTTCATATGTACATCTAATACCGAGGCTAATCTGCCACCGTACTGGGCAGGAATACCACCTTTGAACAATTCAAAATCTTTGATAGCATCGCCATTGAAGGTAGAAAAGAAACCTAGGACATGCGAGGGGTTGTAAACTACAGCCTCGTCTAACAACACAAGGTTGTGGTCTATATTTCCACCACGCACAATAAAGTTTGTTGAACCATCGCCAGCGGCTTGCACGCCAGGAAGGAGTTGAATGGCTTTGATGATATCTACCTCACCTAATAGTATGGGTATTTTTTTAACTTGTTTTACATCAATTTTAACCACACTCATTTTGTTTTGAGAAACATTGGCATCGCTAATTTTATCGCCTTGAACCACTAATTCTTTTAGTTCTTTTTTCGACTCTTTTAGCTCTATATTGAGTTTAAGATTTTGGTTAAGCGTGATTTCTTTTATCTGGGTTTCGTAGCCCACATAGCTAATCTCTACTTTGTAAGTACCTGCGGGCAAGCTTAAGGAATAGAAGCCATAAGCATTTGTGGTTACGCCTGTTTTTAAAGCTGGAACAGCAATGGAGGCTCCAATTAGTTCTTCCCCATTTTTAGCATCTTTGATGTTTCCGCTAATGCTCAAGTTTTTTTGAGCTAGGGCAGATTGGTTCACTACAGCCCCTAGAAAGAGCAAGCAGGTAAATAAAATTTGTTTAAGCATAAAATTAAAAGCTGCGCAAAACTAGTTGTAACAAGACACTACACAATTAATTAGAGATAAAATTTAGATTAAGTAGGTTGAGTGGCTAAAATTTGAAGATAAAGGGGAGAGTTGAGGTTATTTAGCCAGCTTAGCATGCTTAATTCCAAAACTAAAATAAACCAATAAACCAATTATCAGCCAAATGCTAAAACCAATCCAATTGCTTAGTCCGAGTTCTGTCATTAAGTAAAAATTACTACTTAAACCAAGCACAGGAATTAGCGAAAAGTTTCTGGTATAGCTTAAATAACTTATTCCAAGTGCAAGCAGTAGAAAGCCTAAGATAGGAATATTGTGCCACCATGCATCTAGCGTTAGTAGGTTCAAAAAGAAATCTGGTTTGAACCAAATGGTGAGCGCTATGCCAAGCACAAAAAGTGCAGGAACATAATATTTACCATTGATATAGGGAACACGAAAGCCTGTATGGTATTCGCTTTTATGGCTTTCCATAACAATTACAGCGGCATTTACTAGCACAAAGGCAAATAAGGTTCCTATGCTAGAGAGGTCTGTAACTTCTCTAAGGTTCATAAATAAAGCGGGAACGGCTACTAAGAAGCCTGTTACAATGGTAGCGAACCAAGGGGTTTTGTATTTTGGGTGAATGGCAGCAAATTTTTTGGGTAATAGACCATCACGACTCATGGTCATCCAAATGCGGGGTTGCCCGTTTTGAAACACCAAAAGAACGCTAGCCATGGCAATAACCGCGCTTACCGCTACAATACCTTGCATCCAAGGAAGATTAACTTTTTCGAACACGAAGGCGAGAGGGTCTCCAACTCCCAACTCTGTATAATTTACCATTCCTGTGAGTACTAAAGCAATTAAGATATAAAGCACCGTGCAAATGATAAGGGAGGCCACCATGCTTTTAGGAAGGTCTTTTCTTGGGTCTTTGCATTCTTCTGCGGTTGTGGCTAAAGCATCGAAACCGATGTAGGCAAAAAACACAGATGAAACACCTTGCAGGACGCCAGTTAAGCCATTGGGGGCAAAGGGACTCCAATTGTCTGGGTTAACATAAAATGCGCCCACCACAATTACCATTACCACCACAATTAACTTGAGGCCTACCATGATGTTACTGGCGTTTTTAGTTTCTTTAACACCTCTATAAATAAGCCAAGTTATGCCAATTACGATGGCCAAAGCGGGCAGGTCGAGAATTAATTTAAACGAACCCAATTGAGGCGCATTTGTCCAAGCGGTTACAGCTTCGGACATGGCATGAGACAAGGTTTCTCCTTTTTGTAAAAGGGGTTGTGCTTCTTCAAAACCTCTGGCAGCACTCAAGTAATCCATAGAAAAATAGGTGGGTATATTCCAGCCTAGGCCAGCCATGAGGCCAGTAAAATAATCGCTCCAGCTAATGGCTACTACAATGTTTCCAATGGCATATTCTACAATGAGTGCCCAACCAATTATCCAAGCAATGATTTCTCCAAAGGCTGCATATGCGTATGTGTAAGCCGAGCCGCTGATAGGTATAACTGAGGCAAATTCTGCATAACACATAGCAGAAAAACCGCAGGCAATGGCCGTAAAAATGAACAGGGTAATAACTGCGGGTCCGCCGTGGAAGCTAGCATTGCCAATGGTAGAAAAAATACCTGCGCCAATGATGGCTGCAATTCCCATGGCGGTAAGGTCGCGGAAGCCTAACGTTTTATGCAAGGAGCCACCGCTTTCTATCAATTCTGCGTGGTCTCGCTGGATATCTGCTATGGTTTTTTTGCGAAAGAGTTTAGACATGGGACTCAATATAATCTATCATCGCATGAATGCATTTAATATGAATTTCTTGTGCACGGTCGGCATAGGTGCTATGTGGTGCGCGAATTTCCACATCGCAGTCGCCTGCCATTTTACCCCCATCTTTACCAGTGAGGCCTACAATTTTAATTCCTTTTTTGCGGGCTACCTCCATGGCATTGAGCACATTTTTTGAGTTTCCGCTAGTAGATATTCCGAGGAGCACATCGCCCTCTCTGCCCACGGCCTCTAAGTATCTGCTAAAAACAAAATCGTATCCATAATCATTACCCACACAAGCCATATGGCTCACATCGCTCATAGAAATGGCGGCAATAGCGGGTCTATCATTTCTATATTTACCTGTAAGTTCTTCTGCAAAGTGCATGGCATCGCACATGCTGCCTCCATTACCACAACTCAATATTTTGCCACCGTTTTTTATAGAATTCACCATCAAAATTCCTGCTGCTTCTATTTTTTCGAAGTTTGCCTCATCGGCCAAGAATTTTCCTAGCACATCATAGGCCTCGTTAAAGTGTTGTTTAATGCTCATATTTTCAAAATTGAAACCTCAGAAATTTTAAATAAATCACGATCTCCTGTTATTAGTTCGGCGCTAACACCCATTGCGGCATTTACTAAAATTGCATCTGGGGTTTTCAAAGAGTACTTTTTTCTTAGCATAATTATATTCTGAATATCTTTCTTATTTGACGATAAATCCAAAATTATAACATTCTCACAAAAATCTTCGAAAGTATTAATTTCCTCTTGAGTTAGATTATTAAAAGACAAATATTCAATAACTCCAATAACAGAAATATAAACCGTTGATTTAGAATGAAGTATAGAGTTTAATTCCTTTTCTCCTTTTAACAAATAAATGATAGCATTTGTATCTAAAAGGAAATTAGTCCCAATCATTCCGTTGCTTTTTTTGATAGGCAATAGGGTCTTCTTGAAATGACTTTAAAGTGCCGTAATACTTTGAAACATTGAATACTTTTTTGGGATGTTCATTTACTATTAAAACAATATCAACCTCACCTTCTGGAAGATCTGTATTAAGGGAGAAATTTATTACCCCCCCTTTTTCTACCTTCATAGTTTTTTTTATAACATCCATATACAAATCTAAATAAAACTTTCTTTATTTCTTTTGAAAGGCAGCTTTTCCAGCATCGAGGAAGGCAATAAAATTAGGAACACTGAGATCGTAAGCTTTAGGTTCTACTAAAGTTTTTTCGTTGGCATCAATCAATACATAATAAGGCTGCGCATTGGCGTTGTATTTGGTAATTTGCAAGTCTGCATTTTGTTTGCCAATGGTTTTTTTCTCTTTGTTGTCTCTCGCACTGGTGTACCATTCTGCTTGTGGTAATTCAGTTTTATCGTCTACGTATAAAGCAAGCACTACATAATCTTCATTTAACCTTTTTAATACTTGTGGGTCGCTCCAAACATTGGCTTCCATCTCTCTGCAATTAACGCAACCATGTCCGGTAAAATCTATGAAAATAGGCTTGTTAACTTTTTTAGCATAAGCCAAAGCTTGCTTATAATCGAAGAAGCCATTGAGTTCGTGCGGCAAATGAAATAATTCTTTGAAGCGGATTTCTCCTAATTCATCACTGTTATTAGCGTGTTGGTTCGAACCGCCTTTGGATTTACTTAAATCAAAATCTAAGGATTCTTGAGGAGGCAAGTACCCACTTAAGGCTTTTAGCGGTGCACCAAACATGCCTGGTACTAGGTACATTACAAATGTAAAGGTAATGATAGCCATAAATAGGCGTGGTACACTGAGGGTAGTAACTTCATCGTCGTGGGCAAAACGTAATTTGCCAAGGAGATATAGGCCCAAAAGGAAGAAAATCACAATCCATATAGCTATATAAACTTCTCTGTCTAGGAGTCCCCAATGGTAGGTTTGGTCTGGTATAGAAAGGAATTTAAAAGCAAGCGCCAATTCTAAGAAACCCAATACTACTTTAACGGAATTGAGCCAACCGCCAGATTTAGGTAGGTTTTGCATCCAAGATGGAAAGATTGCAAAAATGGTAAAGGGAGCAGCTAAGCCTGCGCCAAAAGCTGCCATGCCCAAAACGGGTTTAATAAATTTACCGCCAACTGCTTCAATAAGCAATGATCCTACGATTGGGCCTGTGCAACTAAAAGAAACCAAAACGAGGGTAAAGGCCATAAAGAATACGCCTAAGAAAGAACCCATAGAACTTTTACTGTCTACTTGGTTTACAAATTGATGTGGCAAGGTTATCTCGAACATGCCTAAGAAACTTGCGGCAAAAAAGATAAAAATTACAAAGAATAACATATTAGGAACCCAATGCGTGCTAAGCCAGTTGCCAAAGTCTGCACCTAAACCAAAAACCCCAAAAACCAATCCTAATGAAGCATAAATACCAACAATGCTTAAGCCGAATCCAAAAGCGCGTTTAAGTGCAAGGCCTCTAGTTTCGCTGCGTTTGGTGAAGAAGGTAACTGTCATGGGTAACATAGGAAATACGCAAGGTGTAACCACGGCAATTAAGCCTCCAAGAAAAGCGAAAAGGAGGAAGCCAAGCAAGGAACTTTCGTTACCGCCGCTAACGCCGCTGGAGGAAGTAGGAGGGGTGACGGATGACGGAGGTCCGATGACTGAGGTGTCGGATGACGGATGACGGATGATGGAGGTGTCGGATGAAGGAGGAGGGGTTATGGATGTTTTGGAAGATGGAGAAATAACTTTTATGTTTTTAAAAGTTAACTCATCGTCAAGCAGCACACACATTCCTGTGATTTGGGAGCATATTTGAAACTCAAGGTTGACGGTAATTTTGGGGATGGCAGAAAGGATTTTCACCTTTTGTCTAAACTCTGCTTTTCCTTCAAATGTAGAAACCTCTCCTTCAAAAACTTCGTCGAAATGTTTGTGACTACCAATAGGTTTAAGTTTGCCCACTAATTGGTAGGAGGGATCTTTTACAAAGTCGAAAAGAGCTACAGTAGGCCCTACTTTTTCACTAAAATCGGAGGAGTACATGTACCAATCTTTCTGGATTTTGGTAGTAAAAATTAATTCTAGCTCATCGCCAATTTTCACCTCTTGCTTGGAGGTTTTAAGCTCCCAAGTAGGCTTTTGTTGCAGCTGTGCTTTGGAGATAAGTGGATATAAACCCAATAGGAGAAAGGCCGTGTATAAGTGTTTTAATCGAAACATAATTTTGTATAACGAATATGTGTAGCGCTTATTGAAGTTTCCTTACTTTAAAATTTCCTAAAAAGTAAGAGTCAACAAATTTATGTTTTGTGGGGAGGAAAGCAAGAATAACTATGAGGTAAGAACTATGAACTATGAGTTATTTGGTAATGAGGACTTGTATTTGGTGTAGGGTATCGTTTTTGGGTAGGTTGTAGGCTATGAAATAGAGTTTGGTGCTGGGGTTTGGGTTAAAGGGTGGAATGGTGAACCAGTAATCTCCAAGCTGGTAATTGTTGGGTTGGCCATTGCAAAAGTGGAGCAGGTGTCGCTGTTCCCAAAAATGAATTTTATTATTGAGGGTGTCTTTAGCAAATAGCGCAACTTCGGTTTTAAGTCCATGCGGAAAATGGTGCTTGAGTCCGATCCAAAGCTCTT
>JBIKKC010000053.1:0-11749 GCA_044360615.1 Bacteroidia bacterium | reverse complement strand
GGTATTAAGAAAATACAATTTCTGATTGAACCTATGCTGCAGCCAAAATCGCCACGCATCTACTGCCCTAAGCGGATTAATGATGATAGTATTTTATTAGAATGGCCTAATTATCCTGCAACTGTTTTTACTCAAAAATTGTACTTATTTAGGGTAGTAAATAATGTTTCGCAATTGATTACAAGCTTAGACAATGTTAAACAAACCATGTACTACGACTTGTATAATTTTAACAGAACACAAAATATCTGCTATCAAATAAGTTCTAGTGATATTTGTGGATACTTTAGTGATACAGGAGCCTTAAGTTGCCTAGAAGTATCTCCACGACCAGCACCTAATTTAAATTTATATACAGTAACTGTAGAGCAAGACAAAGAAATAAAATTGATATGGCAGCCTGCTAATGCAGATAGTTTTTGGCGTTATATAGTTTACAAAAAAGAAGGTAGATTTGGTTTTGATTATGAAAAAGTAATTGAGTTAAGAAATTTAAATGACACTTTTTATTTGGATCAAAACGTAAAAGTAGATGATAATAGTTATTGCTACAAATTAGTGAACATGGATTTGTGCGGCAATTTAAGTGTAAATGATAAAGAGGCCTGCAGCATGCTTTTAACAGGTAACAGTATCCCATTTGTGCATACATTAGATTGGTTACCATATGATTATTGGATAGATGGTACTAATAGGTATGAGCTGTTTAGAACTGAACCTGGCATTAATCAGGATATTGAAATTTATGAAACTAGCACCAAATCATTGTTTCATAGAGACCAAAAATTAAACTACGACAACGGCATTTACAATTATACAGCTGTGGCTTATGAAAGCACAACTGGCTTTAATCAAAAAAGTGTTTCTAATACAATAGACTTAATTCAAGCGCCAATTTTATATGCCCCAAATGCTTACACAGAAAATGGAGATGAGTTAAACGACACTTTTTTACCTGTTACTGCATTTGTAAAGGACTACCACCTACAAATTTATAACCGCTGGGGGGAAAAGATTTTTGAAAGCTATGATAAAAAGCAAGGATTTAACAGCCAGTTTAAAGGCATTGAGGTTAAATCTGATGTCTATTTTTATTTAGTAAATTATAGCGGTTGGGATGGCAGTTTTCATACCAAAAAAGGTAATTTTACGCTGTTGCGTTAGGCTGAGAACTTTTCTCTTAACTTAAGCCTTGTAAGGTGACGTTTGGTATCTAAAGAAAAATCGTTGTCCATCATCCATTGGTAATAGCCAGGTTCTGCTTTAAACACTTGTGAAACTAATTTACCTCTATGCTTGCCAAAATTAAATACTTCTTGACCTTTATCATTCAATACAATCCTACCCGCTAGGTCTACATTATTAGATTGGCCAGAGAATTTATGAAGGAAATCTATATTATTTTCTAGCTGCTGATACCGCACCACTTGAGCCTTTAAAATCTCCCAAGTAGCCATTGTATCTGCTTCGGCGCTGTGTGCATTTTCTAAATCAGCATCACAATAAAACTTATAAGCTGCTTTTAAATTGCGAGGTTCCATGGTATGAAATATGCGTTGTGCATCTACAAATTTTCTATTTTCTGGATCGAAATCTACTCCAGCGCGCAAGAATTCTTCTACCAACATAGGAAAATCAAACTTATTAGAGTTGAACCCACCAAAGTCGCAACCTTGCATAAAAACAGCGAGTTCTCTAGCAAATTCGGCAAAGCTAGGTTTATCAGCAACATCGGCATCTGAGATGCCATGAATGGCTGTAACTTCTGCAGGAATAGGAATACCAGGATTTATGCGCTGCACTAAAGTAATTTCTTCACCGTTGGGAAGTACTTTAACACAGGCTATTTCAACGATTCTATCATTGGAAATACTTATACCAGTAGTTTCTAAATCAAAAACTACTAAGGGACGTTTAAGTTCTAATGCAGGCATAGTTTATAGTTCCTCTATTTCTGAGCCACCAGCCTCAGCATCCTCTCCACCCTCGCCATTGTCAAACAAGCCAAATTCATCTGCTTCATCGTCAGAAATTTCTCCAGGTAATTCTTCGCTTCTATTGATATAGTTTTTGGTTATCTCATCAAATTCATTGTCGTCTACCAAACCAAATTTTTGAACCTTATCATATTGTTTTGGTGCTGGGCCAACGCTTTTTAACAAATTTGGATATTTAACTTTAGGATTTTCCTCTTTTGCAATATGCGTTAATTCAATCATGAGCGTCCAACATTCTATGAAATCATAAACGTACATTATTTTCTGATGCGGATCTATAATATATTGACTCAACTTAGCTTTAGACATAATAGGCACTGGATTTTCGGGATCCTCACTCATGTCTTCTAAGGTAATTTCCTGACCTTTTTTCCAGCTATCATTACTCATATAAAAAGAAGCCAGTTGTTTTTCATCGAAACCAATGCTGGCCAAAATAGCCTTATGGAATTCCAAAAAGGTTTGCGTAGATTTTATCTCTATTACGCGGTAGATATCTTCGTATTCTTCGAAAGAAATTTTAAATTTATATAGTGCCATGAAGCCTTTTAATATGCTGCGAATTTCTATTATTTTTTCTATTGCACAAGTATTTCTTAAGACTATTCATATTCAGTTAAATAAATTATCTTTGTCGGGCAAAACAGACTATCGCTGTGAAGTAATTCAGAGAGGAAAGTCCGGGCAACATAAGCAGCATACTTCCTAACGGGAAGGTCTTTGAGGTAATAACAAAGAACAGAAAGTGCCACAGAAAAAAAGTAGCCTTTAATGGCTTAGGCCAAAGGAGGTGATAGTGAAAAGGCGGGGTAAGAGCCCACCGGATGCTTAGTGATAAGCATTGCATGGTAAACCTTATGTGTTGCAAGGCCAAATAGGCAAAGAACTTCGCCTTAAAACGAAGCATGTTCGCTTAACATGAAGAGTTTTACTCTATTCTTTGTGGGTAGGCTGCTAGAGCAGGTAAGCAATTGCCTGCGTAGGTAAATGATAGTCGCCCCGCATTGCGAGGTAACAGAACCCGGCTTATTGTTTTGTAAAGATAAAGGGGCCTTTGGGCCCCTTTTCCAATTATCAGCTTTGGCCCAACTCCCACCCTTTCCACAAATGTTCAAAAGTTCTGAACCGTTTTATAAAAATAAAATAGAAGATTTGGGTGTTACGTTACCAAATTATTAACACCAACATATGGCTAAATTAATTAAAGCAGCCCCTAAAAAGAAAGCTCCCTTAAAAGTTCAGAAAAAACCTGAGGCCCTAAAAAAAATTTTTGTTTTAGACACATCGGTTATCCTATACGACAATAAATGTATCAAAAATTTTGCAGAACATGATGTTGCTATACCTATTACCGTGCTAGAGGAATTAGATAATTTTAAAAAAGGAAACGATACTATTAACTTTGAAGCGCGAGAGTTTATAAGGTATATTGATAAATTATCTGGCGATCATATTCTCACCAATTGGATTCCTATAAATGGGCCAAGCAGAGGAAAGTTTAAGGTGATTATGAATGAAAAAGTTAAGGTAGATGCCCAAGTTGTTTTTGGCGAGCGAAAGGCGGATCACCGTATTTTAAATGCTGCAATTTCTTTAAAAGAGCAATACCCAGAAAGGCCAGTAATATTGGTTACCAAGGATGTTAATCTTAGGCTAAAGGCAAAATCTTTGAACCTACAAGCAGAAGATTATGAAACAGGTAAAATTAAGAATATTGATACCTTAAGAACAGGCCGAAGTGTTATAGAAAAAGTTAAAGCATCGGTTATAGATGAGATTTATACCAAAGGTTTTGCAAACAGCGAGCTTGCCATAAAGGGAAAGGCTATTGCCAATCACTTTTACATTTTGAAAAACAATTCTAATTCAGTGTTAACTTGGTTCAACCCAGAAACAGAAGCATTAGAACGTGTAAATAAAACAGGTGCTTATGGCATTAAACCTAGAAACTCTGAACAAGCTTTTGCCATGCATGCAGTGCTAAACCCTGCCATTAAATTGGTAACCATACAAGGGGTTGCAGGAACTGGAAAAACCTTATTGGCACTGGCCGCTGCCCTAGAACAAAAATCAAGTTTTAGACAAATTTTTTTAGCACGCCCAATCATACCGCTAAGTAATAAAGATATTGGTTTTTTACCTGGTGATATTAAATCAAAAATTAACCCATACATGGAGCCATTGTGGGATAATCTAAAATTGATTCAAAACCAATGGAAAGAAACAGATAAAGAATATCAAAAAATCACAGATATGATTAACCAAGAAAAGTTGGTTGTAACTCCTTTGGCTTATATTAGAGGTAGAAGTTTATCTAATATCATGTTTATAATTGATGAGGCTCAAAACCTTACTCCACTTGAGGTTAAGACCATAATTACACGCGCTGGAGAGGGAACCAAGGTTGTTTTCACAGGCGATATTTTTCAAATAGATACGCCTTACCTCGATTCGCAATCTAATGGCTTATCTTATCTAATTGATAGAGTAAAAGACAATCCATTATATGCGCATATTACCTTAGAAAAAGGGGAAAGATCTGAATTGGCTAATTTGGCGAATACGCTTTTGTAAGTATGAAGTATGAACTATGAAGTATTAGGTATGCTTGCCCGACGGAGCTTTAGCGGAGGCGGGAGTTTTAAGTTTTAAGTTTTAAGTTTTAAGTTTTAAGTTATGGTAACAAAGGAAATTTCTAAAACTAAAGAAAAAGAATTAAACAGCGAAAGAAGGTTTTTAGAAGGGCCACGATCGAGAAGAAAGGAATTTTTCTTTTTGTTTAAAGTAATGCGAGAATTTATTAATGGATTTAGGGCTTTACACTTTTTAGGTCCATGCATTACTGTTTTTGGAAGTGCCCGTTTTAAGGAAGACAACATTTATTATCAGCAAGCAAGAGAATTAGGTTCAAAACTTACAGAACTAGGCTTTGCTGTAATGACAGGCGGTGGCCCAGGAATTATGGAGGCTGCCAACCGTGGTGCATTTGAAAGTAATGGTATAAGTATTGGTTGTAATATTGAGTTACCGCATGAGCAAAAAGAAAATCCATATCTTACAAGATGGGTAGATTTTAGATACTTTTTTGTTAGAAAAACATTGCTCATTAAATATTCTTATGGCTTTGTAATTATGCCCGGAGGTTGGGGAACAATGGATGAAATGTTTGAAGCCTTAACACTTATACAAACAGGTAAAATTAATGAGTTTCCTGTGGTATTAATGGGACGTGATTATTGGAAAAATCTTATTGAATTAACAGAGGATATGATTAAAAATGAAACTGTTTCTGCTACCGAAATTAGAGAATATCTTTTGGTAACTGATTCAGTGGATGAAGCCATTTCCCATATAAAGAAGTTTAGTGTTGATAAATTTAAACTGAGAAGAGGAAAGAGAATTAACCCAAGCTTAATTCTTGGTGAAAAATAGAAGCCATATTGTTTCTAGTTTTTCCATTCCAAGGTATTTATTAAATGAATAACATCCTTCTTTAAGTGCGCCAAAACGGGTGCTATAGAATCTTGATTTGTTCTTGAGTTAAAGTACAACGAACCTCTTAAAAAGTGATGTGTGCTATCTGTTACATAAAATTGCGCATTGGTAGCGGTACTTCCATCAAGCTCATAAAAAATGCCATGAAATTGGGGTGTATTGATATAGTTTTCAATAATTTGGTCAGCACGCATAACGTGTTTAAAAACCATTTCACGAGAATCATTTAATAGAAGAAATAATTCTTCCCTATTTTTTATAGGTTTATAACTTAAGTGTAAGGTTGCGCCAAATGGGAGATATTGAACATTGTACCAGCATTCTTCTGCATTGGGGTATGGATCTAATTGCACTGCCACATAATTGGGCTGCTCAAAACTATAATTACACTTATCTAATTCGTATTTTTGATTTACACGTTTTGGGAAATCTAAACGTGAATAACCCTTAGGGCGTGGGGTTGAATTTTCATCACCAGAGCAGGAAAAGATTAGGAATAGGAATGCAATTATTGGCAATTTTAACTTCATAAATTAAGGCTCAAGGGTGACTTTTACCCGCTTAATTTTACGAGCGTCTGCAGATTCAATTTTAAAAGTGAAGTTTTTATATCTAAGCTCAGTTCCAATTTTTGGCAAATCTCCGTTTAGCTCCAACAATAGTCCTCCTAAGGTTTCGGCTTCATTTCTAACATCATCAAAAATAGTAGCATCCAGTTCCATATACCTACAAACGTCGTTAATGAGCATTTTTGCTTCGAAAACAAAATTATTGGCATTTATCCTAGTAAATACATGTTCATCTTCGTCAAATTCATCTTGGATTTCGCCAAACACTTCCTCTACAATATCTTCCATACTTACCAATCCACTGGTTCCACCAAATTCATCCACCACAATAGCTAAATGAACACGCTTGGTTTGAAACTCCTTTAATAAATCATCAATTTTCTTACTCTCTGGCACAAAAAAGGCAGGTCTTAGCAATGCTCTCCAATCAAAATCATCTGGCTCATTCATATGTATGAGCAGGTCTTTGGTAAACAGAATGCCCTTTATTTGATCCAAATTCCCTTCAAAAACAGGAATTCTTGAATAACCCGAATCAATATTATGTAACATTAATTGCTTAAAGTTTAAACTTGTGTCAGCCCCAACAATATCGGGCCGTTGACGCATAATCTGCTTTACGTTGGTATTGCCAAAATTAACTACACTTTTTAAAATACTTTTTTCTTGTTTAGGGGTATCTACTTCAGAAGTAATATCGATAGCATGGGTTAACTCATCTGCCGAAAAAATATGTCCTTTTTTCGTAATGCGTTTATCAATAATACTAGTAGAATGCTCTAAAACCATAACCAAAGGTTTAAGTACTTGATAGGTTCTAAGTATAGGCACAGCAAGCAAAGCAGCTACTTTAACATTATGTTGGAAGGAATAAATTTTAGGAACTACCTCTCCAAAGAGCACTAACATAAAGGTTACTAAAACGAGTTCGAGTACAATCCCCAACCATGGATAAACAGAAAAGGTAAATATGGTTTGAAATAACGCACTGGTAACCATCACCACCGCAATATTTACAAAAGTATTGGCTATCAAAATAGTGGCTAACAACTTTTTAGGGTGCCGTGTTAGATAATTTATAGCATTGGCTTTCTGACCAAGCTCTTCTTGTAACTCTTCTAACTGAGATGCACTTAAAGAAAATAAGGCATTCTCAGATCCAGAAAAACACGCTGAACAAAAAATAAAAAAAACAATAGCTGCAAGTGAAAGTAGGATTGATAAGGAATCTGAAGAACTAAGTTCGGGATTTAAGATTTGAAGTAAATGACTAAGCGGAGGTTCTCCCATTTTTTGTTTTAAATATATTCACTACAAAAATAATAATTACAGGGAGTTATCAAAATTATTAGTGTTCAGAATTAGGGTGTTGTTGGGATTCGTTGTCTTTAGGCTGTTGTAAAAATTGAATATTGTTGGCCTTTACTTTTTTTCGTTGCACCTCATTACCATTCTTATCTTTAACATTCTCTGTCCTAATGCGGCCTTCAACATAAACCTGACTCCCCTTTCTAAGAAAGCCTTTGAGTTTTAGTTGATCTAAATTTTTTGCCAATTGATCCCAAGCTTCTATCAAATGCCACTCGGTTTCTACCTTTCTTTCTCCATTTTTGTCGGTATAATACTCATTGGTAGCTATGGTAAAATTGCAAACCACTCTGCTGTTTTCAAGATAACGAATTACTGGGTCTTGACCCAAATTCCCAATTAAAAGCACCTTATTTAAAGACATAATTTGATTTATTTAAAAGTTATCAAAGCATTTTTCACTTTATTTTTATAAGCATCTCCAGCACTTTGCTTGGTAATGGCATCGATATTAAATTTTACTCCAGAAATCTCGGCATAGGCTGTTAACAAGCGTAATTTTTCTTTTTGTGTAAAAACTGTCTCCTTGCTAATGGTTCCTTCAAAAATGGATATTTTTTGCGCCACAACACAAGCGTTCTTAGCTACATCTTTTTGTAATAACAAAATATTTGACTTGGCATCTGGAAGAAGGTTTTTGTAATGGGTATTATAAACCAAGTAAATTCTATCATCTTCCCAAGACAAGGCCGGACTATAGGCCGATTTCTCGATAAATATTGGAAAATTAAACCACTTAATTTGATTCTCTGAACTTAACTTTATTAGAGAATAATAGTACTCAAAGCGTTTATCTGGCATAGTAACCTTGCCTTTCTTTACCTTATTTTCCTTTTGTTCAAAAAAGGTTCCCATAATAAAAACACCTTCTGGCTTAGTTTCTAAATGTATGAGGTCGAAATTTCTACCTTGTAAAGGAAGCTTTAAGTCCTCTATCTCCGCATTTACTAAAATAAAACTATGCTCACGCACTTTTTTAAACTCCCCTTTTTCATATTGTTGCACCCAAATTTTAACTGGATCAGATACCTTATTTTGTTCGCACCAAGCTATGCATAATTCATTGGCACGGTCTTTAATTAATATTCTTTTGGAACTTAAAGGATTGATAGAAAGTTCTTCTATTTTCAAGGAATTGAGTCGGAAGATATGCGTATGGTAAAGCCAAGATTTTGCTTTTTTAACTATTCCGGTTTGAACCGAAAGTAGCAAATCACCTTCTGCTGCAAGGTAAATTTGATTAATTTTTATCCCCTCATTTTTTGATTGAATGGTTAAAATCTCACTATTAATAATTTCAAATTTTTGATTGAAGGCTAGAACTCCTAACGCTAATTTCTCTGATCCATTAAACACTAAACTTCGTGTTTCTGAAGTTTCATTACCAAAAGCAAAAAGTAACAAAGAAAAAACACCCGAACCTACTCCTGAATTAGCGGAAACTAAGTAAGGTGTACCTTTATTGGCACCTGCATTAGCAGGTATTTTTAACAATTTTAAATCACCTTTTAGTTCTCCTTCTTTATTAAGTTTTGCGGCGTAAAAATTATATACTCCTGGTGCTACATCCCCAAGTAATAAAACATATATAATTCCATTTTCGTAATTGGCACTGGCTAATTGCAGCGGCTCATTTGATTTACCGGCTCCAAGATTTACGCTAATAGACTTAATTTTATCTGAACCATTTTTTTGAATTTCAAGAATTGGAATAAAAGCTTCTTGGTTCAGGCCAGCTCTTTGCAACCTTAATTCGTACTTTTCATTTCCATCAGCAAAAGAACAAATACTTCTATCACTCGAGTTTGCATTTATTGGCGTATTTAGCCAAGTTAATACTGCACTTTGAGAAAACGCAGGCTGCAAGAAGGAAACGGATATAAAAAGTAGAAAGAAAAGAAAGGTTTTTTTAGTCATGCTCAAATTTAAGAAAGCCAACTCATATTAAAAATATTTTAATTGAATTGAGTTGCTTCCCAATACTTTTCTAACAAGCGAGAAGTGGCATAAGTTGTTAAATCCTTTTTATTAACCCATACTATCTCTTGAGGAAAAATGAGCAACTCTGGGTCGATTTTTAAAGAGAAATAATAGGCTTGAATTCGCTGGTGTGTTAATAGGTGTTTGGTACTCCATTGACATTCATTTAAATCCTTCATTTTTAGGTTCAACCCTAACTGTAATTTAACTTCTTTTTGCAAGCCTTCTGGAGTTAAAGAAACATCAGAACTTAGCAAAGGCAAATCGTATAAGCCTTGCCAAATGCCACCTGCAGGTCTTTTAAAAAGAGCAATATTTTGCTTATGATTTAAATTAAAGTAATAAAAAAACTTAGGTTTCACCACCAATTTCTTTTCTTTTACAGGATACCTTTCTTGAGAATTGGTAGTAAAAGCAAGGCACGCTTCAGAGAGTGGACAATTGAAACAACTAGGATTTTTAGGCGTGCAAACAAGAGCGCCTAATTCCATCATTGCTTGGTTATGTAAACCAGGATTTTTTTTATCTAAAAATAAGGCTGCTTTTTCTTCAAATACTTTCTTGCCTAAGTTTGTATTAATAGGCGTATCCATGACATAAAACCTAGCCAAAACTCTAAACACGTTTCCATCTAAAACAGCAACCTTCTCGTTGTTAGAAAAACTAGCAATTGCTGCTGCTGTGTAAGAACCTATTCCTTTTAACTTTATCAATTCTTGGTAGGTATTAGGAAACTGGCTTTTGTAATTTTTTACCACCCATTGCGCAGTAAAATGCATATTACGACCTCTACTATAATAACCTAAACCTTGCCAAAGTTTTAAAACTTCGTCTTGGGGCGCATTTGCTAAATCAGTTACCTTTGGGTAGTTTTTGTAAAACTTTTCAAAATATGGTAGGCCTTGGCTGACCCTAGTTTGTTGTAAAATAATTTCTGATAACCAAATAGTATAGGCATCAGTTGTATGTCGCCATGGAAGATTTCTTCTATGTATTTGATACCAATTTTGTAGTTTTTGTTGCAGCATAATCAAGGGTTGGCAAGAAAAATGAAAGATTTTATAAAAAAAAATTCATTTTTAAGTAGTAATGCATACATTTGCAACCCCTTATAAATGTAGCAAAGAGTTCATTTTCACATTATTAAAGACGTAAAATAAATATAAAACAATGACTAAAGCAGAGATTATCCAGGAAATTTCTATTAAAACTGGAGTAGACAAGAACCAAGTTCAAGAGGTAGTAGAGTCCTTTTTTAAGGTTGTACGCAACAACATGACAGAAGGAAAAAATGTGTATTTCCGTGGTTTTGGATCTTTTATTATCAAAAGACGTGCAAAGAAAATTGCCAGAAATATTTCTAAGAATACAGCAATGGTAATTGACGAACATTACATTCCATCGTTTAAGCCAGCAAAAACTTTTGTTGATAAAATCAAAAAAAGTGAGGCAGTAAAAACCAATGCCGCAAAGAGAGAAGCGGAAGCAAAACAAGCTCTTAAAGAAGCATAATGCAATTTAATAAAGCTCAAATCATTATTGTTGCCGTCCTATTATCGTTAGTAGGAATTCTTGTTTATTTAAATTTCAAGAGTTCGCACAGCGATTTAAAACCAGAGGTTACACCAGAATCCTCAGTGGTGGTGCGCAGTTTTGATTTTGATGCTTATTTAGCTTCCATTAAAGATTCAGTTCCATCTCAAACTTGGGAGGTACTTTCTACCGAAATGCAAAATGCAGATTCTGCTAATGCCAGATTATTTGTAATTGCCGATTTAGGCAGAATGTTTGATTCTTTAGGATTCCCACTTATTGGAGCGCATTATTATGCAAAAGTTGCTTCAAAAATTAACGATGAAAATTCTTGGTTCAACACTGGACTAAGATTCTATGAGTTTGCTGCTATGTGCGAGGATACAAGTATGCAGATTTATGCTTCTAAAGAAGCCATTGTAGCTTTTGAAAAAGTAATTGCTTTAAACGACAACAATATAGAAGCTAAAAATGCATTGGCCATTTGTTACATACAAAACGATCTAGATATTATGAAAGGTGTTCAATTATTAAAAGACGTTACCAAGCGTGATTCTAATAATATTGAGGCCAATTATACACTAGGGATGTTGTCTATGAGAAGTGGTCAATCTGACAAAGCAGTTGCAAGATTCGAAACTCTTGTTAAATTGCAGCCCATGAATCCCGAGTTTCACTACTATTTAGGTGAAGCCTATGGACAAATGGGAAAGAAAAAAGAAGCCATACGTTCGTTTGAAACCTTTAAAACTTTGGTTCCAGACGACAATGCAAAAAAGAATATCGAAGTCACAATTAACAACCTTA